>JAESSY010000026.1 GCA_016763855.1 Pseudomonadales bacterium
GTTAGATTTTTACTCACATTTTCGGAAAAGAAAAAATAGAGATCTATTGGGCTTTCTATACTGTTGATAATTTCCCTGCTTCCGTCTGACAAGGTGTATAATTTATTCTCTGTCAGATCCAATCGAAAACCAGAGAATAGCGTATTGTTGGCGAGCGAAAAAATAAAAAACCCTGCAACAATGAAGGTTAAGCGCCCTAAGGCACTAATATTTTTGATCATGACTAATTCGCCTGCTTGAGTTCAACAACAACCACCGTCGCTAATAAAAATGCAGCAATAACCGAAATAAAATACAGTATGTCTCCTAAACTTAGAACACCTTTTGAGATCGCTTGAAAGTGACTTAGAAAACTTAGACTAGCAATACCATCTAAAACCCTAAGCGGCACCCATGCTTCGAATATATCCAATACCATAGGAAAACCCGCCATAATGAACAAGAGACAAACAACTGCGCTCAAAATAAAAGCAATCACCTGGCTCTTACTCAAAGCAGACATGCAAGACCCTACCGCAATAAACCCCCCTGCCATAAACCAACTTCCGATATAGCTTGCGAGAATTGTACCGTTGTCCGGATTACCGAGATAGTTAACAGTTATCCAGAGGGGAAAGGTCAGAGTCAGCGCAAGACCCGTAAATAACCAAGCAGCCAAAAACTTACCCAGCACTATACTGCTTCGTGTCATGGGCAAGGTCATGAGTAATTCAATTGTTCCGGATTTACGTTCTTCCGACCATAAACGCATTGAAATTGCGGGTACAAGGAAGAGATAAAGCCAAGGATGAAAACCAAAAAACGGTCGAAGGTCAGCCTGACCACGTTCATATAGATCCCCGATATAAAAAGTGAACACGCCAGATAAAATCAAGAACATTAAGATAAATACATAAGCCAACTGAGTCACAAAGTAACTACTCAACTCTCTTTTCGTAACGATAAACAAATGATTCATGCTGCATCTCCCTGGGTAATCTGACGAAAAACATCATCAAGCTTCCCTTTTTCAAGATACATGGCAGTCGGCTTTTTACTTTCAAACATTCCATTTTGATGAAAGAAGTTATAGAGCACAGTGTACAATTTTGCCGTCGCAACGGGGTAGACGGTTAACAAGCCATCGGCCACTTGAACCTTATCCACTTCGCTCAGAGAAATAAGTGCGTCGCTTACAGCATTAAGATCTACATCAACATGAAACTCTATGGAAACTGCACCATAGAATGCTGATTTTTTCTCAAGCTCATGGGGAGAACAATCCGACAAAAGCTTACCCTCAGAAATGATGATGACGCGATTACACACTGCGGTGACTTCCTCAAGAATATGAGTCGAAATAACAACAATTTTTTCCTTGGACAAACTTTTAATGAGTGATCTGACTTGGTGTTTTTGGTTTGGATCTAAACCATCTGTTGGCTCGTCCAGAATTAAGACTATTGGATCATGAATAATTGCCTGAGCCAGGCCTACCCTACGCTTAAAGCCCTTGGACAGAGTCTCAATTTTTTGATGCACAACCTTATCAAGCGACATCTTAACAATGACTTCTTCGACTCTCTTCTTTTTTTCGAGTCCCGAGAAACCCCTCACTTCCGCTATAAAGCCCAGATAGGATTGCGTCGTCATTTCCTCGTAGGCAGGCGCTCCCTCGGGTAGGTAGCCAATTAGTTTCTGCGCCTCTATGCGGTCACTCATAACATCATGACCAAAAATTTTAACGTGTCCACTAGATGGGTTCATAAAACCGGTCAACATTTTCATGGTGGTCGATTTCCCAGCGCCATTGGGACCCAAAAACCCCAATATTTCTCCCGGCACCAGGTTCAGGTTCAAATTGATTACCGCTTCTGCATCACCAAATTTTTTACCCAAATGACTAATCTCTATCATTCATTACCTTATTCAACATTAACAAGCTGTACATTGTAAACTAACCATTAAGGAGATTGTAATAAGCCAGATTTAAACCTATGGCAAAACGGGTTTATTCTGAATTTATAGATAAGGAGAAAATAACCAAGCCAAAGAATCTCGAAGCCTCACAAATATACTTCGAGCATCAAGTTCTCTTAAATTAGTCTGTCGGGAAGAATTAAGAATTTTCTTAAAGTGCTTTTCAAGATCTATGGCAAAGGTCTTGTCGACGATTTCTACCACCAGTTCGAAATTTAAACGTAGACTCCGAGGATCCAAATTCGCCGAGCCAATTTGAACATACGATCCATCCACGATAAGTAATTTTGTATGCGCGAAGGGAGCGGGTTGATAGAACACCTTTACATTCCACTTTAGAATCTCCCAGAGAAGATTCTTCGTCGCCCAGTCTACGACCCGAAGGTTACTTTTTTCTGGCAATATTATTTCAACCTCTACTCCCCTTAAAGCCGCTGATTTTAAAGCTGCGATCATTTCACGGTTGGGTAAAAAATAAGGTGTCAAAATCCTAATGGAGTCTTTAGCCGCAGAAATAGCGGTATTGATAACAAGCGCTAGCTTTCCCAAATCATCATCGGGACCGTCGGTAATCACGCGAGCCCAGCTATCACCTGTAAGATCTTTTAAACCTACCTTGTTTCCATAATCAATCAATTTAATGTAATCGCCACCTGCAAACCGCCAATCTGCAGAAAAAACTGGGGTAAGCTGCGAAACGATTGGACCCGTTAAGCGAAAGTGCATATCACTTGTAAGCGCGTTCCCCGAACTATCTACAAGATGCTGATTTCCCAGATTCATACCCCCTGTAAAAGCGACGGACCCATCGACAATAAGTAACTTTCGATGGTTACGTAAATTGAGATGAAAAGAGGGGGGAAATAATCTAGGGGAAAGAAAAGTACAAACATCAATTCCAGCAGTCCTCAACACGTCACTGGGCAGTGGCCAAGTGTATCTTTCTCCAATACCGTCAATAAGCACTTTGACCTCAACTCCTCGCTTCTTGGCTTCGGTTAAAGCCTTGACGAATCGCCGACCTATATCATCAGTTCGAAATATATAAGTCATTAACAAAATCGAACTTTTAGCTATTTGAATATCACGCAACATGGAATCGAATACAGTTTCGCCTGTAAAAAACGGAGCGATATGATTCCCTTGTAAAATGGGTCGTTTGATAATTCGATCAGAAATGGATACAAAAAGCTTACCGGATGCTCCGAGCTCACTTGTTTGAACCTTAAAATCTTTTGGGATCTTTTGTAACTTCTCATCTGAGACGAGGTCAAACCGTTGCGCTCGCCTCTCGATACGATTAATGCCAATAGCAAGATAAGCGAGCGCACCAAAATAGGGAGCTAGTAGACACACTAAAGACCAACCCAGCGCCGTACTCGGCTCACGTTTATAGAGTAGTGCATGGCCCGCTGTACCTATGCCCAATACCAGCCATGTACCAGTACCTAAAGTAATTATTAATGTCGACCAATCAAACATGGTTTATTTTTCAACCGTCACATTTTCTCAGAAAAGCACACCATGATGGCGTTCGTATCTACATTTTTCCACCAATAGATGTATCTATTCATTCACGTCTCGCTTGGTTTGCAAATTCAATCAAGACTGGCCTGTGATCCGACAAATAAACCTTCGGCACCTCTACGTGTAGGATTTTGTATTCATGAGGCATAAAGATAAAATCAATTGCGGTCGCAGGGAAATGGGCCGGGAATGTATGAGTACCGTCAGGCAATAAGCTGTAGTTCTTTTCCCGTTCTAAATAGTCAAACAAATATTGCGCAGCATCCCCGGTTCGTTGGGCGGTACAATTGAAGTCACCACAAATAATGGGTAGTAAAGCATTGCCATCGCATGGCTTATTTTCTAGATAAGCAATGATTTGATCAACTTGCTGTTTACGTCTTAGTTTCGAACGGAAGTCGAGATGCAGATTAATGACAGGAATCCTTTGGTTTTTAACCTCAAACTCTGCATACATAAATCCTTTCCCACCAATTTGTTCTATAGAGAATGGCTGGGTATGGTGAGAGTGAACCGGATAACGGGATAAAAATGCATTCCCATAATTCAAATTTTTCCGCCCCCCGCGTTGGTTGTTTATTCCAAAAAAACCATGGTGATACGGTGTTTCCTTGCGAATAACTTCGATCAAGTTGATGTTTTTGTTCCAGTACGAACCTTCATCAACCTCCTGCAAGGCAACAATATCTACATCGGCCTCTGTTAACAACTTTGTAATCTTTCGAAGGATGTTCTCTATATATCGAGTAGAATGGAATCCTTGATAGGGAGAAAGCCCTCTGCCATGGGCAATGTTGAACGTTATCAATCTTAACTTTTGCATTAATACATCATAGCGCAACAACAAGCATGGTCGATTGACTGGGATCAAAAATATTCTAATATTCTGCCAGTTTCCTCTCATTCAATTTGACGATAAGGAACTATTTCTACGATTGACGCATGTCAATGCTTTCTATTTAGCCGCATTCTACACTTAACAAAATCGAGATAGGGAGACTAGTAATGGATATTGATTTTCATAAAGCTTGGGATAAACTAAAAACTCAAAGAGATGAACTGAATGTACAAGCACATCTTGCCAAGTCAGAATTCAGGGATGAATTGGAAGGTTTGGAATCAAAATGGCAAGCGCTTGAGAAGAAATATAGATTACTTGAAGAAAATGCAAGCGAGAAAAGTGCTGCAATCAAAGAAGATGTTAAAATAGTAGTGGAAGAGCTTTCAGCTGCATATCACAAAATCAAAGATCGACTTTCATGATAAAAAGATAAGGCTAACAACAAGCGATCAGATTCGATCAGAAAGGTAGAGCGTATAGGTTTTTTTACGATAGTAGGGAGTGCGCCTTTGCCAATGGCGCCTATAAGTTGATAGCTTCCAAAATGACGTAAGAAAACGCTTTATATCTCGACGCGGGGATTTCCTTCTATCTTCCCCAGAGCGGCGTTCAGTGTAAGTGACTTTTTGCACTAGGCTGACCCTATTTTAATTATGCCTTCTTATCCTTCGTGAGATAATCAGTCTATACCAGTGCGGCCGAACAGAAAACGATCAAATAGACCTAAAAACCTGCTTTTATATTCATTCGTTTTATAGACGATCGTCTGTCATTGGCGATATTATTGCCCTTCACTGGGATACCACCACATGCGCATAAATACGATCACCAGATCAATGTCAAAAGAAGAAGTTCTGTCATTTTTCCTCACACATATCGTCATAGCAGAAGAAAAGACGATTAACTTAAACCCACAAATGCTCTTCGAACTGATGTCTCTGGCCTCTGAGGCAGAAAGTATCTTGACCGACAAGGATGATCTGATACCCCATGAAGTTATAGAATCCCTCGCAAAATCTTTTATTGAAGGGTATTTATGAATCAACTACCGATAAAACCTGCTGGTTTAATCTTTGATATGGACGGCACGCTGCTCGATACAGAGCCGCTCTATACTATTGCGTCGCAAAAGGTGCTTGATCCTTTTAAAGTGAAATACACACTTGCCTTGAAGAAAAGGTGCATGGGGGGGGACTCCAAACGAAGCGCTCAAATTGTTATCGACCACTATGATTTACCAATCAAGGCAGAACAATACTTAGCTGAGAGAGAGGTCATTCTAAAGAAACTATTCGTTGACACTAAAGAAATAGCGGGTGCTGGACATTTTATCGAGGCCTTGTCTAAAACCAAACTCCCCATTGGCCTTGCGACAAGTTCACATCAACATTTAGTCGATCTCAAACTATCAAATAAAGCCTGGGCTAAGCATTTTCAGACCGTAGTCTGTGGAGATGACCCGGATCTAAAACGGGGAAAACCACACCCTGATATTTTTTTGCTTTGCGCCAAAAGACTGGGTTTAGATCCCGATTCTTGTATTGCCTTTGAAGATTCACCTACTGGGATTAAAGCTGCAAGGGCTGCAGGGATGCAGGTTATTGCAATCAACAGTCCCTATGTTGATGCCTCGGAACTGGAAGACGCTGCACTGGTTATTAATCACTATGACGAACTAACAGAATTATTGAAGCTGTGGCAGTCCTAGCAGACTGCTAAATTTCAATTCTTAGCTCTTGTTTTTGCGATCCTGACCGCTTTGGGCCAATCGGTTCCAAAACTCAACATTTTGCTCAAGGGCTTTGCGCATTAAATTAAAGGGTTCCGATCCGGAAAGGTCTTGAAGACGGCTGCGGTACTTTTCCTGATGCTCAATAAATGTGGTAATACTTTGCTCGATATACCGACTGACGACATTTTGCATTGGGGCGCCATAGAATCGAATTAACTGCTCCAACACGCGATTAGTCAGTATGGGTTCGTGACCCTCTCCTTCCTGTTCTGAGATAATTTGTAATAACACAGATCGTGTCAAATCCTTAGCAGTCTTGGAATCAAGAACATGGATGGTTTCTCCCTTCAATACGATCTTTCTAATATCCTCTACTGTGACATAACAACTTTCCTTGGTGTCATAGAGTCGCCGATTGGGATACTTCTTAAATTCTCTCATTAAACTAATTCCCGCAATGACTGTGTAGGATGATACAAACAGGGACTTTCGTATCTTTCCCATCTACCCTCTGCCTGTGATAGGCGATTTCTGATAATGTAATATATCCTAGGGTTAAAGGCCATTCCACAATGGCTCCCTGAGACTTCAATATTTTGTGTTTCAATATCTTCTTCCAATTCCATGCATGCTTGCCAGTTTACAACACCATCTCTTTTACTATAAATAGCCGTCATCGGCACCGACGGCGCACCCACCCTATGAGAAACCCCCAACCGTTTTCTCATCGCGTCAACGGACAATCCAGATTGATTTTCGAAAAGTCGGCTCACCAATGAAACGACAGACCCGGATTCTTCTACCGAAATGGGGCTGCCGAGGGTGATGACCTGCCTTACCTCGGAAGGGAAACTTCGTGCAATCTCCCGAGCAAAAACCCCTCCCAGACTCTGGCCAACAAGACTTACCTTTGATTGATATTGCTCACTAATCTCTAGAAATCGTTTTCCCAATTTGTGCTCAAGTATTTCTGGCTTACCTGTATTCCTGCCGAGGGCCCACGGTAAAGCCTTATAACCCATGAGTGAAAGATAGTGACGTAGCATGCTTGTGGACCCATCTCCCGCCATAAAACCGGGCAAGACCAGCACGGGGTGTCCATCACCCCGGGGCAGTGAGGCCAGAGAAGGCATCATAACTGCGAGGGAACTTATTTCTAGCAATGTGCGAGGTACTTCAGTCAGCGTACTGAGTAGAGGGGGATGTTGGAAATTCTGCTTTGTATTTGCACGCTTCTGAGACAAGTTATTACCCTTTTTATTGGTACTTTTTATTGTTATTTTGCATGACATTAATGTTGCAATACACAACGCACTGAGTGTGTCCGAGTTAACAAGCAGAATCAAGTCTGGCTTTTGCCTCAAAATAACCAGCAATTTAGTGGAATTTTCTAGAATTTACGCCATATTCCTCTCCATATCTCCCCAATTTACGGCGACTAAGGGGAATTGAGCATTTTTTGAGAATAAGTCTTGATTTTGTTGCAGTGCAATAATATGATGCACCGCAACAAATCCCCAATCGCACTTTTCAATGGCATTAACTTAGAAGAATGTGAAGGCCCCACAAGCAGAGATAGCAGGAGAGAAAGATGAGCATATTGAAAAGACAGACCACTTTAGGCAAATCTCTTTACGAGATAAACACGAACACTGTAAAAGAGCTCGTTAGCTTGCAAAGAGATAACGTTCAACAATATTTTGATGTTAATAAGGATTTCGGCTCTCGAATCAGCGAAATCAAAGGTGTAACAGGTTTCGTTAATTTGCAAAAAGAATACAACCAGACGCTATGGAATAACGCTAAGGGCGCAGTCGTAGCACAAAATGAAATCGTAAAAGATGCATTTATAGAAACACAAGATGCTGTCAAATTAGCCTTTGTTCCTGTTACCGAATCGACAGAAGCTGCCTCTGAAGAAGTTGCAGAAGAAGCACCAGTAAAAGCTAAGCCAAAAGCAAAGGCAAAGAAATCAACTGCAAAAGCAGCTTAAAACTAACATTGATTTGTAAAGGAGCTAGAAATGAGCGTATTACAGAAACAAGCAGACTTAGGTCGAACGTTTTTTGAAATCAATCAAAATGCTTTCAAAGAGATCATAAGCAACCAGCGCGAAAACGTTCAGAAGTATTTTGAATTGAATAGCACCTTTTCAGAGAAGCTACCTGAAGTCAGTGATATTTCTGGATTTATGACCTTACAGAAAGAGTACGGTACATCATTTTGGAGCGGTGTTAAGGATGCAACAAAGACACAATCCGGCATCATTAAGAATGCTTTCGAAGAAAGTGGTGAAGCAGTTCGAAAAGTATTTGAGCCAGAGTCAGAAAGCTAAGCATCATCAAATAGTGAGTCCAGTTTGAATATTGAATAAAGGGTCTGATTATCAGGCCCTTTTTTTTGCAAAAAGGAAGCGTATGCTCAAGGGACTATGGTTTCTGTTAGAGTAAGAGGCAATCATGTCAACCAGGGACAAAAACAGATGAAAATAAGTATTGATGTAGATATTACCCCTGAAGAATTACGGCAGTTTATTGGCTTGCCGAATGTTGAAAAACTCCAGGCAGAGATGCTTAAACGCGCACAAGATTATCTAAAGGAATCGACTCAGGCACAATATAAAGACATTGTCAGCAGCGCCATGCAACCGATGATGGCATACCAAAGCTGGCTTCAGAAAATGATGACAGGATCTTCAAAAGAAGAAGAGGACGACAAAAATGGCTAGGGGAAAAGCGCTCATAACAGGTGCTTCTTCAGGTATCGGGGAAGCACTGGCTCGACAGTTTGCGGAGAAGGGATTTGATCTTATTATCACTGCCAGACGAGAGTCGAGATTACAAGATCTTGCCGAGGCATTAGAAAATGGAGGTGATTTAGGAGGTGACGTTAAAGTGCAAATTGTAGCCTGCGATCTGTCAACTACAACAGGGATGGATTATCTTCTGGATGCAATCGATCCTTCTTCAATCGACGTACTTGTGAACAACGCCGGTGTCGCATACCCAGGGACATTCCCTGAACAAAACTTCGAAGATATCGCTTCTCTTCTTTCACTCAATATCACAGCTTTGACCCGATTGATCCATGCAATCTTACCGAGCATGATAGAAAAGGGCGCTGGAAGAATCATGAACGTGGCTTCCGTGGCATCATTTCAACCGGTACCTTCTATGTCTGTTTACGCTGCCAGCAAAGCATTTGTATTATCACTAACAGAATCCCTTTCAGAAGAATTAAAAGGAAGTGGCGTCAGTACCACGGCATTGTGTCCCGGCATTACCAAAACAGATTTGCTGGAAAATCTACAAGGCGCTCAAATTCCCCCCTTTATGATGTCGACAAGCAAAGAAGTCGCAAGAGAAGGATATGAGGCGTTGATGAACAAAGAAGTTATCCGAATTCCCGGAATCGCCAATCAAGCGGCAGTCACTTGGGCTAAGCATCAACCACGTTGGTTAGTCAGAGGATTGGGCGGCTTAGCGGCAAGATTCAAACCAAACTAATAGCGCTTCCAAGGTCTCAAAACAGTCAAATTTATATGACCAAAATTTTAGCCACAATAATTTTAACCTTCCTGGTTCAATTTCCTAAGATGATTAACGAATCGCATTAATATGTCATAACTCTGGCAGCCGACGACAACGAGATCAGCACTGGCAAAAGTAGGAACACCTGTGATGCCCATGTTTCTAGCTCTAGTCCATGCTTCATCAATCACTGCACTTTGCGACCGCTCTTCTAATACTTTTCTTGCCAGAATCTTATCTAAACCAGCTTCTTGGGCCAGTTCAAGCAGTACTCCAATATCGGAAATATTTTTGTTATCAACAAAATAGGCGCGGTAAAGCAGATCATGCAATGCATCCCCTTCTTCAAAACTATCAGCCCAACTACCTAGTTCTTGGGCTAAACGACTGTTATAAGTCATTGTCCTAGTACCGTAGTCGAGACCTTCCTGTTTGGCTATTTCTCGGGTTCGACTCATAAAACCAGCAAGCTGATCTTCTCTGCCTCTAAATAGATCAGAAAGAGCTAAACCTTCAGCCGGTGTTTCAGGGTGCAATGGAAAGAATGACCAAGAAATTGTTACGCCTTCTTCCTGTCTTAATTTTTCAATACTAACTGTACTGAGATAACACCAGGGTCAAACGTAATCGGTAAATACTTCTATGTGTATGGGTTCTGTCATCAAAATGATCTCCTCTTTTTTACTAAATGTAACATCTTTTTTTTAGCTAAGTCATCATCTAGGACAAATTTTGGAACCTTAGCCGATTTGCATTACTCACCACCGTGAGAGAAGACAACGCCATTGCCAAACCCGCAAATCCTGGGTTAATCAATAAGGGATAAAATACACCCGCTGCAACAGGAATCAAAAGGACGTTGTATGCAAAAGCACCGCTTAAATTCTGATAGATATTACGCATGGTGAGTTTTGACAGTGTCAGGGCAATGACAATCTTTTCTAGGCGATTGCTCAATACCGCAATATCCGCACTTTCGATCGCGATGTCAGTGCCCTCTCCCATGGCGAAACCCACATCTGCTGCACCCAGCGCGGGGGCATCATTGATGCCGTCTCCCACCATAGCCACTTTTGCATTCTGTTTTTGCAAGCGCTTTATTTCTGCAAGCTTTTGTTCTGGGCTTAACTCGTATTGAAAATTTTCTACTCCTAAACTCTTTGCTACTTTGGTGGTACTGGCTTTATTATCTCCCGATAAAATAACGATATTGATGCCCATATTCTGAAGGCGGCGGATGACATCTTTGGAATCTTCTTTCAAAGTGTCTTCCAACACAAAACTACCTAACAATTTTTCATCTCGAGAGACATAAATCGTCGTCCCCGCTTCATCAACATCACTTTGATCCAGGTTAAGATACCTTCTATTTCCTAGTCTGATGTTCACACCGGACATTTGCCCTGCCACACCCCCGCCGGGAGATATTTGAAAGTTCTCAATTGGGGTTCTTTCTACTCCTTTATCCGTGCAGTAATTGATAATCGCCTGGGCAAGAGGATGTTCAGAATGATGCTCAAGAGAAAGCGCGACACTCAACATTTGATCCAAGTCACCATCGCAATTAACTTGCACAACACTTGGCTTACCTAAAGTTAGCGTCCCCGTCTTATCAAGGACAATGGTGTCAATTTTCGCGGCGGCTTGCAGCGCATCAGAATTTCTAACAAGCAAACCATTTTCTGCTGCTCTACCCATTGACACCATAATCGAAACGGGTATCGCCAGGCCTAAAGCACAGGGGCAAGCAATAATCAGAACTGACATCGCTGTCACAACAACAAGACCCGGACTACCCTCAGTAGAAATAAGTCCCCAGTACCCAATACAAAGCGCCGCAATCAATAGCACTATAGGTACAAAAAAGGACGCTATTGAATCTGTTAAGCGACCAATGGGCGGTTTTGAATTCTGCGCATTCTTCACCAAACCAATCATTCTGGAAAGCGTGGTTTCGCTACCGACTTGTTTAGCCTGCATAAGAAAACTACCGAACAAATTGACGGAACCTGCAACAACTGAATCGCCTATTAGTTTTTCGACAGGCACTGACTCTCCACTCAACATTGATTCATCTATACTTGAGAAACCATCCTGGACAATGCCATCAACAGGCACCTTATCCCCAGGTTTAACCCGCAACAGATCACCTACAACAACTTCAGAAAGGGGTACTGAGTTTTCCTCCGATCCTTTGACAAGAATCGCGTTAGCAGGGCTTAGATCAAGCAGTTTTCCAATAGCCCCAGACGCCTTTCCTCTTGCATTTAGCTCAAGGCTTTTACCAAGATTGACAAAGCCGATAATGAACAGAGCCGCTTCAAAGAACAGGTGTCGACTTTCAGCTGGCAATGATTCGGGAAAGAGTACAACCCACATTGAATAACACCAGGCGGTACCAGTACCTATCGCAATCAAAGTATCCATCGTGGTAGAAAAATACTGCGCTGACTTTAAGGCATTACGGTAAAAATGCCCGCCTGATACCATCATGATCAAAAGCACAACAATCCCAATACCTGACCAAAAGATCTGATTTGTTAAGGGTGGCAGCATGTCTAAAAGCATACCGGCCATAAGCAAACTGGCAACGACGAGAGCGACCACGGAATTAGCCACGCCTTGACGGAATCTGCGTGCAAGATTTTTCTCTTTTTCCCTAGGATCAATCGCTTCTAATTCTTGCGCGCCATAACCTATGCGTTTGACAGCTTCAACCAGCACAGGCAATTCGACACGACCGATTACATAAGCAGACTCATCGGCAAAATTGACCGTAGCCTCCTCTACTCCGGGAATTGAACTCAGTGATTTTTCGACTGCTGAAACGCAACTGGCGCAGGACATACCTTCAATTTGCAAATGTATATTGCTTTTTTCCAGACCGATTTTAGGCGCTTCCAAAACCACGCTTTCATCGGTATCACCTTCTTCTGTGCTATATCCAAGGCTTTCAATCATTGAAATTATGCCATCCAATTCTACCTTGCCTTTGATGACAGCGTTGGTCTCATTCAGGCTAACATTGACAGATTCTACCCCTTCGATCGAGTTCAGCGCACTTGTAACACGCGTTACACATTTCTGACATGACATGCCATAAACGGGGATGGTGGCTTGCCCATCTATAGACACCTTTTCCAGAACATAAGATTGTTGCGCTATGATGGCACTGAGGGCAGCTGGTGAAATCCATTGTTTGGTTGATACTGCGGCATGGTTCAGATCTACGCTTAGCACTTTGAAACCAATTTCTTTGATCGCCCCAGATACTCTAACAACACAACGATCGCAAGTCATACCAGAGATATTGAGTTTTAATCGAGTATCCACAAGCGCTCCATAGGAATTGAACTTGCAGAGATTCTAAAGTATCAAGCTAGATGAAGGTAAAGCCCTTTCTTAGCTTAGACGGCGACTTAGGATACTATTCAGATAGTTCGCTTTTTTGGGAAAAGGGGGGTAGAGGAACAAGAGCTGAAGTCCTTTCAAGATAAGACAAATAGGCTTTGTCTTCTCCCCAACGTTTCATGGCACTATTTTCTAACATGCGCACACCGCTGATATACACCAATAATACAAATACAAATAAGGGGGAGATCAAAGTAAACAATCGCCATCCTTCGAGTACCGGGAAGGCAATCAGCGCGATACCAATCCAAAGCAAAATTTCACCGAAGTAATTTGGATGTCGAGACCAGGCCCACAATCCACTGGTGATAAAACCTGTGTTGCTCTGTCGAAAATGACTTTTCTGTCGATCAGCAATGACTTCGATGGAAAATCCAATCATCCAGCAAAGGGTGCCAACCAAGCCAAACCAGCCGAGTGGCAAATGATGAGCCGAAGTCATCGCGGCTAGGCCTGCAGCAAGCGTAAAAATGACCCATAACCCCTGCATCGTCCAGGTCATTAAAAACTGAAAGGGATCATGTTTTATCTTAGTAAAGCGACTATCAGAACCGGCCTTGAGAATACGTTTAAATAGAAAGCTTCCTAGCCTCAATGCCCACAAACCACACATCGTCGCAATCAACAGAGTACGCTCATCAATAAGTAACTCAGTCCTTATATGCGCCATAAGTGCAAAACTGATAACAAGGATATAGGTAATCCCGCCCACAAGATCATAGTAGATTTCTGTTCGCCTAATGTAGGCAGGGATAAATGCGAGCCACTGAATAGAAAAAGCCATCGCGGCACAAATGGCGAACACGGAATAACCAAAAAAGGTACTTCCTTCTTCCGCACCAGCTAGTGTTATCAAACCGCCAAATGATAGTGCTACCAAAATACCTAAGAGGGATTGCATCTTGCTCATTCTAATTTCTTTTCCAAAGTGCACACCCAATATTTACTGCTACTGACTTCCAATTTGTCAGCGCATCCCTAGGCAATTGTATTCAAGTCCTGTATCTTGCCCTCACTTAACTTGGAAAAGAGAGACGCTATTGAAAAAACTAATTCAATCTATGGGCTTCCTACGCATCATGCTCCACGCACTCGCCTTCCAGCTCATTTTGATTTTGCCTTTTTCAGAGCCAAGCTGGAACCCTCAAGGCGCCTCTCTCTTATTAGGTGCTGTTGTTCCGGCTTTTGCACCCATTGTCGCTATCATCATCATGATGGATGTGATGATGTGTAAAGTTTCACAATCTGACAGCCTAGACGAGCAAATCAAATTATCCTACCGCAACATTGTCAGAGCCAATCTCGTCACGGCTTTTCTACTTTTCGCTTTCTGGTTGGCATCTTTTAGAGAGGCGCTTTTATAGAGCCTCAGCATTATAATGAGCCTCAGCCAATGAAAAACCTCATCCAAAAAACTCCGCGTAAACAGCCTCATTAAAGCCAACAATAATCGTTTTGCCCACGCGCATGGTAGGGGCTCTCATGTTGCCAGTCGGCCCCAAGGTCGCGGCTATCGCCTCGTCAGAGATCGAGGATTTAACAGAAAACTTTTGTACCTTCTTACCTTTTAACGCAATCAATGTCGATGCATCAGCGAGCAAGTCAGCGCTATCTGCAGCTTGCAATTTCTTACTCGCAGGCATCTTTTCTTTTATATTGATATTACGGGCTTCCAAAAACTTGGATGCTTTGGTGCAGCTGGTTCAGCCACCTCGATAATAATACCAATCAATTTTTTTGCTCATGTGTTTACTCTCCTGCCTGTTCCTGATGTTCCAATCTTGAGAAGCTACGTTATCAACTGAGGTGTATTTTTACCACCTCGATGGAGGGAACTTTAATCGCCGGTCAATCATCGTCTCGCCCCTTTAGGCTAAGCAATCTCGAGACAAAAAAAGACGACCAAGGTCGCCTTTTTCATTACTACTTTTAACTTACTATATAGTCATAGACCTATAAAAGAGTCATCGACTTATAAAAGAGTGTAAGCGATTTCCAAACCATACAATCTTGGCTCAGTCACTTGTGCAGTACGACGGAATCCGTCATCACCACCACCTGGCTCAATTTGTCGAATACCAATTTCATTCGCCACGTTATTCACGAAGCCACTAACGACCCATGCCTCAGAAGGGCTGGTCCAAGTTGCACGAATGTCAAGACGTTCGTAGGCTGGCGCTATATCTCGGGCATTTTGGAAGGCTGAGAAGTTTACATCATCGATATAACCCCAGCTTCCCAGCAAGTCTACTTCTCCTTTATTACCTAGGGGAATATTGTATGAAGCATAGACGCTCGATTTCTTCTCCGGCACCTGTTGCAATCCGTTCCCTTTAATACTTCTGACACGGTCTACTTGTGTTGCGTCATCAAATATATCGGCATTTCTGTCTGGATCTGTACCATCGACAATAAAGAAGTCTTCAGTATATTCACTGTCTGTATAACTGAAGTTACCACCCAGGGTTAAAGCATCCGTTGCTAACCAAAGCACTTCAAATTCAAGACCACGCATTTCTGCGCCAGGTGCGGCCTGTACAGATGAAGTCGTATTAGTGACGGCACAGGCGCTGGTAGCGTCTGCTGGATCTACATCTTGAGAACCATTAGGGCAGGCTTCTTCAGTGAAGGTATGAATCGATTCATAGTCATAGAAGTAAATTGAGCTATTAAACTGTAATGAGCCATCTAGGAATTGGGCCTTATAGCCTAATTCAAAGGCGATCAGCTCTTCTGGATCAAACTGAGGTGTCTGACTGAAGAAAGCCAAGTTGAAACCGCCCCCTCGATATCCTGTTGTCACATTACCGTACATCATGGTGTCGTCGGTGATGTTATAATCAAGATTCAAACGCCATGTTACTTTAGAGTCTTCTCTTTCTAACTCACGGAAAGCACCAAATGAAATCGGTACGCCCCCCAACCATGGCGGCACGTTACCAGTAGGTTGCAGGGTCGCTGGATCAAGTGCCCCGCGGAAGATATTAGCTGTTGCCAAGTCAATGCCGAATGCTGACAGTAAACCTGTAGTTTCAATATAACGAGCAAGAAGCTCTTCACCTTGTAACTCATCTTTCGCATAACGAATGCCGAAAGTAAAAGTGAATTTGTCATTGATATCCCAAACACCTTGGGTATAAGCAGCAAATGATTGCCGGTTAGTTTGATTCATAGAGTGTAAATCAGAACCTAGGGTCACAGGGCCATTTTTAACACTACCCAAGGCCGCTTCACCCGTCCAAAGGCTCAACGCACTTGTGAAACTACCTACAGGGGCATTTTGTGAGCGCGCTAATTCTTTTGCTGAAAAAACATCAATCTGGGTGGCACCAACTATGGCACCTAATGGTGTACCAGCTGGAATTCCAGCGATGGTTCCAGCGGGTAATCCGACGAACGCGTTCAGCCCATCCAGAACATTACCACTTTGCCCGCCCAATCCATCTAGCGCAAAGGCAGGATTAGTCACCTGATTGCCCCCTACAGAAGAGAAGAAATCATAGCGCTGATCGATGGTTGCATCATAGAAGAATACGCCTGAGGTAAAAGTCAAGGTATCGCTGACATCCCAGAACACCTGGAATTCATGTGACGAGTAAGTCGCTTCATGGTTGACATAGAACTGTCGGTCATCTGTCAAACTAGCCGTAGAGTCATCTTCTGTGATTCTCTGGTAGAGAAGATCATTGTAACCAAAGATATATTTGAAGGTTAAGCCATCACTGATATCCCATGAGAACTCCATCTGAGTTCCTTCTTGATCAAATTCTTCTCTATTCAAACCATTGGTATAGGCACAAAGATCATCGCCATCAATATCACCGTAGTCGGTGAAGACACAATCGCTGTTGCTGTATTGCGCATTACGCCCATAGTTCGGAAAGTTGCCCCCTGGATCAATTCCTGGTCGTACTCTCTGAGCCAATATCTCTGCACCGGTGCTTGGATTGGTAAAACTCAAAACGGGCTGCGCTGGATTCAAAAAGGAAGGAGATGTGAAACTTGTGGTAGCTGGATCAACTGCACGTAACTGATGACTTTGGTTAGTAAAGTTTCGATTTAGATCACCGTCGAAGTTTTCACCTCGAAGTACAATCAACCCACCGCCATCTGCACCACCCATTACACGATCGACATCCGCGCTATTGGTGCGGAGATTAATCTTCATGTTATCGGTAATGTTCCACTCAAGAGAAAGTGAAATGTTCTGCTCATTACTACTGTCTAGATCAGGACCGAGGCCACTTCTCTCTTCGATCCATCCATCACGTTCACGAGATGAGCCTGCTAGTCTTGCCGTCAAAATGTCTTCAATCAGGGTACCTGAAACCACCGCATAATAGTCGCGGGTATTGAAGTCACCGAGCACTGTTTTTGCTGAAAATTCAAACTCATCAGAAGGTTTTTTGTAAATGAAGTTCATCGCTCCACCGACAGCATTTCTGCCATAAAGCGTGCCCTGTGGGCCACGTAAAATTTCGATTCGCTCAACATCCCAAAATGAACCGATCGTCGCTGTATACAAATCCTCTGAATAAACGTTATTCATATAGGTAGCAACACCAGGGTCACCCCCTAGGTTTCTAAAGTTTCGTCCAACACCACGAATCGCTGAATCGTAGGGTTGGATAGTTGTCGCGGGTACAAGGTTCTGTAGATCAGATTGGTTACGAATACCAAAATCATCCATCATCTCTGATGTAAACGCGGTAATTGAAATTGATGTGTCCTGCACTGATGACTGTTTTCGTTCAGCAGTCACGACGACTTCTTCGATTTGTCGTCTTTCAGCAGCGGACACAACGGCTGGCATGGCAATAGATGCTGCAAGCAGCGTCAATCCAAGATGGGTATATCTAACGCCCATGTTACTCCCCCTATAAATGTTATTATTTTTCTAATTAAAAACACAAATTAGAAATATTAGTCTTTCTTTTTTACTTCTTAATCTTCTTGGTCTTTTTACAACTTTTTTTTAACTTCATTTTGTACAATTTTTGATCTAATTAGAAAATCCATGCGTATAAGCACCGCTTTCTAGAAAAGAGCTACGCTAACCATAAGCTGCCTAGAATTGAATGTAAACCCACTTTAAGTTATATAAATTCTCCTTAATGGGGCAAAAGGATCTAATTTATGGGCTCCTCCCAAGATTTTGGCTTATTCTTAATGATAACCAATGGTTATAGTGGCCAGCGGATCCACTTACTATCTCTCTTTTGGCCTTAGACACAAGATCCTTATCTCATGAGCGGTCAAATTCCGGAACGCTTCAGCTTCGAGCTCGTCATAAAAGTCTCAATAGGGGGGAGGTAAGCTACAGCCATTACAGAACTTATAGACATTATCCTAGAAACAACAGTTGGATCATGTACCATCTTGATAAAAACCCTTTTACATTGATAATGGATCCATCCTTTATGCTTGATAACAAACACGGCATAAAATTCAGTGCTTAAAGCTTTCCTCATCACAGTCGTCTTAATAATTTGTTATCAGACCGAAGCTGACGAAATGCACTTTTCGAGGGCAAATTTTGGTTATTCAAATTTACCGATATGGACCGCGTTAAGGCCTTTCGAAGAATCCTCCATTTCACGCTCATCAGAAATCAAGCAGTAAGATAATCTCTTTGCTATTTATCTTATCGCAGGAGGTGACGTTCGATCACAGGAGGATTTCAATCCCTACCAACAGAGACTGCATATTTGGTTGCTAAATATTAATGGAGATATCACTAGGCAGAGAACAGTCAGAAAAAAAGGCAAGTTGTTATTCACATCTATGCACCAACAGTTTTTCCATGGTGAAAACTTTAGTGGATACCACGCAGATCAAAGCAAGCTCGATAAAATTTTTGATGAGGGGACCTATAACTGCATCAGCTCAACTATGCTTTACATTGGCGCTGCAAAAAACTTAATCTAAAGGTAAGCGGTGTACTCATACTCTCTCATGCATTAGTACAACTTGAATTGCAGGACGGCAACACTATCGATATCGAAACGACCTAACAGGATGATTATGCCATAAACCATGATTCCCATTTCTATCAGCGTCAGGCTAGCGAACGGGCACAGGACCTAGTTTTTGATGGTGAGTGGGAACTGGGGGTCGACAAACTCAGTGTCTGTTTACAACAGTTGTCCGAAGCTGCGGCATGCCAAAGCGCATTAGACAAAATAGGGCGTTAGATTCCCATGGCCATTTTCACAGATCAGAGTGGATCAGAAAAATCAGCTATTCTTCTGCTACCGATTGTGCAGAATCTGATTCCATTGGTGCCTTTTCTGCGTCCACACCTACAATTTCACTGGCTACAGATTCCGCAATACCAACAAGCTTAGCCACCACTTCTTCACTCGCACGTTCCATACCTGTCAACATTTCGATCACTTTTCCACTATCACCCTTTTCCATCCATTCAAGGGCGGATATCCCCATACTGTGAACATCTGCGTGAGGTTTTTCCAGCGCGATATAGTTTTTGTTTTTACTATACGTTTTAGCGCCCTCTCCTTCATAAAACCATTTACCGAGACGACAGCCTCTGTGATCGGCAAAGTCAGCGGCAGATTTGTCAGCAAGCCCCATCAGAGACTTGTAAATATCCATTTTCCAAACAACATGATCCATTTTGACCGTCTGCAAAAAGGACTCTGCGGCAGAATAATTAATGACTGAATACATACCCTGGGACAAGTGAACGATTTGATTTGCAGTGCTCTCTATCGATGCAGTATTGGTATCAATGTCTTGACTAATCGTACTCACATTATCAATACCGACGATAACGTCATCCACTTGCTGGTTGACCTGGTCTATTAGGGCTGAAATTTCATTTGTTGCTTCGGCAGAGCGCTGTGCGAGGGTTCTGACTTCATCCGCAACAACAGCAAAACCACGGCCTTGTTCACCTGCTCTCGCAGCTTCAATAGCCGCATTTAACGCAAGCAAGTTGGTTTGATCAGAGATGCCTTTGATCATGGTGACAAATTGATTAATGCCTGTTGTGACCTCTTTCAAATTACTCACGGAATCTGCTGCTCGACTCGTATCTTGATTGATTGTAGATGTGGACGTAATTGTCAAAGCGAGGAGGTTCATGATTTCACCAAATAGATCCTTTGAAGCCTCAAAGGTATCCCGATGACTGATCAATGTACTAGAGGAGGTAGCTAATTGCTCCCGGATCTTATCCATAAGGCTCGAAGAGTTGAGAAGAAGTTTAGAGAGTTCATTCCGCGTCTCATTCCCATGAATTTCTTCAGACAATTCATTCTTGGCCTTTGATTCCAAACCTTTGAATGATTCATTCTCTGATTTCATATTCTCAAGCTGGTCACGTAATTTTTTGTTATCTCTCTCAAGCCTCTGAATTTCTTGCTTATTTTGCATTCCAAACATTTTGTTCCATCCTGATACAAGTTATATAATTCCCAACTATCTCTTAGTTATTGTCGAGTTTAGGAATATGACAAGACGAATTTCTAATTACGCTGTAAAAGAATAATTAGTTGACTGAAAAAGCCTGTCAAACCCGTTTTTTCCTGCTTCAACTTTCTTTTCCCGCTTGAAAACAAAAAATTTAGGGCACTAGCTCCTTCGTGCAACTCAGTGTTAATCAAGTTCGTGAAATTACAAAAAAACACACTCGATTAGCAATGATAGTTTCCGAACAGGCACTAATTAGGTAGAGTACGCCCTCAGACCGGCCGGACAAATCAGCCCGCAATCAATACACAAAATTACAACTGGAAGTAGCATGCCTTTAACAATTTCACCTCTGCCTCAAGAACAAAGGGGAAACTGTCCTGCTGAACTCAGCTTCGGCTCAGTATTCACCGACCACATGTTCACACAAGAATATAGTCCCATTGTTGACTGGCATAATAAGAAGATATCGCCTTATCATCCATTTAACCTCGACCCCGCAGCGGCAGTACTTCACTACGGCCAGGAGATTTTTGAAGGTCTGAAAGCGTATCGCAATATTGATGGTGGTATTAATTTATTTCGACCTCTCGAAAATTTCCTTAGATTTAATCGCTCCGCTGAACGCATGGTGATGCCGACTGTCGATCCAACTTCTCACTTAGATGTGCTTAAATCTCTGATCGATCTTGATAAAAATTGGGTACCTGACCAAAAAGATGCATCTCTCTATATACGACCCGCAATGATAGCAACCAGTCCAAAGCTTGGCCTTGGAGCCGCAGAAGACTATCTACATTTCATCATTATGGGTCCAGTAGGCCCCTATTTTAAGGGCGGGTTTGAACCGGTATCAGTTTACATCGCGGATGAATATCGCCGAGCAGTCGTGGGTGGTGTAGGCGAAGCTAAAACCGGTGGTAATTATGCAGCCAGCCTCTATCAATCCGAGCTTATGGCAAAAAAAGGGTTCACTCAGGTGCTTTGGCTGGATGCAATCGAAGGACGATTGATAGAAGAAGTTGGCGCCATGAACATCTGTTTTGTATATGAAGGCAAACAGATAGTCACTCCGAGCTTAAGTGGCAGTATTTTACCAGGCATTACACGGGACTCGGTGCTTACCTTAGCGCCAAAGCTGGGATATGAAGTTGAAGAAGCTCAGCTCGACATACACGAGGTGTTAAAGGATATTCGCGCAGGATCAATCACCGAGGTCTTTGGTTGTGGAACGGCTGCAGTCATTTCTCCCGTAGGGAATCTCTCGTTCAAAGGGGAAAACTATTTGATCAACGACAATCAGCCCGGTGTTGTTGCAAGCGCTTTGTATGATGAATTAACCGGTATTCAATATGGTAAGCGTGAAGATCCATTTGGCTGGATAGAAACCGTCGAATAGTTTTTACACAAACTGCCTAAAGAAAGCGCACAAAAAAAGGGGTCTGACAATCAGACCCCTTTCTATTTTTACGACTTAGTAAGAAGGTTTAAAAATCTACTAAGAATCGTGCGTACCAAAATCCGCCGTCAGAGCCGAATGGTGATCCGCTAGTAAATTGCTGACCTGAAGACGAACCAACGCCTGAGTCAAACTCTTTACCTGCATCTGTATCAAATACATTTTGTGCACCTATAACCACTGTGTAGGCATCATTAAATGTATAAGCAGCTTCAACATCAACAATCCACTCGTCATCGTAGCACTCATCAGTTCCTGCAGGATTTCTTGCAGTAGCTGAGAAAGCAACACAATTTGGACTTGAAGATCCTGCAACCGTATCAGCAACAACGAACTCGTCGTAGTAGCTAGCACGAACAAGGAAACGTAAGTCACCAACAGTGTGATTAGCTGTTAAGTTAATGCGATTTCTTGGGTTGAACGCTTCTAAATCAACAATTCGATCTCGACGTACAACAGCGGGGTCAAAATCTTCAACCTCTGTTTTAGTCCAGTTCCATGCCATTGAAAGATTCGTGTTACCCATATCTGAATCTATCGCATAAGTTGCAACAACATCCACACCGCGTGTTGTTGTTTCAAACCCATTTGTATAGAAAGAGATTGAAGAGAAATCTGTTGCACCAGGTACGCCAGCAGCTTCTAGTTGAGCCGCGAGAGCAGCATCAATTGAAATCTGACTAGTAGTCGCGATGCGATCTTCCAGTTCAATCCAGAAGTAGTCAACAGTCACAGAAAGCCCATCTAATGGCTCGGCAGTGAAGCCGATACTAATATTTGTGGCTTCTTCTGCATCTAGTTCCTTAGCACCCAAGAATTGTGCAATTGGGTTGCTTGGAGGAATCTGACCAGATTGAACCAAGTTACCCGTACCCAAATCAGTTCGTGTAGACACTTTAGTCACATTAGACTGACCAGGCGTTGGTGCACGGAAACCAGTGCTAGCTGAAGCTCGTACAACAAAGGTATCACTAAATTTATAAGCCAAAGCGCCTTTAAAGTTAGTCGTTGTACCAAAATCTTCAAACTTCTCAAAACGAATTGCGGTGTTAAGTAGCAATTGCTCTGTAACATCAGCTTCTAAGTCTAGGTATACCGCAACGTTACCCCGGTTAAATACACCTGTTTGAACTGGAGAGAATCCAGCAAAACCGTGAGAACCGATGTTTCCGCCTTGAGCCGCAAAACGCCCTGCGATCCATGAAGCTTCTTCACCTTGAGTCACTTCGAAGGTTTCTTTTCTGTACTCAAACCCACCCGCCACGTTTAGTGGAGAATAGAAGCTAGCAATTTCAACTTCACGAGCAAAATCAGCATTCAAATTAAGTTCTGACTGAGTGTAATCACCCGTTCTGAACTCGGATTGCAGATTATCTGGCCCAAGAGAGTTGTTGTTAGTTTGGTTCAAGTAAAATTGAGCATCACTGACACCGTAGCTTGCGCTAAAGTCAAATCGTGTACCGCTTTTAAACTCACCGCGAACACCGATAACTTCACTATAGTCATAAACTTGAGCGCCAAAACGAGGTGTGTAACCACCTGGATCAACTTCGTTACGAACCCAGCAATTGGGATCGGCAGCAAGAGCTGCGAGAGCAGCATTATCAGCAGCAACTGAAGCTGGATCACTCAAATCGGGTGGAATCAAAGCAGCAGAAGGTGTTGCGCTACCCAAACTACCAGGACAGTTACCAGTACCATTTGGCAAACCGTTAGTAGCCGTTAAGTCAAAGACTAAACGCTCACCAGATCCATTTGTGAAAATACCGCCTCGACCGTTTGGATTACGGAAGAAGAATCCACCGTCAACCTTACGTTCTGCGTAGTTACCCCAAGAATAGAGTTCAACATTGGAAGTTAACTCTATCGCAGAGTTATAAAAGAATTTCCAATCATCGTCTAGTTCAGGCGCACCCCAAATTTGTGCGATTGCAGGAACAGCGAGATTACCCGCAGCTCTTAATGCATTCACATCAGATCGGAAAGTACTTCGTGAAGTCGCGTACTGAGATTTGTACTCTACAGAAGCATTGAAGAAACCAGCATCGCCAAGCGGTAGACCTATGTTGGCAGCAAGTTGGAACAATTCGCCGTCGCCTTCATAGTATTCACCGGTCTTCACTTCCAAAGAAAAACCTTCTGAGGCATCTTTAAGAATGAAGTTGATTACACCAGCAATCGCATCAGAACCGTACTGTGCGGATGCACCGTCACGCAGTATTTCAACTTGCTTTAGCGCAATACTAGGAATGATACTGACATCAGGTCCTTGAGAACCGGCGGTTAAAGAACCGCCTAATTCGGCAATAACCGCACCACGATGGCGGCGCTTGCCATTAACAAGAATCAAAGTGTCATCTGGCGGAAGTCCACGAAGATTAGCAGGACGCATGATTGTCGCTGCATCACTAATAGACTGTCGGCCTACGTTATAAGATGGAACCAAAGTACGTAACAGGTCATCCATGTCACTAGTGCCTTGATTTTGTAGTTCGCTACCGCTAAATACATCAACAGGTACAGGCGAATCAGTAGCTGATCGCGCCGCCCGTCGAGTACCAGTAACCACGACTTCCTCTATTTCGTCTGCGCCATAAGCGACAGCTGAGAAGCCGGGTGCTACCAGAGTGGCAACTGCAATGGACAGTGCCAATGCGGTTTTCTGATGTTTTACCATCATTATTACCCCCTATGAGTTGTTTCAAATCATCCCAGACAACCCCTAATCCATCTGTCATTACAATGGCCGCCGTCCAGAATTCCTCCATTATCTTGGAGTGCCGCTCACGATACATCAGTGTGATCAAAATAGAAACAAGCAAGACACCCTATTTTCGCGGTATTGGCGCGATATTTGTTATTTTTCAATTTTTGTTATAAAAATAATTTAATAGTAAGCTCCGCCAAACAAGAAAGTCCGGATACTGATAGGATAGAGTCTATTTGAACAGAAGGGAGATCTGATCATTTTAGCCACTAGAAACCTAATAATTGTGCTCATAACTTCATTGTTATACGCATGCCAAGTGCCTTCCGAGCCATTTTTAAGCCAGTACCCGCAAATTGACCTACTTATCTCTAATGGAAAAATTTTAGATGGCTCTGGGTCTGATGCATTTGTTGGGGACATTGTCATCGTTGGAGATGAAATCGTTTATATAGGCGACACCAATTTTTCCAATGAAGCTTACAAAAACAGAATAAAGCTACACATAGAAGCAGAAGAACGGATCGTCTCACCTGGATTCATTGACCTGCATAGCCATGGCGACCCTTTAAAGACACCTGCCTTTGAGAACTTCCTAGCGATGGGTATCACAACTATCACCCTTGGACAGGATGGGGACAGCCCGCCGGTTCCAATCTTGAGGAATTGGTTAAACGAGATTGATGAAAAGGGAATATCCGTTAATCTAGCCATGTTTGTGGGACACGGGACCTTGCGGGATCTAAGCGGCATCTCAGTTGAACCAGATCCTAGTGAAGAAGATCTCAATCGTATGTTAGCAATTTTGGATTCCACGCTGGAATACACCTTCGGTTTGTCCACCGGACTTGAATATACCCCTGGCCTCAATGCCAATGAAGCTGAACTCACTGCTTTAGCAAAAGTTGTAGGTAAGCATCAACGACTGATAATGAGCCACATCAGAAACGAGGACGATGATCAGATTGTCGCATCGATTGAAGAACTCATAAAGCAGGGGAAACATGCCAAAGTCCATGTCTCCCACATAAAGTCTGTGTATGGAAAAGGCGCTGATGGTGCGAAGGAAATCCTGAAGTTACTTCAAAATGCGAGACAAAACGGCGTTAATATTTCCGCAGACCTATATCCCTACAATGCAAGCTATACCGGGATCAGCATCGTTTTTCCTCTCTGGGCTAAAACCCAAAAGCAATTTGATTTGGCAAAAACAGAACGCAGATCAGAATTAGAAGAATTTCTCCGTAATAAGGTCACACGTAGAAATGGTCCAGAGGCGACCCTATTAGGAACAGGACCCTATACAGGTAAAACCCTAGGGGACCTTGCCAGAGAATACGAAATGCCTTTCGAACAGGTTTTAATTGATATTATTGGACCCAAAGGTGCCTCGGGCGCCTATTTCGTCATGAACGATGAATTACAAACTCAACTTCTCCTCGACCCTACCATCTCCTTTTCGTCAGATGGCAGGATTGAGGGATTTCATCCAAGAGGGCATGGTGCCTTTGCAAAACTTATTGAGGAATACGTCACCAATAGAAAAATAATTTCACTTCCTGAACTGTTAAGAAAAATGACATCCCAATCCGCTCAAATTCTCGGTATCGACAATCGAGGATTGCTTAAAGAAGGCAACAAGGCAGACATCATCATTTTTGACCCTGAACAAGTTAAAGCAGTGGCCACTTACCCAAAGCCCCATCAATTAGCGGAAGGATTTGATATAGTCATTGTCAACGGCAAAATAGCGAGGCGAAATGGCAAAGCAGACGACACATTTTATGGGAAGGTACTTCAGCCAACAAGCCACAACACGCCATAAGCGCTTTTCATGAGTGCTTCCTATGAGCGCTCCCTATGAGTGAGTACGGCCTATGGTCTTTGCTGCCACCGATTTTGACAGTCATTTTAGCGATTATGACTCGAAACATTATTCTGGCATTGCTTCTCGGCATTTTTAGCGGCTCACTCATATTGTCAGGCTTCAATCCCTTTGTTGCTATTCTGGATGTCATAGAAGAGAGAATATTTGTCCAAACAAGTTCAAGCTCCAACATTCAAGTATTACTGGTCATCATGTGCATTGGCGGCTTCATAAAATTGTTGGATGTTTCCGGCGGAGCAAACGCATTCGCAAAAGGAATGATCGGTATAATTTCCTCAAGAAAAAGAGCTCAATTTTCTACCTGGCTCGCAGGGATCGCAATATTCTTTACCGATTCTGGCAACGCACTCATAATCGGACCATTATTTCGCCCTATCTATCGTGAGCTCAAAATTTGCAAAGAAAAGTTTGCTTACATTCTGGACTCGACCTCATCCCCTATTTGCATTTTAATTCCTTTTATTGGCTGGGGCGCATACATTATGGGTTTACTCGACCAGGCCTATCTGGACAATGGATTAACGGAATCATCATTCACTGTACTCATCAAGGTCATCCCCTTTCAGTTTTATGCTTGGCTTACACTCGCCGCTGTGCCCATCATCATCTGGACAAACCGGGATTTTGGCCCAATGCGACTGGCCCAGGAAAACTATTTGGCAAGCGAGATAAAGGAAGAGACACCAAAGGCTGCTGAGGTAGAAGCCCCACCCTTAAGCCTCTTTATTGTTCCTCTGACTGTTTTACTAGGTCTCATTGCTGGATTCCTAACATGGTATGCAATTGAAGACTCATTGACGAGCAGTCACATTCGGTCAACCTTGATTCTTGCCTATGTTTCTGCGGGAACATCATCAGCACTGCTAATGTTAAAGTATCAAAAGGTAGCCCTAAATGATTCATTAAACACCTTCATCAAAGGTACAGAATCAATGGTCTTCGTTGTCATCATTTTAATTTTTGCATGGTCTCTGGGTTCGGTGATAAAAGATCTAGGAACAGCAGCAACGATATCCGCATTAGTCGGCGACAGCATTTCTCCAGCAGCATTACCGGCAATTGTGTTTATACTAGGTGCGGTAGTATCCCTTTCGACGGGTTCATCTTGGGGGACTTTTGCCATACTTTTAGCACTGGCTATACCTGTTGCCAACACTATAGGAGCGCCGCTTTATTTAACCGTTGCCGCAGTATTGAGCGGTGGCTTGTTTGGGGATCATACTTCTCCCATTTCTGACACAACCGTTCTCGCGTCACTTGCGGCTGACTGCCCACATGTCAATCATGTCACCACGCAACTCCATTACGCACTTATCACAGGCGGCATTACTTTTCTTACCTACTTGCTTGCAGGGTACTATCCTAGCCCCTGGATATTAATTCCCGCAGTACTCGTATTATTTTTTACAATTCAATTGATCATGGGAAAATGGGGTGCGAGTCCAGATTCGCATCAGCCGCAGCCATCAATTTGAGATAAAAAGTCACTAATGAGTTTTTTCATCTTTGCTGGCTTTTCAATCCAAATCCCATGACTCGCCCCCTTGATCTCAGCAAAATGACAAGCAGGAATTTGGTTTGCATATTTCATCCCTGTTTCAGGTCTGGCTTCATCAAACTCACCACAGAGTATCATCGTTGGCACATCAATTTTTTCAAGCGCTTTCAATCTAGAATATCGTTTCAATGTCCCAGTTGGCTCAAACTCACTCGGGCCCCACATAGTTTGATAAATTAATGCACCATTAGGATTGGATCGTGAAAACATTTCCTTTAACTTAGACTTGTTTCTAAGAACATGTTTAAGGTAATACTCAAACATTGCCTTCTGGTAAACGGCAGAATCTGTCGCACCAATTTCATGGCAGGTGTTGATGACTTTTTGTGTGTTTTTAGGCATTGCCTTAATCAATTTTACGCCGTCAGCCTTCCAGTCTTTGGCTGAGAATAGGGGCGACTGAAAAACCAAAGATTTGATTTTTCGCTTAGTTTTGTCCTTAACCGTATAGTCCTTACGCAGGTAATATTCAAGTGCCAATGTGGTTCCCCAAGACCCACCCATTAGATGAAATTCTTTCAATCCCCAAGCTTTTATCAGTAAATGAAGTTCTTCTACAAAGGTTTCGATATTCCAGTACCGAGCACTGGTCTTTGAGCTTCGGCCGCTACCAATCTGGGTGTAACAGTAGACAAGGCGATCATCTGCCAAACGAAAAACTTCAGAGTCTGGTCGGTGCTCTCCGCCCGGGCCGCCATGTAACCAAACAATCGGCGTTTTCCCCTGCCGACCTTTCTTTGTGTAACACGTCTTTCCGAAACGATGCTTTATAAACGCCATTAACTTTCCCTGTTCTTAAAAACTATGATTACCGTGCAATCCAGTTCTTGGCTTCATCGAGGGTTCTAAAAAGACGTATGTGGAAATTACTACTCACTAACCTCAATATTGTTAGGTATAGCCGCAACAACTGATAATCCATTGTACGGGTTGTAACCAAAGCTGCCTTATAGTCGTCGCCCCTGTCGGACATAAACTGTTTCAAGCGTATAGGTATTTGTCTAACATCATTAAGCGGTATTTGTTTTAGGTCCAAGTCGCTAATATCCCAAAGGACAGGGAGGTTAGCTTCAAAGCGAGAGTCTTTAAATATGGATTCGTATCCATCAACAAACGCTTCTACAGAAATAGGATTACTCAATTGGAAAGTGACCCGTTTAGGATCCCCGTTTATTTCAAAACAAATCGGCACACAAAACCTGCGAATAATATAGACAAGCGGAAAGGATAGCAGACCAAGAGATAAGTTTTCCTAAAGCAATTAACTCGCACTTTAAAGTGTACGAGACCAACGATATCGAATATCTTTTAGTTGAGATTTTGCATCTGCCCAAGGATTACTTTCCATGTCTGCGCAGCCCCGTGCAACTTCTTCAAAGCCCATTGCTTCATAGAAACATTGAGCGTTCTCATTCAATTGGAAAGTATATAAACATAACGCTCCATCTGAACGTTCTTTGGCAATATTGACAAACTGCCGCCCTAATCCCATCTGTTGGTAGTCAGGATGAATGTATAACTGGTTAATTTCAGACTTAGCCAAAGCCATAAAACCAGAAATTATTGAGGACCCAGGATCGAGCGCAACTAAAATATTGGTCTCTACTGCAAGCTGATTTCTCAGGTATTCCAGTTGTCCGTTTAGACTATCTCGTTTTGAGCGCTCTTTAATACCCAGCGCCAAATCAAAGCTCAAACGCCACAGCAAGTTAATTTCAACAGCCATCTCTGGCTTATATTCAACTATCGAAAACTCAGTAACGGATTCTTTAGATACCATAAGTTAAAAGTATTTTGCTTCAGCCACTTAAAGGGGATGAACTCGTACAGGTAGCTCAGTGATACCTCGGACAAAACTAGAACGTAAACGTTTGGTCTCACCTACCACTTCGACTTTGCTAAAACGTTTCATGATTTCTTCCCAGACAATGCGCAATTGCATTTCTGCCAAGCGATTTCCCATACAGCGATGAATGCCAAAGCCGAATGAGAGGTGGTGCCTTGCCTTCGGACGATCGATAAGAAATTCATCTGGCTTATCAATTACCTCTTCATCCCTGTTGCCCGACACATACCACATCAGAATTTGATCCCCAGCTTTGATTTTTTTGCCACGAATTTCAACATCCTCATTGGCCGTTCTACGCATATAGGGTAATGGGGTTTGCCATCGGATAATTTCTGAAACCATATTAGGAATAAGAGATTGATCAGCCCTGAGCTTTTCATATTCCGCTGGATTCTCATTCAAGGCCAATACACCCGCACTCATTGAATTTCGGGTTGTATCATTGCCCCCTACAATCAATAAGAGTAAATTGCCAAGAAATTCGAAAGGTTGCATGTCCTTGGTATCCTTCCCGTGAGCCAACATGGAAATTAAATCCGAACCTGGCTTTTCCATTGCGGCTCTTTCGTTCCACAATTTTGTGAAATAGGCCAAGCACTCCATTAATTCTTCTCGCTGCTGCTCTACCGAGTCAATGATGCCGGTTCCCGGTGGTGCGGTTGCGACATCGGACCATCGCGTTAATTTGCGCCTATCTTCAAAGGGAAAATCGAACAGGGTGGCGAGCATTTGGGTCGTCAATTCTATGGATACAAGATCAACCCAATTGAAGGTTTCACCCACGGGGAGGCTATCCAATATTTTTGCCGATCGTTCTCGAATAATATCTTCCATCTTGGCAAGGTTGGGTGGCGCAACGGCTCCACTCACGGTTGCTCTTTGTAGATCATGCTTGGGTTGGTCCATTGCAATAAACATTGAAAGGTTCAAATCAGCCGGATCTGGTTCTGAATCCACTCGAGGGCCAATAGCGATTCCATGAGCCGATGAAAATAGATCATGGTTTTTATCAACATACATAATGTCTTCAAATTTTGTTAGAGACCAATATCGACCAATACCCGGTAACTCATTAAAATGTACGGGATCTTCCTCCCTCAGCCGTTTAAAATGTGCCCAATGCAAATCCTGTTGAAAAAGCCTTCCATCGATGACATTGATGTCTTCAATAGGTACGGAGTAGGGATCAACAATAACCGGCGGGGGATCTTTAGCTAAAAAGGGACTCATCATCCTTTCTTTCGTCTCTTCCTTCACTTGCTCACTCATATTTATCAATTCTCTTCACCGAACGGCGATCATTTTTAACAATTGGAGGAGCACATTAACATAAGCGTCAAATTCGGCCGGATCAGAATAGGACAAATTTACTTATAACCTATTTTAGGGGCATTCTATCGATAGAAGTTGACCTCAACCTGCGGAGTCGAGACTATGCACGTTTGTCTACAAAATTTACGCACAATACTTTTCTAAGTGAAGCCTAGGAAAAGTCTAAGAAAAGGATAATTTTAATGAAAAATGGTTTTCAGCTTATCGCACTTTGCCTAATGAGCCTTTTGCTTGTCTCTTGCGGCAACCAACAAAACCGCATCGCGCCAGACAATACCCATTTCGCGTCTATCCCAAAAGGGATTGAGTTAATTGAAACAGTTGAAGCTGCCCCGGGTAAAACGGTCATCCCTTACAATAAATACGTCTTGGAAAACGGACTGACGCTCATCCTCCATGAAGATCACAGTGATCCGCTTGCTCACATTGATGTGACCTACCATGTAGGCTCTGGCAGAGAGGAAAAAGGAAAATCCGGATTTGCACATTTTTTTGAACACATGATGTTTCAAGGCTCCGAACATGTGGCAGACGAAGAGCATTTTAAGATAGTGACTGAAGCCGGCGGCACAATGAATGGCACAACCAATGCAGACCGTACAAATTACTTTCAAACTGTGCCCGTCAATCAACTGGAGAAAGTCCTCTGGTTAGAATCAGATCGAATGGGTTTTTTGCTAGACGCCGTAACCCAAGAAAAATTTGAGATCCAAAGAGAAACAGTTAAAAACGAACGAGGTCAAAATTATGATAATCGACCTTATGGTCGCTTATTTGAGCGCGTATCAGAGGCACTTTATCCTGACGGCCATCCTTATTCTTGGCCAACCATCGGCTATATCGAAGATCTAAATCGGGTGGATGTGAAGGATTTGAAAAAATTCTTCTTGCAATGGTATGGGCCTAATAATGCGACGGTAACCATTGGAGGTGATATCGATATAGAGAATACCCTCAAAATGGTAAAGAAGTATTTCGGCTCAATCCCCCGTGGCCCAGAAATCCCTCAAACAATAAAAACACCCGTTAGCCTAACTGAGGATCTATATATTTCCATGGAAGATAAGGTTCACCTCCCTTTATTGTATATGTCTTTTCCAACCGTATCAGCCAGACACCCTGATGAGGCTCCTTTGGATATACTCTCCGAAATTCTAGGGGGTGGTAATACATCACTACTTTACAAAAATTTAGTTAAGAATCAAATTGCAGTCCAGGCTCAGGTCACACATCCCTGTCGCGAATTGGCATGCTCATTCAATCTGTTGGCATTGCCTCACCCTGCTTCAGGGAAGAGTCTTGCAGATTTGGAACAAATTATCAGAGATTCAATCTTAGAGTTTGAAAAGCGCGGCGTAAAAGAAGACGACCTCACAAAAGTCAAGGCAAAGATGGAAGCCTCATTTGTATTTGGCCTACAAAGTGTTCGCGGAAAAGTTTCACAGCTAGCTGCCAATCAAACCTTTACGGATAATCCAAATTTCATTGAACACGATATTGCGCGATACAACAATGTAACAAAGGAAGATGTGCTTCGTGTTTTCAATCAATACATAAAAGATCAGCACGGCGTTATCATGAGCATCGTGCCGGATGGCAAGTTAAAGACCATCGCCCACAAGGATACTTTTCAAAGACCTGATCGTACCTATGCAGCTTCCAATAAGTTACATGGCGATGAGCTCACCTTACGTCGACCCGAAGATAATTTTGATCGAAGCAAACAACCCATTGCAGGGGCGATTTCACAGGCATCATTGCCTGAATTCTGGCAACACTCGATGAAAAATGGCATTGACTTACTTGGTAGCCAAAGCACCGAAACCCCGACCACATCTATCCTCATTAAAATACCTGGCGGCCACTATTCAGAATCTGTTGAAAAATCGGGGATGGCTGGTCTCTTGGCAGCGCTCTTAGGAGAGTCTACCGAAAAGCGCTCGACAGAAGAAATGAGTAATGATTTACGGAAACTGGGCGCTAATATTGCGATCAGTGCACAAGACCTCTACTTGACTGTGTTCATTAGCAGCTTAAGCAAAAACCTAGACGCGACCTTGATCCTGGCTAAAGAGAAACTTTTCCAACCTGGATTTAGCCCAGGGGATCATGAACGACTCCGTAATCAAACCTTGCAGGGAATATTGAACAATAAGAAAAGCGCTCCTTATCTCGCGGCAACTGCCTACAAAAAATTGTTATTTGGTGACAATATCGCGTCAAGCCCTAGGAGCGGTACAACAAAAACTGTCGGCGAACTAAGTCTTGCAGATTTGAAAGATTTTTATGCCTTGCACTTTAAACCTAAAGGGGCACAGATCATTATCGTTTCTAATTTGGATCAGGCGAAACTGATCACATCTATTAAAGACACTTTTGGTCATTGGGAAGGAGAAGGTCCCAAACTCGAATTATCTTTACCCACACCCAACCACGAGAAAAATACAATCTATCTAGTGAACAAAAAGGATGCACCCCAATCTGAAATAAGGATTGGAAAAAGGGATATCAAAGAGGATGTGACAGGAGAATTTTATAGAATTGGCTTAATGAACTTCCCGCTGGGAGGACATCATAATAGTCGAATAAGCCTCAATCTACGTGAAGACAAAGGATATACCTACGGGGCGTTCACTTGGTTTTCTGGTGGACAACTATCTGGATCCTTTACAGCTTCAGCATCTGTTCGAGCGGGTGTGACAGACAAATCAATCACTGAATTTGTCACAGAAATTCAACAATACCGGGACGAAGGCATTACAAAGGAGGAGCTGGAGTTTCTTAAGAAAGCAATTAATCAACGTGACGCATTGAAATACGAAACCCCAACGGCAAAATTGAGTTTCTTGGCGAAGATACTAGAACACGACCTCACGCCTAATTTCGTAAAAGAAAGGTCAGAAATCGTCGAAACATTCACCCGCGAGGAAATCAATTTGCTTGCTAAGCAGCATCTCAATATTGATGACATGTTTATGGTTGTCGTTGGTGATGCAAAAGACCTTAAACCCAAACTTGAAGCGTTGGGCTATCAGATTGAGGATTATGTTCTGGACTAAAGAATGGCAGAAGGTGAGCGACTAAGCAGGCCCAATCATGAACCTGAGCTCGCTCATCTCAACCAGTAATGATGGTAAATACCATCGACCCCGTGACCGATATCCTCATTGATCCAGTTGTTGGATTCGTAATATAAACAAGCCCGTTCATTCGCTGCAAGGGACTTCAGTGATAATGGTAAGCCAAAAATATTAACGCAATGATCAATTAGCTTTGTACCGATTCCTCTGTTCTGATATTCAGGCAAAATATAAAGATGGTGAATGAAACGTGCAGAGGGATAAATCGAAATAAAACCGCTTATCAATTCTTGCTGCTCGTACACAAATATCATTTCGCCTTTAACAAGGGAAGCAAATTTACGCCTCGATAACTCACCTTTAGCAAAACAGGATTCAGCTTGTCGCGCACGATGGTATACGTCGATTAAAGATTCTAAATCTGAATTCAAATATTCCCTAATCGATATCATGCTAGGGACATTTAGCTTGCTTCCTCTACCATTTGTCAATCTCTTAGCGAATAGAAGGAAACATGAGCGCTCTGTCTGAGAACGAGAAACAGACAACGTCTAAGCATTCTTAGGCTATGGGCTTTTGAATCATCGACCATCAATTTGACACGGGATAGAGTTTGTTCATGTTTTTATCAATTGCTTTATCAAACGCCCCAATACTTTTTAGGAAGGCTTTAACAGAAGCCTTGTTCTTTTTAGTTTTAGCTTCAGCCATCATTGACTCCGCATATTTGTTGACGCGACTCATTGATTACACTTTGAATACTATCAGAGCATCCCTAGATTAACGACCTAACTCTTTTCTTTACTCTTTTTTTGGTAAGAAATAACTCCCAATTCAAACCACGGATTATTTTTCAGCCATCGATTGTTACGAAATAACAAAATTTCATAGGCGCAATAGCCACGAGAACTGGGTCTAATTTCCTGAACCATACTGAAAAAATCTGGAACTTTCTATGCTTGAACCTTCTCTACTTGATCCTTACATGCTTGAACATTCTACGCTTGATCTTTCCGGTAAAAACTTTCACTCTAAGGCAATCCAATTCAAGCAGACAAGTTTATGTATTACGGAGAACGTCTCAATAGCATCAGCCACCTACTAGGCGCCACATTTGCGTTAATTGGGCTGGGCGCTCTATTAACGATCAGCATACCAACTGGCGATCTTTGGCTAATATTCAGCTTTTCAGTATTTGGAATCACTTTGATTCTGCTCTACACCATGTCAACGCTCTATCATAGTTTTCATCCCCCGAAGCTAAAGAAATTATTCAAACTACTGGATCATATTAGTATCTATTTACTCATAGCCGGAACCTATACACCCTATATGCTCGTCACCCTTCGAGACGGAAACGGCTGGTTGATGGCTCAAGTCATTTGGGCCTTGGCTGCTCTGGGTATTTTAAGCGAGATCACGCTCTCTGGTCGCCTCGTTAAAATTGGGCAGCTCACTTGTTATCTCAGCATGGGATGGGCAATTGTTTTTGATTTTTCCAATCTTGAAGCCGCGCTACCTGAAGCTGGCGTTAAGCTCTTAATTGCAGGAGGGATTGCCTATACCGCTGGTGTTATTTTTTATGTACTCGATAAAATGAAACGATTGAACCATGCCCACGGCATTTGGCACCTATTTGTTCTCGGAGGATCTGTTTGCCATTTCATCGGCATATTGGGATATGTCAGGTAGTTAGCTCCCATCCATAAATAGGTTAATTTGGATGGGTACTAGTTTGTGCTAGCACAATTACGAATTTGACGATTTTGGCAGTTTTTTATCGAAGTATTTTTCTGACGCCTCACAAACCTCTGCATATCCCATTGCTTCCTTAAAACCCTTTTTACTCAGACCATAGACTCCCCTCCTTATTCTTTCGAACCAGCCGTAATGGTTCGAAGACAATATAGCGAGGGTCTTCTTTCCAGTGCCAAAAGATCTCATTTCCACAGGCTTACTTTCACCAAATCGATTTATATAACAAGCAATTAAGATGGCATTTTCCTTGTAAGCGGTCATCAATTGTATGCCGACACTACCCCCTACATTATCATTGCTATTTCGACTTTCGAGCTCCTCTATAACAGCTAAGCGCTTTCGTTTATTCCGCCTTACTTTTAGAGGCTCAGGATCAAACAGTTTAAGCACGCTCATGCCAAGAGGACTTTCCTGAACAATCAAAAGTCCCAATCCAGCCCGCTTTACTACTCTTTGAATACCCCGCCAGGGCTTACCGGAATTTTTTGGCTTAGGAATGGCGACATAAACCTTGTCCGCAAAAGCTTGCCTTTCCGTTGCTTGAATAAGCAAGGTCATATTTGCACTGGTCTTAAGTTCGACAACGATCAGCTCTTCATTCTTAATCCCCGCGATATCGCAATTTTTCACCTCCCCTCGGACTTTATATCCAAGAGCACCGAAATAAGCTGCGACGGGTTGATAAAGCTCAGTTTCCAGCATCAGTAATCCAGGGTCGAGACATTTTAAATATACCTCTTTTATGTAATACCTTTATATCACCCTTTATATGACAGAACGACCATGAGATCATTTAGATATAATTTCAATCGATATTCCCACTTGAGCTTAAGCTAGTCATTGATCGTGTCAAACGGTCAATCTGACAAAAAAACCACAAAGTTGAGCGGAAAAGTAAAAGGATAAAAGAAATATGCGAACAAATTGGCAGAGTTTAATCTCTCAGTTTTCTCATGACTGCGACTGGGTAGGTATTAGAGAATATAAAGAAACAACAGATTATATTACTGCAAGAAACGGAAAGCCTGAGAGTACCAATTCAGAAATTTCTCACGGCGTTATGCTTGAAGTCATGGTTGAGGGGCAATTTGCCTACGCTGGCACCGTGGATATGTCTAATCAAGGCTTGCAAGACGCTTTCAGAAAGGCCAAACACATGGCAATGCTTTCATCTCCTCATAAGCTACATTCCTTCAACCTCGACACGCGGCCCGCTCATACCGGCAGCTACCAGACACCGACTCAAGTGCCATTAGATGCGCTATCATTTGGAGAAATCCAAAGAAAACTCATTAATATTTCTAAACAGGCAGAAACATCTAACGAAATCATTGATTCCTGGGCGCAGGCCATGCTTATTCGTACTGAAATTTACTATCTCAGCTCAAATGGATCTGAGTGGCACCAGGATTTCTCAATTGTTTCAAAAGACTTTGGTGTCACTGCAAAAAGGGAGGAAGAAACACAATCCCGGTCTTATGGGTTTAACGGTCTTCAAACTGGATTAGATGATTTAGATGACAATATTCTCGAAGCCGAAGCGATAAGAATTGGTCATCAAGCAGTAGAACTCTTGGAGGCAAGAGACTGCCCCGCTGACACCAGAGATTTGATGTTAGTCCCTGATCAGCTTTATTTGCAGATCCACGAATCTATAGGCCACCCCTTGGAACTTGATCGAATTCTAGGTGATGAAAGAAACTATGCAGGCTGGAGTTTCGTCTCCCCAAACGACTTTGGCAATCTGCAATATGGCTCAAGCAAGATGAATGTTAGCTTCGACCCCGAAACAGAAACCGGCATGGCATCCTATGCTTTTGATGACAGTGGCATACCCGCAGAGAAAGCCTACCTGATTAAAGACGGCATTTTATTGAGGGGCATCGGCGGCATTGAATCCCAACAGCGCTCAGGCTTACCGGGCGTCGCATCTTCTCGTGCCAGTGATTGGAATAGAGCGCCCATCGATAGAATGGCGAACATCAATCTAGAGCCAGGTGACAGCAGTATGGCGGATATGATTTCGAATACCGAAAAAGGCATTTTGATGGAAACCAATAGGTCCTGGTCCATCGATGACTATCGAAACAAATTTCAATTTGGTTGCCAGTACGCACGACTCATTGAAGACGGTGAAATAACTGAAACCGTTAAAAACCCTAATTATCGTGGTGTCACAACCCCTTTTTGGAATAGTCTAAAGTTTGTTGGCGACAGGGACACGAGCAAAGTTTACGGCTCCCCTTATTGCGGCAAAGGAGAACCCAATCAAATTATTCGGGTCGGGCATTCAACCCCCACCTGCGTCTTTACTGATATCGAAATTTTTGGAGGTGCTTAATGGAATCCTTCTCTATGGAAAAACTGTTTAATCAAATCTCCGAGTCCTTGTTTGCTAATCTGAATTCAAACGAGCAACTCAATCTCAATTTCAGTGGCGAAGACACCCTCTTTATCCGTTTCAACAAAAGCAAAGTTCGACAGAGTACTGCGGTTAAACAAATGGCACTCAGTTTGACCTTAAAAACGGACAGAAAAGAAACAGAGATGACTTTCCCTTTAAGTGAAGGACCGCTAAATAAAGATGCTGAAGCCGGAGCGCTTTCGTGCCTTGATTTACTGAGGGAAAGGCTAGGCACTCTAGATCAGCTACCCTTTTTTGTGGCGATGGAAAACAATGGTCAGTCTCACTCTGTTCACAAGGGTGCACTCATGACATTCGATGAGTATCTCGATGTTATTACATCAGAATCCACAGCCGTTGATCTCGCTGGCATTCTAGTTTCCGGTAACTTAGCCAAAGGAAATGCCAATTCATTGGGCCAGCAACATTGGTTTGAAAGCGCATCCTTTTGCTTTGACTATTCACTCTACACAGAGAAAGAAAAGGCTGTTAAAGCATCTTATAGCGGCACAAAATTCAATCGCGAAGCGTTTGGTGCAAATTTGAATGAAGCAAAAGAAAACCTCAAAATCATGTCCATCCCAAATAGAGTGTTACCGCCAGGAAAATATAAATGCTACTTGGCACCTGCAGCTGTGAATGAAATACTCGGCATCTTCAATCATGGCGGCCCTTCGTACTCCGGATTAAAGCGAGGAAATTCTCCTCTGCAGAAAATTGAAAACGAAGGTATTCAACTATCAGAAATGTTTACACTTTCAGAAGATTTCTCTCTCGGCCTGCACCCTTCCTTTAATAACGAAGGAGAAGTTGCCGCTTCCCACATGCCTATTTTTAATAAGGGGATTTTGGAAAACCTGTTAACTTCATCCCGCTCAGCAGTCGAATTCAACGCAGTCAGCAATCAATCCAACGAAAGCGAAGGTTTGCGTTCTGCCGTTATCAATACCGGCGAACTTGGTAAAGCCGATATTCTAAAGACCCTTGATAATGGTATTTATATCTCCAACCTTCACTACCTAAATTGGAGCGATGTCACTAAAGGTAGAATAACGGGCATGACAAGATTTGCCTGCTTTCTGGTTGAAAATGGCAAGGTGATCGCGCCGATAAAAGATCTACGCTTTGATGAAACCATTTTCAATATTTGGGGGAACAACCTATTGGCCGTGACCGACTTTGCTGAAACTGAAGTCAGCACAAATACTTATTTCAGTCGAAGTGCAGGAGGAACAAAGTGTCCAGGGCTATTGGTAGACAACTTTAGCTTTACCCTTTGACCCTTAGCCGATCAAGAAGGATATAAAGCCTTCCGACGCACATTCTGGTAGGATATTTTATGTTATAAAAAATAAAAGAATTAATATGGGCTGGTTTTTATCTGAGAGCCGACTTCTACGGTTTTCATCCTTTACGATTTTCTATATTGCACAGGGATTGCCTATTGGGCTTATCTCAGTTGCACTCCCCGCATGGCTTGCTGAAAATAATGTCAGCACTGCACAAATTGCATCATTTATTGCTATTACTGGATTGCCCTGGGGATTCAAGTTACTTGTTGGGCCTTTGATGGATCGGTTTTCTTTTCTTGCCATGGGTCGCCGCAGACCTTGGGTAATTGGCGCCCAATTCGGACTGTTAATCGCCATGGTCGCCATGGTCGCCATGTCGTTTGTACCTGATCCTATTAATAATATTTTTCTACTCACTACCGCTGGGTTTTTTGTCAATGTATTTGCAGCGATGCAAGATGTGGCAGTCGACGGTATGGCGATAGATACCTTGCCTGAGAACGAACGAGGGCGAGCAAATTCCTTTATGGCATTTGGTCAAGTCGCAGGTTATTCATTATCCGGGGCGTTTTGCGCCATGATGCTCATTCAATTTGGATTGTATGGTGCAACTCTGACGCTGGCCGCAGGAATCGCCCTAATATTTATTTGGGGAATTATCGTAAGAGAAAGAAAGGGTGAAAAAATCATGCCCTGGTCAACAGGTCAAGCTTCAAAAAGATCCCTCGATTTGCAAGCAAATAGTTGGCTAAGTATTTTTAACGATCTACGGAAGGTATTATTTTTACCCACAAGCCTCTTGCTAATATTAATTGCATTTCTCTGGCGAGCATCAGACGGTTTCTGGTTAGTGGGCGCACCGGTAATTGTTGTTCAAGATCTTCACTTTGAAAGCACAACCTATAGCTACTGGACGTCAATTTGCACTGGTATCGCTGCGATACTCGGACTCTTTCTCGGGCCCGTTATCGATAAAATTGGCGCTAGAAAAGTGTTTATTGGTGCTCTGGCTATCCTCGCCTTCGTTTATCTATTAATAGGATCATCCGTTCAGTATTGGCAATCGAGTGCATTTTTATTAGGCGTACTCATTATTCACTCCATTGTCACGCAGGGTTGCTTTATTAGCTTCATTGCCCTGCACATGAGCATATGCTGGGATAAAGTATCCGCAACGCAATTTGCAATCTATATGGCGTGGTCAAATCTAGCTCGCTCAATCGGCGCTTCAATATACGGAGAAATCAATCCAAATCTCGAAACAGGACAACAGTTTTTCATTATGGGGGGAATCGTAGCCATTGCTGCGGGTCTGTTACTCATGGTCAAGGTCCAACAGCACAGGAAAAGAATTGACGAGATAAAGGATGATCTGAATCAGGATATGATAGGGCCAATCGCTTAGCGTGAGCGCTACTTAAGCTTTAGCCCTCTTTAAACTTCAGAGACACTAAGGTCTCAAAATGAGAAGTGGCTGGAAACAGATCAAGCAAGTCAATATTTTCGAGTTTGTAAGGCATCGTCAGACTCTTCAAATCTCGCGCAAGACTAGCAGGATTGCAGCTAACATAAAAATATGTTTTGGCTTGATCCGTCGCATCCATTTATCAATCAGGGGGAAACCTCGTCTCGGCGGATCTAGCACCACAGCATCGAATTGAACCTTTTTATACTTTCTTGAGAACCTTGTGAGCGAATCTTCTTCGTATAAATCCAGCGCATAGAAGGCTTGTTGTTCCATATTGGCCAATTCATGACTATCCACCAACACAATTTTCTCAGCCCCCAGATTATTTGACAAATTTCCCGATCCTGAAAAAAGATCTAATAGTGTTTTTATGTTTTTGTCTTCCACTAACGATGCAACTCTTGCCTTAAGCTTAACATTCATTTCTTCATAAACCTGAGAGAATCCTCCCTGGGAATATACGTCATTCCAGCTCAACTTCACTTCATCATCTTGCAGGTAAAGCTCACAATGTCCACGACCCATATGAATTTCTTGCCAATCTTTTTGCCTGTACAAACTGTCAAATTTTGCGTGCATCTCCTCTTTTATAAGCAAGCAATTGGGCACTTCAACGACCTTGTCTTGCGCACCATCTAACATGCCGATATATTTTCTTCTATAGTGAAGTTGAACTCTGTTTCGGTAGGCAAATCGGCGCGGCGCGGCAAACACATTTATATCACCGATATCACCCATTTTTATACCTGACAAATGGCGAGACAAGGCCGCTTTCTTGAATTCGAGTTCATCTTCATAACTTACGTGTTGGTATTGACAACCTGGGCACTGATTAAAATGGGGGCATTGCGCTTCAATTCGTTGAGAAGAAGATTCGTCTATGGATTCAAGCATAGCGAACTGAACACCTTTCGCTCGTTTAAAAACAAGTGCGGTTCCAGTCTCACCCGGCAATGTTCCCCCGATAAATGTAACCTTCTTGCCACTCTTATCAACGCCCTGACCCATAGGATCAAGATGATCGATAGAAAATCGAATCTTCTGCAGATTCTCAGTAGGTTTCTGTTTTCGCCTCACTATATGCTGCCTTCAACTGATCGATTGTAGTTTTTCGATTGTAGACGCGAGTTTTGATCCCAACTGCATCACAGCCTTCTGTTTCCTTTCATCAACTAGATCGCCTTCCTCTGTAAAAGCAGAGAAGGATTGCGGGATAGTTTGTTGCTCTGTCAACAAGGTAACGCCAATATTGCCCAGTAACATTCTTAGAGATACCAAACCTCGTATTCCCCCAAGCGCACCTGGGGAAGCAGACATAATGGCTGCCATCTTGCCCCGATAAGCCAGCAGCGGCGATTCATTTTCGGTATTTGCCCTACTCGCCCAATCTATGACATTTTTCAACAAGGGGCTAAAGGCACTATTGTACTCAGGAGAAGCAATCAGAAATCCGTCATGATCAATTAACAACTGCTTAAAACCCAGGGCATATTCTGGCATACCCTTTTCGTCTTCAAGATCACCGTCATATATAGGCATAGGAAAGTCAGCTAGATTAATATGGCTGACGCTAGCCCCAGTACTCTTTGCTCCTTCTGCAGCAATTTTGACTAGTTTGTTATTAAATGAGTCTCGGCGGCTACTACCCGAAAACGCCAAAATTTTTACCATCTTAAGCTCCAAACAAATGCATATTTTTTTCAATCAACTTACACTATCAAATTACGAGATCAAGTTACGAGATCAAGCTGCGAAATCAATTTATAAGATCAACTTACATTTTAATCAATTCGCGATATAAGCAATTTACTATATAGCAAAAATGAAATGACAAGTGCGGCTTAGAAGCAATAACTCAAAGGGATAAACAAATTGAACCCAAAAAAAATCACCGCAGCCTATGGCAGTTGGCAATCTCCCATAACATCAGATCTTATTGTAGCAGGATCTATCAGCATATCAGGTCCAGTACTGCATCAGGGTAGTACTTTTTGGATAGAAAGCCGGCCCCAGGAAGGGGGAAGGAATGTATTGGTTCGGCGAGATAGCGCAGGAAAAGAAGTAGATATCAATCCTGCCCCTTTTAATATCCGAACACGGGTTCATGAGTATGGGGGGGGTGCTTACTTACTTCATGAAGGCGTTCTCTATTTTTCTAATTTTGAGGATCAACAAATTTACAGGTCTGACTGCCACGATCTCAGCATTAGATCCCATCCTAAAAAGTTAACGGAGACTCCCCACTTAAGATTCGCAAACGGATGTATGGACAAGCATCACAAGCGAATGATTTCTGTGATCGAAGATCACAGCGAGACAGAACAGGAAGCAAAAAACACCCTCGGCTCTATAGATTTGGACACTGGAGAAGTTACCCAGCTTGCTGAAGGAGAAGACTTCTATGCTGCACCGACCTTAAGTCCTGACGGGAAGCAACTAGCCTGGATCACTTGGCAACATCCCAATATGCCCTGGGATGAATCTCAACTTTGGCTAGGAGATATTGGCGCTGAAGGTGAAATTCTTAACGAACGCTGCATTATCAAACAAACCAAAGTTCCAATACAACAGCCTCAGTTTTCGCCCGAGAACCAACTCTATTACATTTCAGATGATTCTGGTTGGTGGCGAATTTACAAATATGAAACGGTCGGCGAGGATGTGGAGATCGCATCAAAAGCGAACGCAGAGTTTGGCGTACCTCACTGGGTATTTGGTCAAACGACTTACCTCTTCACTGATGCCAAAAAAATATTATGTGTCTACGGTATCAACAACGAAAACTTTCTCGCCAGAATCGACTTAAAACGAAATGAACTGAAAACACTTAAAACAAGCTACACCAGCATCAGCGGATTGTGTTCCGACAGCGACAACATCGCCTATGTAGGCGCATCTCCCAGCCACTTCTCCTCAGTCGTTGTTCAAAACCTGCAATCCTTAGAAATTGAAGAACTCAAAAGTGCCAGTGAATTGGAAATCGACTCAGGTTATTTCTCGATTCCAGAAACGATTAAATTTCGAACCGGGAAAGAAAGAGGAATTGATAGCAAGATAGAAAATAGAATGAAAAGTGGCACACCATATGCCCACGGTTTCTATTACCCTCCAACTAACAAAACATATCAGGGGTTAAAGCATGAACTACCGCCTTTATTAGTCATGTTACATGGGGGACCAACTGGCGCGACAAGCAATGCGCTCAATCTTTCAAAACAATACTGGACCAGTAGGGGCGTAGCGGTACTTGATCTCAATTATCGAGGCTCCACAGGATATGGTCGCCATTATCGCGACCTTTTGTTGGGCAACTGGGGAATTGTTGATGTTGAGGATTGCGTTGCAGCTTGCAATTACCTTATCGAAAAGGGGTTGGTAGATAGAGAGCGCTTAGCCATTCGAGGCGGTAGTGCGGGTGGATACACCACCCTCTGCGCATTAACCTTTACTGACACCTTTAAAGCCGGCGCAAGCCATTTTGGCGTAAGTGATCTCGAAGCTCTGGCAAAAGATACACATAAGTTTGAGGCCCGATACTTAGATAGCGTTGTTGCTCCTTACCCAGAGGGCCTGGACATATATCGCGCGCGATCTCCCATTCACCATGTCGATCAGTTAAACAGTGCTTGTATTTTTTTTCAGGGTTTGGAAGACAAAGTCGTCCCACCCAATCAAGCGGAGATGATGGTAAAAGCATTAGACGAAAAAGGTCTACCCGTAGCCTACGTTCCCTTTGAAGGTGAACAGCACGGATTTCGACGCGCTGAAAATATTAAGCGCTGCCTGGATCTTGAACTCTATTTCTACAGCAAAATTTTTGGATTCAGTACCGCTGATCAAATTGAAGGCATCAAAATTCGGAACTTGAGCGAGTAGTATCACGCCTTGCTCAAAGCCTATTGATGAATTTTTCATGGAGCTATTATTTCATGGGACATAGCGCCTCTCAATATTATTGTCCAATTCATCTGAGTTAAAGAATACTTGTTTCATTTTGTGTTCAACAAAGCTTTCCATTTGATCATCATAGTGACTTGAATCCTTATCCAACGTGGCGCTTCCGAACTGATGAATGCTTTCAATTTTCTGTTTACCGTCCTTGTCCCAACTGACAAAGATAAATAGTCCATCTCCGCCCATGGCTGTTAGATAGCCATCTTCTTCAAGGCCTCTACCATAAATAGCTCTCATCACATCAGGGCCACCGTCAATCGCAATTTGTTTTTCTCCTCTGACAAGACGATTGACTTCTCCCCATCTGACATCGACTTTGCCAAACTTTTCAACCAACAAATCAACACACTTCTCGAACTCATCCTTCACAGGAGGAGGTGCTCGTCTTGCTTGTTCGGCTACCCATTCTTCACTGATCGTGCATACTCCTAGGGCTGCAAGCTGGTTTTCCACATCAGTTTCAAGATTCCACGTTTTCAACAGCGACTGAGCATTTGCATAGGCACTATCCGGTAAATACTCGACTTGATAAATCCCATCAAGGTATTTCATTGCTCTGGCATTTTTTGAATAAGCATTGTCAAACTTGATCGATTTAAAACTCACCTCATCGATTAAATCCATTTGTTGAAACAGTTCGAGTCCTCTTGTCGCTCTATTCGTCATTCGTTTTGGGAAACCAAAAGTTTCAGCGTAGTCCGAGCGAACAATATTGTCCTCTGGTGCAGTCACGTGAAAAGGCGATTGATTGGTACTCAATAGATATCCACTATTAGGATTGATAATTTGCGGTAGCTTTTCGTAGGGTAAATACTCATCCCAGATAAGATCACTGCGATCTCCTGGCAAATACTGCGTCCAGTCAAACCCTTCTTTACGAATGGGGGATTGTGGATTATGGGCAAATCCAATATTGCCATTTTTATCCGCAGCAATAAAATTAAAGCTCGAAATGCTCAACTGGGACATGGCCTTATTCCAGTCATCAAGACTATTGGCTTTACTCATCGCATACCACTGATCAGCCTGTTTAATCTCACCACGACCAGCGTAACGAATAGCATAATCGCCGTGATCCTGACGAATTACAGGTCCGTGCTCTGAGTAGTAAAGCGCCTCATTAATGGTCCAATAGAAATTACCGAATAGCTTGACTTTGATCTTTGCATTTTTCACAACAAGGTCTTTCCAAACACCATCAAGACGATATTGATTTTCGTTATCTGGATTGATGTCCAATACATAAATGTCGACGAGATCTGGCTGATTTACAGTTGCAGCCCAGGCGACATGTTCATTAGTTCCCACTGTGATCACAGGAGAACCAGGGAATGCGCCTCCCATCACGTGCCATCCTTCGTCACTTTTCAAGTGTGCCTCATACCATGCAACCGGTCCCGTCAAAGGCTGATGGGAGTTAATCAGAATTCGAGTAGCCCCGTCCTTAGATCGCAGAGGGGATACCGCATAGGCATTTGATCCCTTTGGTAATGGATCGCCTTCCAACATCTGCCACGCTGTTTCTAATGAGTCCACTGAAATTTGTCGTTGGCGTTTTTCCTCGAAAAGTTCTCCGAGGGGTTTTTGTATGCCATAAAAGAGCAAATGCTGAAGCGAGAAGGAAGCAACCAAATCTTTTGCAGTAAATGGATAAAGCGTTTTATCGACCTTCTCTGGATTCTTCGCAGCCCAATAATTTAGACCGTCTACAAAGCCGATTAGAACTGCTTTTATTTCTGGACTCAGGTCTTCCTCATATTTTTCATCCACAAACTTTCTGATTTCCAAAAGTTGGATCAGGTAATCTAGCGGGATAGATTCATAGCCCAGGTGAGCACTTTGCGTACCGCGATAGACACGCATAGCATCTTCAATCAATTGGTAGTGATCCTCAGATTGAGCATAAGCAAAGCCGAAGGCAACATCTCTGTCTCTAGAGCCCTCTATATGGGGCACACCCCAAATATCCCGTATTATTTCAGTTTCATACAGATCTCTGCGATCAAGATAGGACTTAGAATCAAAGTTATTTGGCTTGATGTAGCCGAGCAAAAAGTGGCACCCAAGTAAAAAGACTAGCGCACCTAGTACTATCCAAAGCTTACCCATAACCCATCCTGTTGGAATCTATCGAGAAGCGCTAAGATAGCATAGGATTAGCTTGTCGTGATTTTACTTCGTACAGTCCCTTCGCACTATAATTGACCTAATGACTTAATTACATTTATTCATCTTGCGCGATTGGCGACGACACCATTGCGGTGTTTGAATATCAATCGGCTCCGTTATGACAGGCTCAGCAGCCGAAGGCACGGAGATAAGAGAAATCGTCAGACTCAATCAAAAAGAGTTGATCCGGATCCTTCCTAACGCACCAAGCTACAGTGCGTAACCTTACCTTCACTATCAGCCCAATTTAAATTATCCTTAATCCTTCTTCTCAGCTAGCTTTTCTTGGATCTATGATGCTAAAAATCATGCTCACGCTTGTCATTCTCAGCCTTTCTTCTGAGGCCATGTCAAAATCAATCGTCCTGAATAATGTCACGAGTCTCTCTAAGGTTGAAAAGGTCATTGATCAAGAACAACCCGCATCGAGTGACAAAGTCTTAGTCATTTTTGATATAGATGACACTTTACTTAAGTCAGATAACTTTTTTGGTGGGGA
>JAESSY010000027.1 GCA_016763855.1 Pseudomonadales bacterium
AACCAATGGCTTCGTGCCACTGTTTTGCTAAGTTGTCATAGTCTGAGCTATCTTCTGCTTTATCCATCAAATACGTTTCTTCTCTGGTTTATTAGCCGCCCATAAATCGTTCAGTGTGGCTTTTTGAATAAGAGGTATCGGTTTAACCTTCTCTGGCAAAGGTCTCTGGTAAGGTCGTGACATACAGGCATAGCGCCATTCATCAGCGGCATGATCTTCAGCCTTAGTGTCTAAATCTTCTGGATTGTTAATGTCGTGCTGCATCATAGGAATGGTGCGTATCGAATCAGCACAGGTACTAAAGCAATAGATCATGGGCCGATTGCCATAGGGATAACCAAAGTCCTCGCCATCTAATCGCTGGCGCATCATGTCCCAGCCGCCCATAGCTCCGTCTTTACCGACTCGCTTGTTGTCAGCTCGTCTAAATTGAACGGTTTTGCCTGAGCCTAGATATATTCTTTCTGCTAATGAAGGGCCGCCATCCTCGGCAAAAGCCGCTGGGTCTAATACACTGTTTTTAATAACAGGGTCTTCCCTTTCTCTCTCGGCAATACCCTGCCCTAAGCTCTCGGCTGTGCGCTTCTGGCCTTTGTTTGGGCCTTTGGAGCCGTACCACTCTCGATACCTAACCATTGCGCCACGGGGCAACCACTTACCTTCCTGTGCCTCAAACCAATCAGGGACAATAGCCCACCAGCCAATCGAGAAAGGTTTAGCTGATCCCCAATCGCCTGACCTGAACCTAGGCCAGTCTTTAGGGATTCCAAAAGGTTTTATGACATGTTTTTCCGTAGACCAGTTATCGAAGTACGCGCCTTCAATAGCTGACCAGTCGCCTTCTAGCCACGCCCTTACCAACTCAGGACTACCCACTAAATACAGTCTGTTGACGTATTCAGGATCGTTCTTCATCAGTATGAGATTGTTCTGTAGCTTCGAGGGTATGAATACCGACTTATGCACCGCCTTGTTAGGCAGTACTGTATCAATCACCTTCATGCCCCTTGGGTCTGGGTCAACAAATCGCTCTTTAATCCAGCTCTGTCCAGGCCCTCCAGGGTTGCCAGTCATAATTAACTGAGTCGGAACACCTGTGGCACTTCTTAATATCCCGTGTAACCTGTCAATAGGTGCTGGATCAGGATAGTTACCGACTTCCTCTACACAGCAATCAGATATGTTCTGGCCTTGATACTTCTCAGCGTCTAGCGTTCTCTCTAAGGGTCTAAACCTTAACCGTCCGCCGCCGGGGAATCGCCATGTTTTCTTTTGGTCGTTCCATCTTGCGCCAATCTTTGTATATATCTCTGCGCTACGTTGAATAGCGTCATCGAGCATAGGTAATTCTTTACGAAAGAACAGCGCATTAAAGCCAGCGCCGTACATGTCCGCCTTAATCGCATACTTACCTAGTACGCCATCAGTCTTACCGCCGCCCCTTGCTCCACCATAGAATATTTCATGAATCGGGCAATCAATTAACGCTTTCTGTGGCCCCGCTTGGGGCCTCCAGGCTATAGATTCTTTCCCATTGTTCTGCGTCGATTGGCTCTGAGCTGATGACATATTGCTTTGCCTCGCCCTCTATATTCATTTCTATGGCTTTCAAATCAGGTAAATATTTGTTTACTAACTTAAGTGTTTGGCTCACAACCACGTTTAATTGAAACAGTCTTTCCTCACTTGTAGCTGGATTCGCCATTTCATTAATCCAATCAACCACATGTTCTACATGCTTCTGGTTAGCTAGCTGCTGTCTTAATGCCTCTACTCTTACTTCTCTGTTAAGTTGAGCGCGTGTTTTAGCCATCAGAAATACAGCACGACTTGCTCGCTACTGAGGGTAGCGCCGTGTCCCTGCAAGGTGATTCGGTGTTGATCTGGCTTCATATCAATTGGGTTTGCTATTTGGTGAATGATTTGGCCGTCATGCATGTATAAATATCCAGGCTCGTAAGGCATGTATTCTGGGTTAGGTAGTGGGCCTGTATGGTTCTCTATGGTTTCGTAGTCGCCTTCGTACAGGTTCATACCACCCTGTCCATTGGGTAGCTCTATCGCTAATGTGAATGAGAAGTGATCTTTAGTCTCACAAGGCCACCAACATCGTGTTTCTGGTTGGTCGATGTGGATTGATCCTTCGAGATTGTTAGCTGTGTGATCGAATATATGGAAGCCGGGTAATCCATGGGTATGTAGGTAAATAACAGGCTTTTTTAATGCTTGCTCAAAGCCATCTGCTATTTCCTGTAATAACTTCCCGAAGTATCTCGTTAGTATGGCGTTGTCCTGCCACGCTATACCGGGATAGGCCATGACTTCATCGTTGTAAGTGCTTGCCCCTAGCGTCCAGAATGTTCCTCTATCTCGCCAATGGTCACGAAGCCCTAAAACCTTACTGGCTATTTCTTCACATTCGTTCTGACTTAATACTTCTACGCAACTGATATTGTCCTGAAGCTTGCTCACAAGGTAGCGAGCAATAGAACCACCATCATCTCTTCTTCCTCCTGGCGCTCTTTTAATATTCTGGCTGCTTCTAGCTGGCCATGCTCTATAGCTAGCTCTAATGCTGAGATTTCTCCCACTAATAACCTGACTTCTTCTGAAACTATTTGCGCAGAGAGAATGTCGGCCTCTATGACTTTAGAGTCCTTGGCTCCATTAGCAGAAGTTGTAGCCACATAATAACTCTCAACAGCCACTTATCACGACGCTCCTTGTGACAAAGTTTCTGTCCATCGGCCCCTTGGCCCAAGCCAGGCTGTTGTGCTGGCAGAACTAGCGATAACGTCTAACTTGTCGCCGGGCGATACGTCAAACACATACCCTTCGCCGGAGCTAATAGCCTTGATGGTGGTCGAATCGAATTGAACGTTCACCGAACCCGCTGTACAAATAATAATGCAGGCATCATGGCTGATTGTTATATCGCCCGACGCTGTTGTATCTGCGACATTATCTAAAACTTTGGTTGATGCCATGATGTTGCCTCATAAATAATATGGTTTTGTTCATGTTTGATTGCCCTGACATCCCCGTATACGTACCAGATTGCGGCTTTTTTGTTGCCCCAGCGCACACAAGCGTTGACTTTCTCGCCAGTGATTTCCTCGCAAAACTTTCTTACTTCGGTATAGGTGTGATGTGGGTAATAAGTGATATCGTAATTATCGAGACTGTCTGTTGCTTCTACCCAGTGGTGAACCAGGGGGATAATTCTCTTGTGTGATATACAAGGGGTTTCAGTCTTTCCTTCTTCGTTAAACCAGCACTCGTTAAATAGTGCGCTAATGGGATTTTCTTGTGGGAGTCCTGA
>JAESSY010000028.1 GCA_016763855.1 Pseudomonadales bacterium
ATCACCCGCTTTATATTATGTATAGCTCAGGAACAACCGGATCTCCAAAATGTATCGTCCATGGTGCGGGTGGCACTTTGTTGCAACACTTGAAAGAACATTTTTTACATGTGGGATTAAAGCGAAGCGATGTGTTTTTTTATTACACAACTTGTGGCTGGATGATGTGGAATTGGTTGGTGTCGGGTCTTGCAAGCGGTGCAACTCTGGTTCTCTTTGATGGTTCGCCCTTTTACCCCGCGCCAAATGTGTTGCTAGATTTGATTGAGAAAGAGAAAATATCTGTGTTTGGTACAAGCGCAAAATACATCGCTTCTATTGAAAAAGAAGGTCTTAAACCAAAAGAGACCCATGATCTAACTTCCTTACACACTATTTTATCAACTGGTTCCCCATTAAGCCATGAGAGCTTTAATTATGTTTACCGGGATATTAAGAAAGATCTTTGCCTCGCGTCTATTTCCGGAGGCACTGATATCATTTCTTGTTTTGCACTTGGCAATCCGACGCTTCCCGTATATGAGGGTGAGTTGCAGTGTGCTGGTTTGGGTATGGATGTAAAGATTTTCAATGAGCAAGGAGAAGCAGTTCAAGCCGAAAAGGGAGAGCTAGTCTGTACATCGGTCTTTCCTGCAATGCCTATTGAATTTTGGAATGATGAAGATGGCAAGCGTTACCATTCTGCCTATTTTGAGCACTTTCCAGGAACCTGGGCCCAGGGAGATTATGGTGAGCTTACAATCAACAATGGATTTATTATTCATGGCCGATCAGATGCCGTATTGAATCCGGGTGGCGTAAGAATCGGCACAGCAGAGATATACCGTCAGGTTGAAAAGTTTGATGAGATACTTGATTCCATTTGTGTAGGTCAGAAATGGAAGGATGATATAAGAGTGATTTTGTTTGTCGTCTTGAGGGAAGGTGTTGAGTTGGACAATGAATTGATAAAGCGAATTAAGTTAGGGATCAGGCAGAATACGACACCACGTCACGTCCCTTATGCAATCTATTCAGTACCAGAGATTCCCAAAACGATTAGTGGAAAGATTGTTGAATTAGCGGTTCGGAATATCATTCATGGATTACCCGTTAACAATCTTGATGCACTTGCCAACCCAGAGGCGCTGGAAGCATTCAAGGGTATTTTAAAAACGCTCTAGTCAAATACAATGTGAACGCGTCGATTTCGCTTACCCTTATTTTCAATCTTTTTTATGCGAACAGGACCAATTTCAGCTGTATTCTTCAGATGTGTACCCCCACAAGGTTGATAGTCAATTTCAGCTATCTGTACCATTCTAATGGTGCCGCTGCCACGGGGTGGTTGAACCGACATTGTTCTGACTAGATCTGGATTGGCATCGAGTTCTCCATCAGTAATCGATCCGATGGTTAAATCATGGCCCGCTTCGATGAGCTTATTGATTTCGCTCGTTAGATCTTCTTTGTTGATTTGGTGATCACCCAAATCAAAGTCCAGTCGACTTTTTTCCGCACCAACAGAGCCTCCTGTAACGGGGACGGGTATGAGCGAACCTAGTAAATGCATACAGGTATGCATTTTCATGTGCTTATATCGTCGCTCCCAATCCAGGATTAGCTCAACTTCATCTCCTGATTTCAAGTCGTGATTGTCGTTGTCTAATTGATGACGAATGTTGTCAGACTTCTCTGATTTTTCAGTTGCGACAATTCGGTATGAATCACCTGTTTTACTTTTCAGTTCTCCCGTATCGCAAGGTTGGCCACCTCCAGTGGGATAGAAAATACTTTTATCGAACTCAAGCCAGGCACCGTCTATTTGAGTAATGTTGGCTTTTAATTTTTGTAGATAGGTATCGGTATAAAAAACTTTTTCGGTCATGCCTATTCCTTGATATTAGAAGCTCCTTGATATTAAGGCCTCTCTGAACTGCTTACATTTTAGAATAGTCTACAGTGAGCCAATTTTCAGGTTCAAAGCTAAGTATAATGCCATCGTCCTCTGAATTATCCGCATATTGACGCCCCATAGTTTCACCTAGATAGCGAATGGCCATTTTCAGTCCGGCTTCTGAATTTGAATCGGAGATCTCAAACTTTCCCTCGACAGTCACATATTGATAGGGTGGTTTCTCCGTTTGCGCACATAGACTGATGTATTCACAATTAAGCAAGGCTTTGCCTTTGAGCGAATCTGGCTGCGTGAGCATCCACACCTTTCCAAAAGGTTCATAGTCGTACCAGATGGGTACCGTGAGTGGCGCGCGCTTTTCGCGGGGGATGCTGATGATGCCTACATGTAAACCAGCCAGAAAGCTGTGTCGCTCTTTTATGGACATTTTTATTGACATGTTGTCTCCTACTGTAGAAGTCTACAATATTGTTTTTAGGCCGTTCGTAAACTGGGTAACTTGTAAGCATCTTTCTCGAGTTGTGCCCGAATTGTTTTCTTATCAATTTTCCCAGTGGAAGTCAGGGGGATAGCTTCTACAAAAATAACATCATCGGGTAACTGCCACTTTGCAAAGGCAGCAGCGCAGTGTTCAAGGATTAATTCTGTCGTGACATTACTTCCCTCAATCAGGACAACCATGGCGACAGGCCTCTCATCCCACTTTGGGTGAGGTTGGGCGACAACAGCGGCTTGAGTTACACCTTCGAGAGAAATAATGTGGTTTTCCAAATCGACCGAAGATATCCATTCTCCTCCTGACTTAATCAGATCTTTTGACCTATCCGCGATAATTAAGTATTCCTCAGGATCAATTTTTGCGACGTCCCCCGTGACTAACCAACCATCATGAAATTTTTCTGGTTGCGGATCATTGTAATATTCTGCAGCGATCCAGGGACCACGTATGAGTAGTTCTCCAACGGATTCGCCATCATGAGGAACGACCTTCCAATCTTCATCGACAATTTCAATCTCAAGCCCCGGCATAAGCAATCCTGCTTTAGCGACATTTTCAAATTGCTGATCTTCCGTCAGTTTCAAATGGGAACGTTTTGCGACCTTTCGAGAGAGTGTGCCTAATGGATTGGTTTCGGTCATTCCCCATCCCTGAACCATTTCGATGCCTAAGTTTTCCCAGTACCAGCGCATCAGAGAAATGGGTGGAGCTGATCCTCCGCAGGTGAGTCGGTTCAGGTGACTCAAATCGTAATTTTTGCCTTCTTCAGATTCGAGTATGCTTCTAATGCCCTGCCAAATAGTCGGCACCCCAGCCGATATCGTGACTTCTTCATCAGACATCAATTCAATCAGCCGAGGCGGGGTCATGAACTTATGTGGCATGACCTGTTTACAACCCAACATGGAGGCAGTGAAAGGCAGACCCCACCCCATAGCATGAAACATGGGGACAATGCCGCAGACAGAATCAAGGGCGGTTAAGGACATTGAATCGGCCATGGCTTGCGTCAAGGTGTGCAAGTAGGTTGATCGATGGGTGTACATCACTCCCTTTGGTTTACCTGTTGTACCGCTGGTGTAACACAGACCCATAGGTGAGTTTTCATCAATTTCAGGCCATGAAAAGTTGTCTTCTTTATCTTTGATGAAATCTTCATAATCTATGTAAGAGGGAAATGCACAGCTTGCACCTTCGTCATGTCGGCAGATGATGAGTCTCTCTACTGTCGGTATTTTGTCAAACAATGGTTCGAGTAGCGGAAGAAGATCTTCATCAACAAAAATAATTTTGTCCTTCGCGTGATTAATAATGTATTCAATATCTTTTGGGCCGAGACGAATATTTAGCGTATGAAGAACAGCGCCCATAGAAGGTATAGCTTGATAGAGTTCGAGGTGCCGATAATTATTCCGCATGAAGCTCGCAACACGATCTCCCAACCCGATACCAGAGTCCTTAAGCGCGTGAGCAAGTTGGTTGGCACGTGCCCAAGTGGTTTTTAGCGTTTGTCTATGTGTGCCGTTTTCTTGCAGTGTGACAATTTCTTCATTGGGATCTAATTTTGCGCCACGGCCCAATATTCGAGAAAGTAATAGGGGTGTTTGTTGCATAGTCATAAGATAAGGTACCAGTATTAACCGCAGCTAAGAATAGCTGAATTTATTGTGAAAAACACGGTTTGCATCAATCGATCATGTAATATTGATCTTTTTATCACGGTCTTACCGTATTGATATGCCGGTAAAGATACAGCATGATGAAAGAGAAAATTCAGTCGAACTTCAGACGAACAAGGCGTCATGTGTCAGAGCTGGCGGTAGTAATTGAGGTAAGTATGACGGATGACATCCCTTCACAGGGAACAGACCGACTAAGTTGGCGTGTGATAGCGGCATATGGTGCGCCAGGGATTGGAGCAGGCTATATGTATCTGCTGATTGGTCTTTATATTATGAAGTTTTCAACCGATGTTCTGCTAATTGCCCCGGCAGTGATGGGTACGATTTTTGGTGTTTCCCGAGTCTGGGACGCGATTTCTGATCCGCTTATAGGTTATTTAAGTGATCGCAGTAAACACCGGATCGGTAGAAGACGGTTTTGGCTTTTAGTCAGTATTTTGCCGGTTTCTATTGCCTTTGTTATGGTGTTTTCCCCCCCACAATCTTTGGGTAGTACCGCATTGATTGCTTGGATGGCTGTAGGTGTTATTGGTTTTTATTCAGCCATGACTATATTTATTGTTCCGCACATGTCTCTCGGCGCAGAGCTTACACCTAACTACCATGAACGTAGTCGCTTGTATGGATTGCGGCACGTTGCATTTACAGTTGGGTCGATATTGGCATTGGTCAGTATGGATATTTTGATAGACGCAGAATCGATAAGTGCTGAGAATGTTCGTACGGTGGCTTTTGAGTTAAGTGTGTTGGCAGCGATTGTGACGGGCGTTCTCATTACCTATGCAGTCATTATGCTCCGCGAGAGAGCAGATTTTCAAGGTCGCGTAAATGAAAGTCCCTTTGGGGCTTTCAAAGATGTTTGGCAAAATCCTCATGCACGGCTCGTTCTTATCGTGACTTTTATTGAATATATAGGATCTTCTGTGATTGCTATTTTGACGCTCTACGTCGCTCAATATGTTGTAGGTCGTCCAGAGTTAGCAGTTTTCATCATTCTTGCTTACATGATTCCCTCAACGATTTCTGTACCGATGTGGATTCCACTCTCGCGCAAATTCGGGAAGATTCGGCTCTGGATGTTTTCGATGATATTGACTGGCCTCTCCTTCGGAGGGATGTTCGTATTGCCTTTTATCGAGTTGGAAAGTCGTGTACTAGTCATCTTTGTTCTCGCAGTTTTTGCTGGCTTGTCTGCAGGCTGTGGAGGGACCATTGCACCTTCTATTCAAAGCGACATCATTGATTATGATGAATATATGACGGGAGAGAGAAAGGAAGGCTCCTATTTCGCCGCCTTTAACTTTGCGCAAAAAAGCGCCATTGGCATCATGATTCTTGTGACAGGTTGGGTCTTACAGATTTCTGGTTTTGTGCCAAATCAGGAACAATCCATGACAGTACAAGTCTCGATAGTATTTCTTTATGGCATGATGCCGTTGATTGCCTACACTATAGGCGTAATCCTGTTTACCCGATTTACACTTGATGAAAAACGTCACGGAGAAATTAGAGCTGTTCTTGATCAGCGAGCTTTGGAGGGCTAGTCCAACTGCAGGTTAATCAATTCCCTGTGACTTAGGCAGGGCCCAAGCCCATAGTATACCCGCACTTCTGAGAGCAAAGGCCGCTATTGCGCCGATCAACATTGAAATGCTGGGTGTTAAACCGAAAGTTGATGCAATGATAAATATCGTGGCGCCGGTGAAGGCAGCAGTTGCATAAACTTCGCTATGAAAAATCGGCGGTATTTCATTACAGATAATATCTCTGAACATGCCACCCGCGACGGCTGATATCACTCCCATCATAACGGCGATAGTAGGGTCTCCGCTGATGGCGTAGGTTTTTGCAGCACCCAGAACGCAAAATACTGAGAGTCCTATGGCATCGAACCACAAGAAGAGATTCTGACCGCGATGAAAAGTCTGTGTAAAAATAAACGTTAAGCTTGCGGCGACCAAGGTTATCCAGACATAAACTGGCTGAGATAACCAAAAAACAGGTACGTCCAAAACAAGATCGCGCAAGGTTCCACCACCCACAGCTGTAATAAGCGCAATGACAATAAAACCAAAGACATCCATCTTTTTATTAGCTGCCGTTAAAGCGCCACTGACTGCAAATACGAATACGCCAGCCATGTCTAGCCACTGTAATATTGTTAGATCAGGATCTTGCGTTAAGTTATGTATTAGCCCATCCACTTCAAACCTCAGTCATGAATTTAAGTAATCTGACTTTAAGTAATAAAACCCTTTTCAGTTGGGAGTAAAATAGCCAATTGCCTAGATCTGGCTAACAAGCAACCACTATCGCTCCAAATAAAACCATCTTCAATGAGATAGCCATTTGATGCATTCTCAGTTTGAAACATAAGTAGTAAAAATTCACATTCAGCATCTTGTGGTTGTGCAAGGAAGTGGACAGTGTGGTCTACAGTGGGCGTGTGGAATGCGCTATCAGATTTTGCTTTGATAGAAGGAAACCAAGAGTCACTAATGGCAAGTAGTGCAAGATCATCAAAATTTCGGCTTTCACTAAACTTAGTCCAACCACCTGTTTTGGCTTCGTCGGATAGCAATCCGGTCTTTGGTCCAATTGCTATTCGTTGGTCATACTTCAAGCGAAATGGTGCAAAATGTGCAGAGCCTTCTGACATGCGATCTTCTGTTGCGATTTCGTTAGCGGGTGGTACGACAGGCATACTTAAATCATTCAAATGAGGCGCTGCTCTATCATTCGCGAATGTAGCGATAGCGAAAGCGATGGTTTTTCCATTTTGTTTGAGTTGAGTAGTCGCAGTGGATAACGTTCGCCCTTCTTTTGCAACGTTAACGGATAGAGTAGCGGGTCCTGCAACGGACGCGGATAAAAAATGGCAGGTAAAGGATCTGGTCTGTATATGACCTAAATACTGTTTCATCCCATGAAGTAAAATCGCTGCTATGTAGCCACCATTAGGTCCAACATTAATTTGCCAGCTGTCTGCTATGTAAAGCGCGAAATTGAAGTCACCCAAAGGGCGTAGTGCTATGTCTTGGTCAAATTGGTTCAAGCTAAACCCCTTTGTTTTTTTCTTCGGTGATGATAAACCGTTTCGGCCGTAAAAATGAAGAGCGCAATCCATATACAAGTAAAGGTAATGATGCGATCAATACCAAAAGGCTCACTATAGAGCGTCACAGCAATAACGAGAGATAAACTGGGCGCAATATACTGGAACATACCTGAAGCCGTTAGTGAAAGGCGAGTGATAGCTGCCGCAAAACACAAGAGGGGAATTGATGTTATGAAGCCCGCAGACACAAGGAGCAGGTCGGTTTGAAGATCGATTTGAAGAAATTTCATTTCACCTTGAAAGTATATCCAAATGAGCCCTAATATGGCGAAGGGGCTGATCATCAGGGTTTCAAGCGTAAGACCCGCAATAGAGTGAATCCCCAATTTTTTCCTGATGAGTCCATAAACCCCAAAAGTAATAGCCAGACTCAGCGCAATCCAGGGGAAGGCGCCAAAGTAAACAAGTTGCAAGAGTATCCCTGCCATGGCGATAAAAACTGCTAACCATTGCAGTGGTCTGAGCCGTTCCCCTAGAAAAATCATTCCGAGAAAGACACTGAACAAAGGGTTAATAAAATATCCCAGACTGGTTTCAACAATATTGTTATTGAGGATCGCAAAAATAAAGATTAGCCAGTTTGTGCTCAGCAGGACAGCACAAAGAAACAGCATCCCGAGTTTCTTTCTTGGAATGATCAATTTGTCTAATTGTTTAGTCACAAAAAGAATAATCAGTAACAAAACGACAGACCAGAGTACTCTCTGAATTAGAATCTCAAGGGGAGAAACATGATCGAGAGACTTAAAGTAAATTGGCAGAACACCCCAAAATATATATGCAGTTAGTGCAAAGTAAGCGCCTTGAATGGTAGTTTTGTTGAACACGGGTGTTGAGCGTCCTGACTAGGAGAATTTATAGAGCAAAGCACTCTATCCTCACGCCACTTACTTGGCAAGTACAGATATGTTTCTCCCATGAGACCCGCAGCCGTAAAGTAGAACGATTGAGTGATGATCTTTACGTGCTTTTTGGGGCAGAGGGTAGTATCTATCGGTCTATCTATCTATCGATCTTAACCAGGCTTTTGTACTGCAACGAGCTTGGGAAGAAGCAAACAACAAGGTTACGGTTCGCACTTAAACTTTGGATTGTTTACTTAGCGTATTGTCTGATTAGGATACGGCCTTTTTTGCGATGGTAAGAAAGGAATTCGAAAAGTATCCACGAAGCAATCGCGGCCAAGTTTTAATGTATTGATTTCTGGGTTGAACCCAATAATTATCTACAGTCTCCCATCCTGTGCGATGAAGTAACTCATTGAGCGTTGATGGGTCAAACCAACAGGTGTGATCTTCATGGACTTGGGGTCGATTATATCGCCAGATTTTGTGGCGTTGTTTTGCGTAGAATGGGTTTGGGGTACTAATTGCAATACAACCTTTCGGGTTGATATGTTTCAGCATATTGCGTAGAAACAGTCCGGGATTTTCGAGATGTTCAATAATCTCACCAGCCACGATGACATCAAAAGTTTTATCCAACATCATTGTTTCAACATTGTCACAAATTACATTGAATTCTCTGGCTAACAAGTTTTCGATACCTTGCTCATCGATATCCACCCCTGTAACACCGGGGTTGATTTTTGAAATCTGCCTAAATAGAAGCGTAGGATGAGTTTCAAAATATTGATTGTCGTCCCGGCGCCGTTCTCGATAGTCGACGACCCCTAAATCTAGTACATCTTTGTCTTTTATTAGGGATGTTAAAACTTCCATGCGAGAACGAATCGTCGTCTTTGGAATGAGTGAGTTTTTCATTACTTTGCTGCTACTTACCTATGCGAGTTGCTAAATGATAACACATGATTTTGGTTTTCAATTTTTCTCTATTCGAGACTAAAGGCAATAGAACACTAGCAGTCCGGCTCATCTAAGATAATCATGATGGCGTAAGTCAGTGGGTCGTTCTCATGTAAATCGCTTACCTGCAAGCAAGCGCGAGCATTAGCCGGCAATGTCTTCTACTAGCACTGCTGTACCCGTTGCGCTGACCATCATCATGCCATTGCTTTGGCCAAAACTTTCATAGTCTAAACTAACACCAACAATCGCATTGGCACCGACTTCTTCGCCCCAGTCTTCTAGCTCATCGAGGGCGATTTCTCTGGCTTTGCCTAGTTCTCTTTCATAGGAAGCAGAACGACCGCCAACAACGTCCCTTATTGCTGCAAACATATCTCGAAATATGTTCGCGCCAAGTATGGCTTCTCCAGTGACGATCCCTAGATATTTAACGACGCTTTTGCCTTCGATGGATTGGGTAGTGGTTACGATCATTTTTGCTTGACTCCTTTTGCTTGATTCCTTTAAGACAAGAACTTAACTGAGGATCAGAATTTCTCCAGATGCGGGAACTGGCCTCTTTAAAAATTTTTCTTCGACAGATACATTCTTATATTTCTTTTTGCAAAGTTCGGCTAAATCGGTAAATGGCTGACGACAGGGATCGGCAATAATGATTTGTTTAACCCCTGCCTTTTTTGCCCGAGCAATTAAGTTTAACAACAATTTTGTCATCTCATCCCAGTAGCAAATATCTGCGCCGACGATAATATCAAATACTTGCAGGTTTTTCGTTGTTAATTGTTCAAACGAGCACTGGCTAGTGACGACATCAACTTTGTTTATTTTTGCGTGTAAATCCATATAAGCGAGAACATTTTTGTCGATATCTACACCAGTAACCCGAGCGTCAAACTGCTTTGCGCAGTATATACCGAGCAATCCCCATCCGCAGCCAATTTCCAAAATGCGAACCTTTTTCTTCAGAGGATGCTTCTTCAAATAATCCATAATGAGAAAGCTAGAATTCCAGAATTTATTCCCGTGCATCTCTGCAATATTCCCAGCACGTTTCAAAGACTGAATGTCTTTATGTCGGGAATTTAGAATTTTAACCCCATAGGCGACGCGACTCTCTTTAGCCATGAATCTTGCTCTATATTTTGAAGGGCGACATTCTAGCAGGCTTAGCCAACAACGGATATTGATGTCTTCAATTTCTCTTATCTTAAGAAATGTTTTTCAGCCAATGGCCAAAGCCCCAAAATGATAAAAAAACCTTAATCACTTACTAGAAGCTCTTCACCTAATTCTGGATAGAGCAGCGGTATGCAGACCTGGCAGATAGTGTGAGAAAATTGCAGATGGGAACGCCCGATAAGATAGGTTTCAACGGTCTTGAAATAACCATCGTCATCTCTAATTGATTTGCAAGATGCGCAAATGGGAAGAAGACCGCTTAACTCTTTGACATCACTTAATGTATTTTTTAGCTCAGTGACGTGACTTTCAATTGCATCGGCCATTTTGTTATGAGTATCACCCAGAATAGCAAACTCATCATTGCTAACGATTTGTACTCTTGCGACGTAGTTACCTTGTCGAAATTGTTCGGCAGCTATGAGTAGTTGTTGAAGTGGGCGCATGATGCACAACTTTAAGGTCGAAAAGGAAACGAAGGCAATGATGGCAAGCGTAAAGACAAATATACAAACAGTGTAAGCGACCAGACGTATAGCAGGCGCCATGATATGTTGTTCATCAACTTCTGCAATGATCCCCCAATTGAGGCCTTCGATCCTTAAAGGTCTGTAGTGAGAAAGTACCATAATATCGCGATAATCTTTGTCTATCGTTGATCCACTTTGCCCTCGGATAACATTTCTGGCGGCTGTGGTTTCGACCTTTTGTATTAGTATTGTGGAACTATCGACAAAACGACTATCTGAGCGCATCAGCCAGTCTGAGCCAACAATATAAGCTTCGCCAGATTCTCCAAGACCGTGTAAATTAGAAACTGTTTTGTTCAGTTTTGCGGGATCGAGTTGAAATGCGACAACGCCTATTTTTGCTCCTCCGTCATAGATAGGTGATGCCAGAAACGATCCTGGTTTGAAATAACTCGGGGCATAGCGAGAAAAATCTGTGGTAGTGACTTGTTGTGGCCCCGATACAAGTGCCCCACGATAAGCTTGACCTAAACTGCTGTTGCGGTGAGGGCCCTCTAGAAAGTTTGTGCCAAAATCAATCTCTTTAAAAACCGAGTATATTAGTTGGCCCTCTAGATCTAAGAGAAATACATCGTAGAAGCCGAATGCTTTCATGAAATCATTAAGTTGTTTGTGGTATCCATGATGGATATCGTTATAACTCGAAGGGTATTTACTAGCTTCCATTTTATTTTTAAGTCCGACTTGATTCGGATTGCCTACAATATACAGCCACTGCGCAAGACGGCTATTGTTGGATAGGGGAAGGATTTGTTCTCTTCAAGCATGACCTGACTAATCATATAGTAGGCCAGATACCCACTAATGATGGATCCAAGAAAATAGATTAATGCTGTTAGCCCTGTGAGCTTTGTCAGTACATAGTTGTTATTACTCATTAGCTAAACCCCTAAATATTATTTCTACTAACCAATCGCCATGTTGTTTGATTTTGGCTGGATCATTAATGTCTATAGAAAACATCGCCTTAGTACTTGGGCCAGAGGTGTAATAATGTGTAAACGCACCAAACAACATTGAGCTAAGAAACTGGGGATGTACTTTTTTGATTTGTCCTTTGTCAGTAGCTGATTTGATAACAGCATTGAGACTTAGATACATCGGAGACAGGTAATTTTTTAGTATGTATTGACTCCTTCTGGATTCAGAGCCCATTTCTTGCCTCAATATGTCGATATGGAGCGGATGTCGTGACGCAAATCTATTGATCGTGCGTAACATCAACTTCAGGATATCGATTTCTTCAAGGTCACCTGCGGTTTCTTCGATCGTGTCGAATGTGACCTTAAGTTCAATGAAGGCGAAATCGACAGCAGCCAACCAGAGCTTTTCTTTTGATCCAAAATGATAATGCAACAGCGGTTGTTTAGAGTTTGCATTTTTGGCGATCAATAGGGTTGATGCGCCAGTGAAGCCTGAACGTGCAAATTCACGTGTCGCCGCCAGTAGGATGTCTTGACGGGTTTTTCCTCGATGAGGGCTCGACTCCTTAGCTTTTAACTTGCTGGCATTTGATTTGTTGATCACGACCTCAATCTGACAAAGAGTATTTGCATAAATTCACTATGCAATAATTGATAGATATATCTAATTAATTAATAGGCTGATAAATAGCTGTGAATGAGGTGGTACACCTCTACCTAAGGGTGGGGAATCTCTTTTAGTTGAGATGTGACAATATTTTAACCGGAGTATCCATCAAATTGGCACAATCTACCGGAGTATGCAGATGGGGTATGTGCCAATAGTGTGCATTGTCTGGCCTCACTTGATCTGTTAGGGTGTTTTTGAGGCCGTTTAGTGGGTAGAATCGCGATAGGTCTAAAAGTGAATTATCTAAGTGATTGATAATGTGTGAAATTAATTTTAAAGAAATAGAGTATGCGCCAATTTGGTGGCTACTATTATGTTAGGCAGACATGACGGCTAAGGATCAGACCGATCTTTCTCGTATTAGAGTAGTCTGTAGTCGTTTTCCGGAGGCCGAAGAGAGCCTCCTGCAAGACAGGCCACTATTTCACGTAAGACGCCGTCGGTTTGCAATATACAATGGAGATAATTCACCTTACCGGAAACGGTGGGCAGGTTTTGGAAGATCTTTACATTTCGCCACAGACAAGAGTGTACTGGCAGACCTTCAGTCGGATTCGCGGTTCATTGTCTCGCCGCATCATGGCCCTAGTGGCTGGTTGTCTATTGATCTTCGTAAAGATAGCTTCGACTGGTCGGAAGTTAGTGAGCTATTATTTCAGGCATATCGGTGCGCTGCAAACAGAAAGCTTATAAGTGGACTAAACAAGGATACCTCTGGCCATGCCTAACATGAAGTTTAAGTCGTTCGCTAACGCTCACTCGGACGTGCCTACTGCGGGTTCGTTTGCAAATGGCTTCGCCATTTTATTGCAAACGCTCCCTCCGCAGGCACGCCGCTTAACATGGTGTTATTTGCCATGAGTCCAACCGTATTCAGAGAGAAAGGGTATCGTTTCTTCTTCTTTTCAAGAGAGGAGAGTAGGATGCATGTCCATGTAGTCTCAGGCGATGGAGAAGCTAAATATTGGCTAGAGCCTAAGATTGAAATAGCTAAAAACTATCATTATTCCCCAAAGCAACTTAAACTAATCTCAACTCTTATTGAGCAACACAAAGATGAACTCGCGAGCGCCTGGAAATATCACTTCGGAGACTGAGATCACAAACATCTCTTCCCATGGCTTGTGGCTGTTTTCTACGAATAAGGAAATGTTTTTATCTTACGAAAATTTTCCTTGGTTCAAAGATCAACCAGTAAAATACATTACCAATGTAGAAGAAATTTCCAATGGTCACTATTACTGGCCCGATATTGATGTTGACTTAACGGAGGCGATTATTGAGCATCCCGAAAACTTTCCTCTTCAGGCAAAAATCAAATAACATAAAGTTGGTGTCGCCTTCGGCTTGGACTAGCCGCTCTGCGTCTAGCCACACAACTAAGTGTTAGGCGCAAATGGGAACGAGCTAATATGAGAGCGCAGATAAAACTGGAAGTGGAAGCGATTGATGCGCTGGATGAAATTGAAGAAGTTACAAAAGAAGAGACTATAGTTTGGATTGATTCTGGTGTGGAACTATGCCGGCTTAAGAAACCGGATGTGCCAAACAAGCATCTAGTTTCATACTTTGTCCTTATTGATGGTGACTACATACTACTTGTGGACCATATAAATGCGCAGTTGTGGCTACCCACCGGTGGGCATGTGGAGCCCAAAGAGCATCCACGCTTAACAGCGATGCGAGAAGCAATGGAAGAGCTTTCAATCCAAGGTGAGTTTTTACAAGAAAATCCACTTTCTATAACTAGTACTGTTACCGTAGGTAAAACAGCTGGTCATACTGATGTTTCATTCTGGTATGTTATGAAAGGTAAACGTAATATGAAACTCACATTTGATCAATCTGAATTCTACTGTGTAAAATGGTTCCATAAAGATGATGTACCACTTAATCGAACAGTTCCAGATTTAGTTCGTTTCCTGAGAAAACTCTATGGATAACTCGCCTAACAAAAGCATGGTGTCATGCCTTCGGCATTCGGAATGGCACACTACGTGCGCCATCCGCACATGCTCGCGTTATGATTCCTACTACCGACTATGATCAATAAAATTGCCAGAATGGAGAGCGTGAATATGAAAACATTAAGTCTTTTGGTTATCCTCTTGTCTTCCGTGAGTTCGTATGCGGTCGAAGAAAAAAATACTTTTGATATGAAAATTGATGACGGTACGTTGCTTCAAGCGGCCAACCTAGTTAATGAATTTTGTGTTGGTCAAATATCACCAATATCACCAAATAATCCAACTGATGAAGTTAATCTAGAATTTGAAGATATCACCTGCAACGAAGCTGCGAAGCTTTTAAGAGACTATGATGCTGGCGGCAAATCATAACAAAATGCTCAACATCGTTCGTTCCTTCGTCACTCTCTGGGACGCTCCGCAGCAAGCTGCTACGCGCCCGTTAGCATGGCGTTGAGGCTGTAAATAACCCCTAAAACGCCACCCCTCTGCTATAATGTCTGTATGATTATCCTGTTGAGATTATACATGCCCCGTTTCAAAGACTATAACTATAGTCAGCACATCATGCTGACCATTAATC
>JAESSY010000029.1 GCA_016763855.1 Pseudomonadales bacterium
AGAAGTAAAACCTGATGTTGAAATTGTCGGGCTTCAACCGATTGATGGTGCAGCGATACCGGGCATTAGACGATGGCCGACGGAATACTTGCCTAAAATATATAATAATAATCAAGTCGATCAAATTATCGATATGGATCAGGAGCAAGCAGAAGTCACCATGAGAGATCTAGCCAAAAAAGAAGGTATTTTCTGTGGAGTCTCATCAGGTGGTGCTGTTGCAGGTGCGCTGCAAATAAGTTCAAACGTTGAAAATGCCGTTATTGTCGCCATAATTTGTGACCGAGGGGATCGATATTTATCCACTGGCGTATTTACACCTTCCTAAGAAAAAAAGTCTAAAATAGACCGCTTCAAATTAATAATTCTGGATGCTTATAAAGTGAAAAAAGCTTTTCAACCCAGTCGGGTTAAAATCAATTCTCTTCACATTGATGGTTATGGTGTGACTGATGAATCTAAATTATCTGTCTTTGGCGCGTTGGCGGGTGAAGAGTTGACAGTGATGCCTTTCTCTAAAAGAAAGCGGAAGGTTTTTGCAAAAACCACTGAGGTGCATGTTGCTTCTCCTCATCGAGTTATACCTGTATGTGATGCAGCTGGATTTTGTGGCGGATGCAGCCTTCAACATTTTGAATCTACCGCGCAAATAGAATATAAGCATCAATACTTGGTTGACACGCTAGTTGAGGCGCTAGGTAAGCAGCCTGTTAATTACTATTTTCCACCGATGACAGGCCCTGTGATTAATTATCGATCGAAAGGTCGTTTAGGGGTTAAGTTTGTAGAAAAGAAGAATCGTGTTTTGGTTGGCTTTCGTGAAAAGATGAAGCCTTATATTTCCGATATGTCTGATTGCTCAGTCCTGCGCGATTCCGTGTCGTCTCTTTTACCAAAACTCCAAGAACTCATTACCGCTCTGAGCGTCGTTAAGTCGCTACCCCAAATTGAACTTGCTGCTGGGGATGAGGACACTGCTTTGGTATTCAGACATCTTGAAGCACTAAATGAAGGTGATATGTTTTTGCTGAAAAAATTTGGTGCAGATAATCAAGTGGCTATCTATTTGCAGCCCAGCGATCTCGATAGTGTTTGGAAGCTTTTTCCTTCAGGAGGTAAAGAAAGACTTCATTACGCACTACCAGATTTTGACCTGAAATATAGTTTTCATCCCTTGGACTTTACTCAAGTGAATCTGCAAATTAATCGGAAAATGGTTCAGATGGCAATCGATCTATTGGAATTAAAATCACAGGATAGGGTTTTTGATGCCTTCTGTGGTATCGGCAATTTTAGTCTGGCGCTTGCTCGGAAATCAAAGCAAGTGATGGGAATTGAAGGCTCCAATACCTGTGTCGCTAGAGCGATAGAGAATGCAGAGCAAAATGGCATCATAAACTGTGATTTCCAAGCTAGAGATTTATTTGTTGAAAGCCTTGATATACCTGGCTTAGAGGCCATAAACAAAGTCTTACTCGACCCTCCTAGAAGTGGTGCTCTGGAAGTCTGTAAAAAGCTTGCAAGGACTCAGGTTGAAAGGGTAGTGTACGTCTCCTGCAACCCAGTGACCCTGGCTAGAGATGCAGCAATACTAATTGAAAATGGGTTTATTTTGGATGGTGCAGGTGTTATTGATATGTTTCCTCACACGACCCATGTGGAATCGATTGCCTGTTTCATAAAATAAATTGTATGTAAATTTATGGTTAAAGTCAGAGCTGAACAACCCCTGCATTTTGATGGCAGCATAGATCTGGAATTGTGGCTCAATCAACTGAGTGAGCGAAACCCAGACATCAATCTAGCGCGTATCCGGGAAGTTTGCGATTTATCGCAGCAAGCTAAAGAAAGAGCCTATGCAACTGTTGGTCACTGGTCCGAAGGCGTTAGCAGCTTCAAGATTGGTTTAGATATCGCTGACATTCTTAATGAGCTCTATATGGACGAAGATGGCCTTGTTGCTGGTCTTATCTATCGTGCTGTTCGTGAGAATCAAATCACGCTTAATCATGTTAAAAAAACCTTTGGTGAAAACGTTGCTAATCTAGTCGAAGGGGTGCTCCGAATGGCTGCCATCAGTCAAATCGAATTTGGTTCGGACCAACCTGTTCTTGGGGAACAAACTGATCAACTTGAACAGGCGCGACGAATGCTAGTCGCACTTGTTGATGATGTTCGCGTAGCGCTTATCAAACTTGCGGAACGAACCTGTGCTATTAGACATATTTCAAATAGTTCATCCGAAAAACGAATAAAATTGGCTAGAGAAGTTTTTGATATCTATGCGCCGCTCGCGCACCGACTAGGTATTGGACAATTAGAATGGGAATTAGAAGATATTGCCTTTAGATATCTTGAACCGAACGCCTATAAAAGAATTGCACGATTGCTAGATGAAAAGCGTAGTGACAGACAAGAATACATCACTCGAATTATAGCGATATTGGAAAAAAAACTAAGCCTCTTTAATATCGATGGAGAAGTGGGTGGTCGTGCAAAGCATATTTACAGTATCTGGCGAAAAATGCGCCAAAAGGGAATTCAATTCTCTGAAGTTTATGACGTCAGAGCAGTCCGAATACTTGTTCCAGAAGAGAATGATTGTTATAGAGTCCTCGGCATTGTGCACAACCTCTGGCGCAATGTCCCTTATGAGTTCGACGATTATATCGCGACACCAAAAGAGAATGGTTATCGATCTCTGCATACTGCCGTTATTGGGCCAGAGGGAAAAGCGTTAGAAATACAGATTAGAACTCATGAAATGGATGATGAGGCTGAGCTGGGTGTCTGTTCTCATTGGCAATACAAGAGCGCCGATGAGGATGAAGAACCCAAAGACTATCAGGAGCGAGTTTCTTGGTTACGTCAAATACTGGATTGGCAAGATGAGTCAGCCAACATCGCGCATCTTACAGATGATATTTTACGTGAAGTTGCACTAGACCGGATCTATGTATTTACACCTGATGGCCACGTTGTTGATTTGATACCGGGTGCCACCCCATTAGATTTTGCTTATCGTGTCCATACGGAGATAGGCCATAAGTGTCGTGGTGCAAAAATTAATGGCAGGGTCGTTCCTCTTAATCATCAATTGCGATCTGGCGATCAAATTAAAATAATTGTTGGTGATAAAATTGAACCTCGACGAGAGTGGTTGTATGAGCATCTTGGTTATATTTCGACTGCAAGGGCCCGTGCGAAGATTCAATCCTGGTTTGGGAATAGGACTAAACATAAGAATATCCTTGAAGGAGAAAAGTTGCTTCACGAGGAACTTTATCATCTTGGGATTGAGAATCTTGAAGAAGAAAAAATATTAGATCGTGTTGAATTCGATAAAATTGGAGACCTGTATGCAGCAATAGGAAGTGGAGATATTAATTCACTCGATGTCATTGAGGCAGTCTCAGAACTGTTTTTGACACAAGCCTACGATCCTCAACTTGATTTTGAGTTCCTAGATAACCGGAAAAGCAAAAAATCGAGTTCTTTACGTGGTATTGGTGATTTTGAACATTTGATATCAAGCTGTTGCTCTCCTGAAGAGGGTGATTTGATCATTGGCCTGATAGATGATGAAAATACGGTACATGTGCATAAACAAGATTGTTTAGTGGGGCTCGCACCGGATTGTTACAGTAGACGTGTACAGCTTGATTGGCAGTCTCATTCGAGACAAACTTTTCCTGTTAACCTTGAGATCGACGCTTATGATCGATCGGGTCTCTTACATGATATAACCGGTGTTTTTTTAAGAAGAGGTACAAACATTATTGCCATGAACTCGATGTCAGACAAAATACGTAATCGTGTTATCGTGTCGATGACAATGGAAGTGATTAGTCTGAATGAACTTCTACAAACACTAGAAGAAATAGAGCAAGTGCCGAACATCATCTCTGCGCGAAGAAAGCACTAAGTATTTTTAAGAACCCTTTGATGAACTATTATTTTAATGTCTTACTACTGGAGAATTAGGTGAAGATTATTCTATTGGGCGCCCCTGGCGTAGGGAAAGGAACCCAAGCTAAATTTATTATGGAAAAATTCAATATCCCGCAGATATCTACTGGGGATATGTTACGTGAAGCAATAAAAGCTGGCAGTGAGCTTGGCAATCGCGTTAAAAGTGTTATGGCGAGTGGTGCACTTGTTACCGATGAAATTATCATAGACTTGGTAAAAGAAAGGATAGCTAAGCCTGATTGTGAGAATGGTTTTTTATTTGATGGTTTTCCTCGAACGATTCCACAAGCCGAAGCGCTTGTTGAGGCTGAAATCATATTGGATGGTGTAGTTGAAATTAAGGTGCCTGAAGAAGAGATTGTGACTAGGTTAAGTGGCCGCCGTATTCATGAAGCGTCGGGTAGGATATATCACATTATTCATAATCCGCCAAAGGTTGAAGGCAAAGACGACGAAACCGGAGATGATTTGATTCAGCGAGCAGATGATAGTGAGAAAACAATTCGTGAAAGGCTTAATGTATATCGAGAACAAACTGAGCCGTTAGTTGCATTCTATCAAAAACAATCTGCTGAATCTGATGGGAATTTGTTTTATGAAGCAATCGAAGGCACTGGTTCGTCAGAAGAAATTCGGTCAAAGGTGTTCTCAATTTTAGAAAAATAATTGTTAGATTGTTAATAAGTTAGGTAAATCACCACTAAATCCTGTTGTTAGAGGAGATAGTTGATTATTTTTTGAAATGAATGGGCTAAAACACTGAAAAAGTTACGTTTTTTATAAATAAAGTTCGCATTAATATACTTTTTTTTCTAAACTCCACCTTGTAGTCGCAACTGTAATACATTTATTCTTCAATGTGTCTAACACAACTGCCGAGGAGATGTGATATAGCTGCTAAGTAAACTGCTGTACTAATGTTAGGTCAAAATTCCAAACGGAAGATAGGAGTGTCAACGTGGTTGCAAAAAAGAAGAAAGCGACAAAGAAAAAACCGGCTGCCAAGAAAAAGGTAGTTGCCAAGAAAAAAGTAGTTGCTAAGAAAAAAGTAGCAGCTAAGAAAAAACCGGCTGCCAAGAAAAAGGTAGTTAAGAAAAAGGTAGCCAAGAAAAAAGTAGCGGCTAAGAAAAAACCGGCTGCCAAGAAAAAAGTAGTTAAGAAAAAGGTAGTTAAGAAAAAAGTAGCTAAGAAAAAACCAGCTGCCAAGAAAAAAGTAGCTAAGAAAAAACCAGCCGCCAAGAAGAAGGTAGCTAAGAAAAAAGTAGTCAAGAAAAAGGCTGCGAAGAAGAAATAAGTCTTAGTGACTGCAAAAAGCCCTCTATTAGAGGGCTTTTTTGTGGGCGCTTGACGCTGAGGGAAGAAAAACTAACTTGAAAGTCACTTCAAAACGAGCTGGTCTCGGGAATTGATGTTTTTCAGCTTAAATCCAGTGAGTTCAAGTACCTCAAGATCGAGGGTTTCGAGCCAAGCTATAACGGATCTCTTGCCGCTATCAAGATAAAACTTAATAGAATCAATATGTTGGGTTCTTACTAAGGTCAATAGAGGTTGATTTTTGCCATCGAGAGATACCGTTACAGCATCATGATGTCCTAAGTGTTTACGTAGTTTTTCAACAATGTCCAAAGGGATGTCCGGCATGTCACAGGGGGCAATAAAACATAAGTCATGGTTGATCTGTGGCTTTGCGCCAAGGATGCCCGCCAGAGGCCCTTGAAATTCGTCATTTCCGTCATTTACCAAAGGTAGCCCAAAGTGCAAATAAATTTCTTTATTGCGGTTGTGACTGATAATGATCTCATCGACCTGGGGCTGTATTCGTTCGATCAGGTGTTCAATGAGCATTTTGTCGCCAAATTGCTGTAAACCTTTATCCTGATTTAACATTCGGTGGCCGCGGCCACCGGAAAGAATAATGGCTGATATTTTTTTTCGATTCAAATTTTCAGTCAATTGATTTGACTCCTGCTACGATAGTTTGAGATATCTTTTGTTTACGAATGAAAGCGACATAAGATAAAGTGCGCGCAATGTGAGTTAAAGTCAAAATTAGTTTGGGGTTCTACTGTTGGATAATCAGGGCTTGGATAATCAAGAGTTGGATAAGCTAAATGCAGAGTTTCTGACTACAAATTTTCTTAATTCAGAAACTGCGTTCGCTAAACAGGTTCCAAATTTTGTAGTACGTCCAAGCCAAAGTGCTATGGCAGATTTTGTTCATAAAATCATTCAAAGCAATCGCAACGGTATCGTTGAAGCAGGGACGGGAACAGGAAAAACATTTGCCTATTTATTGCCTGCTCTGAGTTCCAAGCAAAAAATTATCATATCCACTGGCACTAAGAACCTTCAGGATCAGCTTTTTTATCAAGATCTTCCGCTGGTAAATCAGTTTCACAAACTTAAAATTGCTATTTTAAAGGGACGTGCAAATTATCTATGTCCGAAACGTTTAGAGGAAAATATTTCAATACTGAGTGAGAATGTAAATGACAAGATACTCTCGGATCTCGTTAATATCAAAGCATGGTCTAAGCAAACAAAAAATGGTGATTTAACTGAAGTGCTTGATGACAACAATTCTCTTATACCATTAGTGACGAGTACAAGTGAGAACTGTCTCGGCCGAGAATGTCAATTTATCACACGTTGTCCGATTTACCAGGCGAGAGACAGAGCACAATCTGCGGATGTTGTCGTAGTCAATCACCATTTACTGTTTTCAGATCTAGTGCTTGATAATGATAGAAAGATGGGTCTTCTACCCAATGCGGATTTGATTATTATAGACGAGGCACATCAACTTCCTAGTACTGCTAGACAATTTTATGGAGAAAGTTTGAGTTCGAGTCAGTTCATTGATTTTGTCGAAGATGTGCGAAAAGAACAAACAATATTAGGTAAGGATGATCCTGAGTTGGCAGCATCTCTTGATGGGCTATCACAGCTCGTCGAGAGGCTGGAAAACCATATTATTCAAAGTAATGAAGATCTTAATAGCCTGTTAAAAAACCTAATTATCATTGAGGCGATTGATGAATTGGATATGGCCCTAGGTACAGTGCTTCATCGTCTTGATCTCGTCAAAATGAGATCCCCTGGACTGTTAAACTGCTCGAGAAGAGCCGTTCGATTGTTAGATCTCTTGATGTTGATAACAACACGCCAGTCATCTGAATCTGTGTACTGGGTTGAACGTCGGCATAAAAGATTTGTTTTATATCTAACCCCGCTTAGTGTTGCGACTGAACTTGCATCTGTTTTTTCTCAGCCAGGAAAGCGTTGGATTTTTGTTTCCGCGACATTGTCTGTTGCAGGAAGTTTCGAGCACATTAAAGCTAAATTAGGCTTAAAAAATATTTTTGAGGGGCAGTTTGAATCACCCTTTAATTATTTACGACAAGTTAAGGCTTATGTACCTAAGGATTTGCCACCCACGGGAAATGATCATCACACTAAGGCGTTGTTAAGTGCCGTGTTGCCAATTATTCGAGTGAATCATGGCCGAACCTTTTTTCTTTTTACCAGTCACAGGGCGTTGAAGCTGACTGCGGGTTTATTACAAAACGAGTTTGATATCACTTTTTTAATGCAAGGCGCACTACCGAAGAAAAGATTATTAGAGAAGTTTATACAGTTAGAGCGATGTGTGCTTTTGGCTACTCATAGCTTTTGGGAAGGCGTGGATGTCCGTGGTGCTGATCTGAATTGTCTTATTATTGACAAATTGCCCTTCGACAGTCCAGCGAGCCCAGTCGTCAGCGCGCAATTGAAAGCCATAGATTTAAATGGGGGCAATGGTTTTAATGAATATTCTCTTCCTGAGGCAGCAATCTCACTTAAACAAGGATTCGGAAGATTAATACGGCAGGAAAGTGATAGAGGACTGTTTGTATTGGGAGATAGGCGGATCAATGAGAGAACCTACGGTAAAATGCTTCGTCAGAGCTTGCCTGAAATGGATTGGTTAGCGTCAGAAAGCGATGCTCTGACTTTTGTTGAAGAACTTTTTGTTAAAGACCTCGGCGCACTTTAGCCTCTGTCAGGAAAGTGAGTAATGAAATTACTGAAATAAGGAACGTGGTGAATGGTAAAAGAAATAAGTGACATACCCAATCGTATTCTGGCGATTGATACATCGACCAAGACTTGCGTTCTAGGTCTACAAGACAAGTGCTCAGGAGAAATGACATCCGCAACGGAATTTGTCGGGCGATCTCATAGCGAAGTTATTCTACCAAAAATCATTAAGCTGTTGGAAGGCAATGAATTGGGATTGGAAGATCTGGATTTAATCGTCTATGGAAAAGGACCTGGATCCTTTACTGGCTTAAGAATTGGTGTAGGTGTCGTTCAGGGTTTAGCATTCGGATTGGACATTCCAGTCGTTGGGGTGTCCAGTATGGCCTGTTTGGCCCAAGAGGCGCTTCGTCTGCAAGGATGTAAAAATAGTATCGTCGCCCTCACAGCGAGATTAGAGGAGGTTTATTACGGTGTGTATAGTGAAGTTGACGGATTTATGACACTAGTCGGTAAGGAAGGTGTCAGTGAAGCAATAAAGATGCCTCCTCAAGACACAAGAAGGCATTGGGTAGGTTTGGGTAGTGGTTGGAAGCTTAAGCCCCAGATTGAAAAAGGTACGGGTGTTGAGGTTAAGAAAATTTATTCTTCCTCCCACCCTAATCATATCGACATACTCGCGCTTGGCTTGGAAGGCTTTAAGAATGGAAATGCTGTGGATGCAATATTTGCACAACCAGAATATTTGAGAGAGACGGTTGCGGACATACCTAGAACAAACTTAACTTGAATAAACCTGCCTTAAACAAATAGTGTAAGCATTACTCAACATGATCGCCTGTTCTGTCTATAATACCTAAATACTCTAAGCTTCTATCATTGTGAAAATAAGCTCAACGCCGCTCATTCCCATTGCAAGGCAGGACGTCTCACAAACGACAAGACGTGCTTTGCCAGTGGACATCGAACAAGCGCGCCCTCCAAGCTCTGTGAGGGACGAAGTACAAGTGTATAAGGCTAATCACCATCCCCTTCGTGAAAACCCAGCTCAACGTGGGTTTGGATCTGAACAATCGAAAGCACTAGACGTTTATAAGATGACTGCAGCCATTGACGCTGGTAAAGGAGACGGTGATCTAATTGGTGTTGATGTCTTTGCTTGAGGGCTGCTAATGACACGATTTACCCTTATCAAGGATGAAAGCGGGTATGCCTTGAATGATGAGCTGAGCAAACAGCATCCGCTTCGAGTGGATTTCCAATCTGCTCAGTTACGTTATCGTCGCCAAAAAGGAGGGAAAAAGGAACTTCTTTTCAAGGCAATCAATACTAAGGCTGTCAATATTAAGGGAAGTCTTCATGTTTGGGATTGTACTGCTGGACTAGGTACTGACAGTTTTTTATTGGCAGCAAGTAATTGTCGCGTTACGCTTTTTGAAAGATCGCCAATTTTAGCCCTGTTACTTGAACAGGCGCTCAACCAAGGATCAGAAGACGAGGAAATTCAATTCATTGTAAGTCGAATGAAGCTTATTAGTGCAGATTCTTTTGACGCGCTTCGACAAATTGATTCCAGCAATAAAATTGATGCTTCAATCGACATACCCGATGTTATTTTGATCGATCCAATGTTTCCTACCAAGCGAAAAAGTGCTCAAGTAAAAGGTGAGATGCAAATGCTGCAAAGGTTTTTAGGGAAAGATGAGGATGCGTTAAGCCTTGTTAGTATAGCATTAGCTTCGTCCTGTCCTCGGGTGGTAGTGAAACGCCCGGCGATTGGAGGTCATCTTCAAGG
>JAESSY010000030.1 GCA_016763855.1 Pseudomonadales bacterium
GCAAATAACCAACGGATCGTGCATCCGTTGCTACTGTTTTCAACGACATTTTGATAGTATTTACCTGATTTTTTAATTGAGGTAAATATGAAAGAAACAACAACTGCTGGTGGCCGCGCATCATTTAAATATGAAGGAAGTACTTCTAGCGATATTCAATTGTTTTTTAAATCAGCAACAATAACTATTCCTACTAAGTTAATTAAAACTACTTTAGCTAACTTTCAAGGCAAAACTATTATTGGTGGATTTAGCATGACTGATACACCAGTAGAAGGATTAGGATATTATATCCGAGAATATTCTAAATCAGAGTTTAATCGTTCACTGTCACCTAGATATGCAAGCCATTTATCCGCAATTTTTAGAGATGAAGGTTTAGCTAACCTGACTAAAGATGGCCGAAGAGTGGTTGTGAATTTTAAGTAGCATTTATTGGTAGATTTTTTATTGATGTATTTCTTTTTCCAGTGATTTATATTATAAAAAGGCTAGGTTTCATAATTGATTAGGATGTCATGTTTGCTTTTAAAACCAATTTCAAAGTTCCTCTCTCAATAATACTTTTAATTATTTTAGTATTGTTCTCAGTTGTTTTAGTATATCTGTACGCTAATTCTAAATTAGATACGAAATGGGCGCCTTTTGTGGGCGGTGCAGCTGTATCTTCTATAGCTGCTTTATTTCAATATCTAATATCATTTATCGACTATAGAAATAATGAAAAACTAAAAGACAGTGGTGTTATTAAGTTTTTATCAAGCCGTGGTGATAAAGACTATTATCAAAGTTTAATAAAAAATTCGACTACTGAATTAAAATTATTATTCCATACATCTAAAAGATTTTGGGAAGACTTTTGTTCTGATGGCAAGGGTGATGATTTACTAATTGAAGCATTAAATACCAAGTCAAACCTAAATGTAAAATTACTAATTTTATCAAAGCAATTACTCCCGCAAGAAGAACATTCTGGCTATGATATTGCACAAAAAATAATAAAACAAATGCATGACAAGTTTGGGGATAGGTTTCAAGTGATGTACTACAATCATGCTCCGACGCACAATATTTTTTTATCGGATAACGATGCTGTTATAGGCCCATATTTTGAGCATGTAAAAAGTAAAAATTCACATTCCATCCATTTTAAATCAAATGCTGGCTTTGTTACCGAGTATAAAGAGTACTTTGACAAAGAATGGCTTCTAGCAAATGATTCGGATTAATATACCATTCAGGCTGCATATAACTTTAATTGCTATGCACCAATGTTCCTATAGAAAAAACGGTGGTATTGGACTGAGTGTAAATACAGGATGTTTACTTACTGTTATCTCTGATACAAAAACATCGATAAAAGTTAACGGGCATTGCAACGACTTTGATAAATTATCTGACATCGAAAGCTTACTTAGATCTATTGTTACACAAAAGAGTTTTACCAAAAAGCCTAAAATAAATATTGAAGGTGATCTATATTTTCATTCAGGACTTGGCGTTGGCACAGCAATAACCTTGGCTTGTATTGAAGCAGTCTTTTTAATAAACGATAGCATCTATGATATAGAAGATATAAAGTCACATTCTCGTAGAGGTGGTACTTCAGGTATCGGTGTAAATTCATACTTTACAGGAGGTTTTCTTCTTGATTTAGGTCATGTTTCAGATCAATCACCACACAACCCGTCCCGATATGCTAATAACAATTCCTTACCAATTAGCTTAAAAACAGTACCATTCTTTTTTGAAAATTTATATTTTATTTTACCTACAAATGCCCCTTTGATTTGTGGTAAAAATGAACAAGAGTTCTTTCAAAGAAATACACCTATTGATGCAACAAAAGCATATGAAACTTGTTATTTGTCCATTTTTGGAGTTTTAGCAAGTGTTGTTGAGCAAAATTTGCATCAGTTTGATAAATCGATTACTAGTATTCAGAAAACAAGCTGGAAATCTCTAGAAATTGAAAGAGCGGGTGATACTGTCAAAAACCTGATGTCTAACTTAAAAGATTTAGAATGTAAGTCTATTGGGATGAGTAGTTTAGGTCATGGAATATATTTCATATTAAATGCTGGCAGCGATTTCAATAAGGTTAATGACCTTGCAAAGCAAAATAATTGTAAATTATTGAGTTTAAGCCCTTCAAATAACGGAAGAGTAATCGAAATTGTTTGAGCTAATATTTTTTACATCTAATCGAGTCAAAACTCAACACGCTAAACATCTGTGTCGAGAATTCGATATTGAAATAGTAAATTCTAATGAAGTTACTAAGTTAGCAAATTACGAAGAACCAATAATAGATGATAGAGACGAGTTATTAAAATCCAGTTTAGAAAGCGCAAAAAAACAACTAGAAATCTCTAACTATGGTAAAAACAGAGCATTTTTCATAGAAGATACGTCAGTAAATATACATGCTTTAAGTCGTGAATACAAAAAAGAATCCCCAGGTGTAGATATAAAATACTGGATGAAAGCAACCAATTTTGTAGATCTAGATTACTCACTTCTTATGTTTGGTAACAATAGATCTGTTACGGTGAGATCTGATGTATTGCTTTATTTACCTTCTTTAAAACCTACAGTATTTCATTTTATTGGTGAATCTAATGGAACAGTAACATCCAAAGATGATGAATTTGATACAAATATTGTATATCCATGGCTTGATAATAAAACATTTAATAAATGGTTTCAGCCCAATGGGGAATCAGTGGTAATTAGTAAGTTACCAATAGAAAAAGCCGACCTTTATGATTTCAGAGCAAAAGCATTCTCACAGATGTTACTACTATTAGAGAAAAACCATATTATTAAGAAAAAAACTACCGAATCACTTCCCTTCGTTGGAAAACTTTTTGAAAATGAAATCGAGTGCCACATTGTTGTTGGATTGACCTGCGCTGGTAAGACAACAACAGCTAATTATCTTATCAGTGAGTGTGATTTTCTACATATTGAAGCCTCCGATTTTATGCACGAAATTTATAGAGAACATCATGGGCTAGATAGTAAAGTTGATATTGGAAAGTTTGCTAAAGAATTACTTGCAAGGCAACCAACCATTGTATCCGCTAGAATAATGAAATATTTAAAAGACTTCCAGATACAAAACACGGTAATAACAGGTTTCAGGCTTGAAGAAGAGGCTTCATATATCGAAAGCCACTTATCAAATACCCATAAGATAAAACGAATAATAATTTCAGCGAAAAGAGATATTAGAGAAGAAAGAAAAGCAGAGAGAAATAGGGTTGGTGATATAAAATCTACTGAGTGTTTAATAAACCGTGATAAACGAGAAATGGAAATGGGTATGGAAGCTTTAATATCTCATGACCAGAACTATGAAATAACAAATGAAAAGTCATTTGAAGCGCTATTTGATACATATAAAACCAAATTAAATATTACCACGCTGAGTAATAGTACTGTATTAAAAAACACAGACCCTAATCAATTGAAACTGAAACAGTTAATAATACTTGCTCTTTACGGGATGAGACACAACGAAGAGAAAAGTAACTTTTATTCTACTACAGATATTTGCAATATGGTAAATGATCTCGGCTTAAAAAAACCAAAGTTTGTCACTAATATTGGCCGTTTTTTCAGTAAAAAAGTGGGAGCAATGTTTGAAGTTGAATTAATTGGAGACAAAAAACCGGTAAGAAAATACCGACTTTCCAACACTGGTGCAGGATACGCTAAAATTTTATTACGATATTTTGACTATAGTAAGGAATGATTTCGCTAGGGTGATTTTTGAATAATCGAAGATTCTCGAACCACCGAATGATTATTTCAATCCACATAAAATGCGTTAAAATATTTTACTTACTAATGAATGACCTTATTATTTCAGTTTTTGATTAATTTAAAAGTCATAATATCCACAAAAACCATCCAGTTAATGCAATAAATCGGGTTGAAAACTCATAGGGCTATTATTGTATCTCAACAATATATTTATAGCTTTAGCCTGCATAACTAGTGGTATTACCTATACCAAGCCGATACCTTGTAATCAGTAGGTCGCCAGTTCGACTCCGGCAGTCGGCACCATTCCTTCGTAGGAAGCAATAAGCCCTAACCTCGGTTAGGGCTTTTTTGTGTCTATCGATTGGTCGAATTCTATAGTAGATTTCATTAGCAC
>JAESSY010000031.1 GCA_016763855.1 Pseudomonadales bacterium
GTTGTTGGCAAAGAAAGAGAACTTGTTATCAGGGAGGGGAAAATCTATCTTTGGGAAGAGGGTGAGGTTAACCTTGATGCCCACACTGGGCACTTTTACGAAATATTGCCTAGTTCCAAATTAGCAAGTCAGGTACTTGAAGCTGCTCGAGCGAAGTAATTTGATGAAAAATATTCAGGAATAGTAATTCTCGCAATTACTAATGGGAATCGTGCTCTCACATGATTCTGTTAGAATTTTCATTTTCATAATTGGTTCTTTCGGAGTGTAAAGTGGGTAAGAATTTGTTTCAAAAAGTGTGGCAGAACCACCTTATAGGGAAGTTGGAGAACGGGCAATACCAGATATTTATGGCGCTTCATCTTATACATGAAGTCACTAGCCCACAGGCATTTGGTATGTTGAAAGATAAACAGCTCTCTGTAGCTTACCCAAAAAGAACTTTTGCGACAGTCGACCATATTATTCCAACTGATAATCAAAGTCGGCCGCTTCAAGATGAAATGGCTGAAAAGATGTTGCAAGTTCTCAGTGATGCATGTGATGAGCATGCCATAGAATTCTTTCCGCCCGCGTCAGGGTCCCAAGGTATTGTACATGTCGTTAGTCCTGAATTAGGTTTGACCCAGCCAGGTATGACCATTTGTTGTGGCGATAGCCACACATCGACTCATGGGGCTTTTGGTAGTATTGCACTTGGAATTGGTACCAGTCAGGTTAGAGATGTCCTCGCAAGTCAGACAATTTCAATGGACCCATTAAAGGTCAGAAGGATTGTTATTGACGGCAGCCTCAAACCCGGTGTTAGCGCCAAGGATGTCACCCTACATATTATTCGTATACTGGGAGTCAATGGCGGAGTCGGTTATGCCTATGAATATGCCGGTTCAGTTATTGAAGCTATGTCTATGGAAGAAAGGATGACAGTCTGTAATATGAGTATTGAAGGAGGAGCGCGGTGTGGGTATATCAATCCCGATGAGACCACTATCAACTATCTAAGGGGTCGAGAGCGGGTTGCAGAGGGAGAAGAATTTGAACGCTTGAAAGAAAAATGGTTGTCTTATGCGAGTGATTCTGATGCTGAATATGATGACGTTGTTTTGATCAAAGCTTCCGATATTGGTCCCACTGTTACCTGGGGTATTACCCCCGCCCAGGCAATTTCAATTGATGAACTCACCCCCGATCCTGCGGAAGCCGAAGGGCTTGATCAGGAGCTGCTACAGGATGCGCTACAGTACATGCAAATCGAGGCCAAAACACCGATAAAGGGGTTAGATATTGATGTTGCGTTCATTGGTAGTTGCACGAATGGACGACTGAGTGATTTCTCGGAAGTCGCTAAATTGATTGAAGGTAAAAAAGTCTCATCATCTGTGAAAGCGATCGCAGTACCGGGATCTGAAAGAGTTGATATAGCTGCTCGAAAACTAGGTTTGGATAAGATATTTGAAGAAGCTGGTTTTGAATGGCGTCTGCCAGGTTGCTCCATGTGTCTTGCGATGAACCCGGATAAACTTGTTGGGGATGAAATTTGCGCTTCTAGCTCCAATCGGAACTTTATTGGTCGCCAAGGATCTTCTACAGGCAGAACGATCTTGATGAGTCCTATAATGGTGGCTGCGGCTGCCATTGAAGGTAAAGTTGCCGATGCACGTATCGTTTTTGGATTGGAGTAAGTAAATGGATAACTGTATTACTAAAGTAAACGGCAAAGGTGTATATGTAGCAGGAAACGATATTGACACTGATCGAATTATTCCAGCAAGATTTCTAAAATGCGTAACCTTTGATGAGTTAGGGCCAGCATTATTTTATGACGAAAGATTTGCACCTGATGGTAAGTCCAAAAATCATATATTAGATCGTGCCGAATTTAATGGTGCTGAAATATTAATGTCCGACGCAAATTTTGGATGCGGTTCTAGCCGAGAACATGCTCCTCAAGCACTACAAAAATTTGGTTTCAAAGCTGTTATTGCTGGATCATTTGCAGAAATATTTCACGGTAATTGTACCACTCTGGGTATTCCCTGTGTTGTCATGAAAAAGGCGGACCGAAAGAAGTTAGCGGCTTTAATAAATGAAGATCCAGAGAATGATTTGATCCTAGATATTGAAGGTTTGAAAGTAATTTGTGCGAATCATATCTTTAATATCAATATGAAAGATAGCGCACGTGAAGCTTTTCTAGCCGCGACTTATGATCCCTTGGATACCTTGTTAGAAAATGAGCGTGAAATTAGAAAAACTGCGGAACGTCTTGGGTATGCCTAATAGGAAAATAGAAATATACGACACCACCCTTAGGGATGGTAATCAAGGAGAAGGGATTAATCTCAGTTTGGGAGATAAGCTGGATATTGCTGTCGCCCTCGATAATATGGGTATAGACTTTATTGAAGGCGGCTGGCCAGGTTCAAACCCTAAAGACGACGAATTTTTTAGTCGGGTGCGTCAACTCAATTTGTCGACTTCGCGCATCGTTGCTTTTGGTTCAACCCATCGTTCTGATGTGACGCCAGATAATGATTATTTTCTAGAAAAGTTGATTAATGCAAATGCTGATGTAACGTGTATATTCGGTAAGACGTGGGATCTCCATGTTGAGCAAGCGCTACGTGTTAGCCCTGAAAAAAACATTGAGATGATAAGTGGCTCAATTTCCTACTTGATTGAAGCCACCGGTAAACCTGTATTTTATGATGCCGAACACTTTTTTGATGGATTTAAGAGTGATGAAAATTATGCGCTTTCAACTATTCAAGCAGCCCTCGATGCCGGTGCAAGTCGAATAGTATTGTGTGATACCAATGGCGGAGTATTACCTCATGAACTGGCCCATGCGATTGCATCACTTCTCTCTTTAGTCCCTGAAGCTAAATTAGGCATTCATGTCCACAATGACGGTGGCCTGGGCGTTGCCAATACCTTACGTGCCATTGAAGCAGGCGTGATTCAGGTGCATGGCACCATTAACGGAATAGGTGAACGTTGCGGCAACGTTGATCTCACTTCCGTCATTGGCAATCTCGAGTTAAAGATGGGTTACCAGTGCATTCCATCTGGCAAATTATCTGGGTTGACCCATTTGTCTAAGACAGTGTGGGAGTATATCGGTAGCGCAGGTCCGTCAGGACAGCCTTTTGTTGGACCCTCCGCATTTGCCCATAAAGGAGGTGTGCATGTCAGCGCTGTACAGAGGAATCCGAAGACCTATGAACACATTGAACCTGAACTTGTCGGTAACGCCAGAAAAGTTTTAATCAGCGAACTCGCAGGTGGATCAAATTTAAAGGCTAAGTTCGCTAACCGCTATCAGGAATTAGAAGATGGACAGGCTGTTAAAGCTATTCTTGAAGAAGTTCAGAACAGGGAGCATGCAGGTTATTCCTTTGAAAATGCAGATGGTAGTTTTGACTTATTAGTACGCCGCCATATTGATAGGTACAATCCCTTATTCGATCCCCTATATTATCGAATCTACAGTCCTTCCAATGAAGAACATGAAGATTCCGATGGCCAAATTGAAGCATCTGTAAAGATAAAGATAGATAACGAGATACGTCTTTGTGCTGCGGAAGGTAATGGCCCAGTTGATGCGCTGAATCATGCTCTACAGAAAGCGCTTATGCCGGATTATCCCGTTTTAGTAGATCTTCACTTAACTGACTACAAGGTTAAAGTGATCAATAACACCCAAGAAGCTGCTGCCAAAGTGCGGGTCTATATTGAGCATAATTTTCAGGGTGAAACATTTGGCACCGTTGGTGTTAATGTGGACATTATCAAGGCGAGTTGGAATGCTTTAATAGAAGCCTACCAATATACACTCATGCAAAGTGCAGATTTCCAACAAGAAATTGAAGAATCGTATGAAAAGAAAACGCAATAAATTCAAATGAGAGAAGCAGGGGTAACCAAATGAAAGTAGATGCTCACTTGACTGGCGACTGGCACAAAATACCTGAACATGTGCGCGAGCTTGAACAAAATAATTATGATGGTGTTGGCACCGCAGAAATGAATCACGACCCATTTTTCCCTTTGGTTCTGGCAGCAGAGCACAGTGAAAAAATCCAGCTCCAAACCGGTATTGCAGTAGCTTTTGCTAGAAGTCCGATGGTACTCGCAAATCTGGGCCATGATCTAAATGCCTATTCAAAAGGACGCTTTACCATGGGGCTTGGTTCCCAAATTCGCCCGCACATTACTAAACGTTTTAGCATGCCTTGGGGCGCACCAGCGCCACAAATGAAAGAACTGGTAGAGGCCATGCGCGCTATTTGGGCTAATTGGTATGAGGGAGAACCTCTTCGCTTTGAGGGAGACTATTATAGCCACACATTAATGACGCCTGCATTTACGCCTCAAGACACTGAATTTGGCTCACCAAAAGTGACGCTTGCAGCAGTAGGGCCCATTATGACTCGCGTTGCAGCAGAAGTAGCAGACGGTATGATTATTCACCCCTTCAGTAATGAAAAATATATTAGAGAAGTGACACTCCCTGCAATAGATGCTGGATTGAAAAAATCAGGTAGGGATAGAAAAGATTTTGAAATTACCTATTCTCCTTTCATCATTTCTGGAGATGATGAAGAGACTTTCAATAAGATGAAAACTGAAGCAAAGAATAGAATAGCGTTCTATGGTTCTACACCTGCATATAAACCGGTGCTTGCGGTCCATGGCTGGGGTGACATGCAATTAGAGCTTAATGGCATGTCTAAAAAGGGTCTGTGGCAAGAGATGGGTGAACTGATTACCGATGATATTCTTGATGTCTTTAGTGTTATGGGTGAGACAAATACCCTCGTGAGTGAAATAAACAAACGATATGGCGATTTTACTGATAGAACTAGCGGCGCTTTTAGTTTTGTTGATCCTGAAAAACGGCAATCGATTGTTGCTTCTTTAAGGCTCGGTAGCTAAGCCCAACTACAGTTTTTAGGTTTAACTGCTCGGACAGGCTCCTAGATGATGGAAAAGTGGTGGATTGAACCTATTGGCTCTTGTGATGAGCTGCTAATACGATAACAATACAGCCTCCTAAGTTAGTGGTGTTTCGATGTCGTCCCCTAATTCGCCGATTTCAGAAAATCGGCCTGTAATTATATCCCTTGTGATCGTTGGCTTGTTATTGGCCGCCTATTTGGCATACTTTTTTTCCCAGCCCGACACTGATAGGTCAAAGGAAAGTCTGGAAATTTCGATTACTGAACCCAGTACTAACAATACGAGCGAAATTAAAAAGCCCAGTGCCGATCAAATTACCAAAGCGGTAATTGCTGAAGACGTTGATGACGCGGATGAAAGCTCGGCTTTTGTTCTACCGAGGTTAGATAATAGCGATCAGCTTATCAGGGATGGTGTTGTCAGCCTCACGCGTCATGAGGGGATAAATGCTTGGTTGAGCCCAGATGAACTAGTTCGAAAGGTGGTTGTGTTCGTCGATAATGTTGCTAATGGCCAGATTGCAAAACAAACTGTTGCGGTCATGTCGCCTCATTCTGGCTTTAAGGTGAGGAGTTTATCCTCCAAAGTTTTTGTTGTGGATGACTATAGTAGATACGATACTGTCACCAATGTATTGAGGTCTATTGATGCACGTCGCCTAGCTGAGCTTTACGTGTTGCTACAGCCTCTTTTCAAAGAGGCCTACGGAGAATTGGGCTATCCTAATGCTAATTTTGATGACACGATATTTCGTGCTATTGGCCGATTACTAGAAACACCGGTTCTCTCCGAACCACCACGTCTAATTCGCCCCGTTGTTATGTATGAATATGAAGATGAAAGACTTGAGCGACTGAGTTCTGCACAAAAACAGTTATTACGAATGGGCCCGAAGAACACACAAGCGATACAGAATAAGTTGAGCGAAATAGCGATCGAACTTCGGTCTGTTCTGGGACGATAGGGTTAGAAGAGATTTGAATTTTTAGCCTTACCTTTCCCTCAAAGCATTTGCTTGAGCGCGCTTTAGGGGTTTGAGCAAATAGTTCATTATTGTTTTTTGTCCTGTCATTATGTTAACTGTCGCGACCATACCTGGAATGATTGGAAACGGATTACTATCGCTCCCGAGATAGGCTTTTTGCGTTCGCACCCTAATTTGAAAATAGTAATCCCCTCGCTCATCTGTGATGGTATCTGCGCTAATAAATTCGAGAACAGAGTCTAGCCCGCCATATATTGCAAAATCATAGGCACTGAGTTTGACCGTAGCTTTTTGGCCGGGTCTGAGAAAAGCGATATCTGCTGGTCTAATTTTTGCTTCGATTAAAAGTGTGTCGTTGGAAGGTACAATTTCCAGTAGATCCATACCCGGTTGAATGACAGCCCCCACAGTATTTATCAGCAGTTGTTTTACTGTCCCATCAACCGGCGATTTTACAATAGTTCTTTTGACTCGGTCTTCCAAAGTAATATTTGAAAAACTAAGTCGGGTGAGTTCAGTTCTCGCTTCATTAAGTTCAGCTTGTGCGGCGAGAGCGAATTGTTGACGACGTTCGAATATTTGATTTAACGTCTGCTTGATGACTGATTCTGCTTTTGGGATATTGAGTTTGTTGATATTGAGTCGGCCAATTGTGTCATTAACGCCAATTTCTAGACGTAATAATTCTACTTGTGAAACTGCACCCGTGGTGACGAGGGGTTTAGTGAGTTCAAGCTCTCTCCGTGCAAGATTTGCATTAAGCGCAAGCTTTCTGTTTTCAGTTTCTAGCTCTATTAGCGTTTGTCTATTCTGATTTAATTGCTGTTCAAAGACGCTTATGGCAGATTGAAGCTCGGATTTTTTTGCGCGAAATAGAGACTTTTCGCTTTCGATCAAACCCATTTGCCCATTTGGAAAGTTAGAAGGTATGATAAATTCTTTGTCACTAATTTCTGCTTCCAAACGGGCAATACGTGCTGTTAAAGCGAGTGTCGTCAGTTGCCCTTCGCCATATAACGAAGCAAATCGTGTATCGTCGAGGCGGATTAAACTTTGTCCCTGAGAGATTTTTTCACCCTCTTTGACTAGGATCTCTGCCAGTATGCCACCTTCCAAGTTCTGAATTACTTGTAATTGAGAAGAGGGGATAACGCGACCTTCTGCATGGGTCACTTCATCAATTGAGGCAAAATTTGCCCAAATAATAGCCACGACCAAAAATGTCGCGCTCGACCATAAGATTGCATGGGCAGTAAAGGGAAGCGTTTCGATCTCGGCGGCATAGGTCTCTGGCATAAAATCTATATCGTGTTTAGACATTCTGAACGCCTCTTAAAGATTTCAGGACTTCTTCTCGTGGGCCATCTGCAACAATTTGGCCTGCATTTAACACGATAAGCCGATCTACCAAGCTCAACATTGAAGATTTGTGTGTGATTAAAATCATGGTCTTCGTCAGGGTGGAAAGATAATTTTTCAGTGACTGTTCAGCAGTGCTGTCCATTGAATTTGTGGGCTCGTCCAATAAGAGTAAAGGGCAGTCAACAATAAAAGCTCTTGCTAATGTAATGGCTTGTCTCTGCCCCCCTGATAGGTTTTGACCACGTTCACCAACCTCTAAGTCAAACCCTTCTGGATGTACGTTTACAAATTCTAGCAAGCCTGCGAGTTCAGCTGCTCTTATCACTTCATCATCGCTGGCCAGCGGTGCACTCATGACAATATTGTCTCTAATTGTCCCGCCGAGTAAACTGATGTCTTGGGGAACATAGCTTATGTTTCGCCTTAAATCCGTGGGGTCAATTTGAGCAATATCGGTGCCTGATATCAGAATACTTCCCGTCTCTGGTTGGTAAAAATTCATAATGAGTCTTTGCAAAGTACTTTTGCCTGAACCCATTTTACCGATGATGGCTACTTTCTCTCCCGCTGCGATACTAAAGCTTATATTTTTCAGCGCAGGAACTTTCTGATCAGGGTAGGCAAAACTAACATTATTGAAGCTGATCTTTGGCTCAAGCAGACTTCGGTGCAGAAAATGCTTGTCAGCTGGTCGTTCTACGGGGAGGTTCATGATGCGATTAATTGAGCCAAATGCAGCCATAGAATGGTGGTATCGAGTAAGAATACTGGCGATCTGTCCCATGGGTGCAAGACAACGACCCGTAAGGATGGTACAGGCAATCAATCCGCCAACTGACAGATCCCCTTCCATAATAAGATAGACCCCCAGCACAACTACAGCGATGGTGCTCATTTGTTGGATAAACTGAGTTATGTTTATGGTTCCCATCGAGAGTAATCTCGAGCGTAAACTTAACTTGGCAAGGCGGGCATTAAACTCTTCCCATCTTTTTTGCAAAATCCCTTCTGCCCTTGCGCCTTTAATGGCATCAAGAGATGACAAGGCTTCAATGAGCATGCCATGTTTTTTTGCGGATTCTGCAAAGGTAAGCTCGATAACTGATTGGAGTGGTTTTTGTAATACTAAACAAAAGATAAGTATCAAAGGAACGGCCAACAAGGGTACTAGTGCCAGAGTTCCACCGATGCCGTAAATTAGAAGTATGAAAAGCAGGATAAAGGGGAGGTCTATCACTGCCGCGATAGTTGAGGATGTAAAAAACTCTCTAAAGCTATCAAACTCCTGTAAATTGTTAGCATAAGACCCTACTCTCGTTGGTCTTTGAATCATCTTAATATCCATGACCTTCTCAAAGGTCTTTGATGAAAGCAGGATGTCTGCACGTTTTCCTGCGATATCAATGAAATAGCCTCTAAGGGATTTCATGACGAAGTCGAAAATAAAAACAATGAACACGCCGGTAGCTAAGACCCAAAGCGTTTCCACAGCATAGTTGGGTACAACCCGATCATAAACATTCATGATAAAAAGAGGTGAGACCAAGGCGAACAGATTAATCATTAAGGAGGCTACTAGCACCTCGAGATAAACCCCTTTTGATTTTTTAATCGTTTGCCAGAACCATTGTTTATCTTGCACGCCTGAAAATGATTCTATTAAAGGCTTACAATAAAGACATAGGCCAATATAGTGCGAGGCAAGTTTTTCCAAATCTATTGATTTGTTAACTTCATCGAGGCCAGGTCGTAAAATTACAGCATGGTCATTTTCGATTTTTAGCAGTAGTGCAGTCTGATTGTTCTTTAAACAAATGACGACGGGCAAGACAAGGCTAGAAATGTCTGATAGCGGTATGTTGGCTTGTTTGGATAGGAATCCAGCCCTTTCCGCCGCCCTAACAAAGAGGGCGGGTGTGAGTTTACCCGACTCAAGCGGCAGCCCCGCAACAAGACTCTCGGCTGTAACGGGCTTATGATGAAATCGAGTGATAGAGACGAGGGCATCCAATAAAGAATCACCCGCGACTGTTGTTTTTTCCTGGCTATTCATAGAGCTTAAAAAATTGGCCTGAGGGTCATCTTAACCCTGTCATTATTATTGTGTTTCAGTATATCATTTCTGACCCACAAGCTCTGATAACTTTGTCTTTGACCCTATGGGTAAAATAAAGGGACTAAATGTGTTTCGAATTGTCTTAATGATTTTTCTGTTTCAATCTTACTCGGCCTACGGGGATGCTTTTGTGGAAGCACAAAATGCTGCAAAGGAAAGTCGCTACAGAGATGTTGTTGACATTCTTACCGGTGCTCTGGCTGATCCTGAGATTGAATTGGAGTGGGAAATTACTGCCTATTCAAATCGTGGTATCGCATACAGTTTGCTGGATGCCTATGCACTTGCAGACAAGGATTTATTGCACGTTATAAGTTTAGATCCGTCCCACACGCTATCCCTGAATCAGCTTGGATTACTTGCAGAACGTGTAAAGCATGATTCGATCTTGGCCGCTCGGTTTTATCAACGAGCAGTGGATCTGAATTTCAGTGGCAGCATGGTAAATTTGGCTGTGCTTTATCGAGAAGGGCGAGGCGTAAATCAAAATTTTGGAAAAGCAGTCAAGCTACTAAGGCGCGCGGCAGATAAGAATTACCCAAATGCCTATGCCCCGTTAGGCATAATGTATGCTAGGGGAGAAGGAATCGCCGTTAATGATAGCAAGGCCTTGGAGTATTTTAAAAAAGGTGCTGAGTACGGTATTGCAGAAGCTTATTATCGCCTTGGGCTCTTTTATGAAAGAGGCCGAGGTTCGAGAGTAGATCTACCTAAAGCATTCAGAAACTATCGTTTTGCTGCGGTTCAAGGTCATGGGGAAGCTCAGAGCGCTCTTGGGTATATGTTTAAACGGGGAACGGGAACGGAAAAAAATCTAAGTGATGCTGTTTCCTGGTACCAGTTAGCTTCTGATCAAGGCGTTGCTAGCGCGAGTAATCGATTTGCTTGGTTGCTTGCAACTTGCCCCCGAAAAGATATATGTAACGGCGAAAAAGCAATAAAGCTTGCTCTGTCTGCGATCTCCACCGTGAATAATTCCGTGGATAACAAGCGTCAGAAAGACAATTTTAACCAATCAAAGAATGCGCTAATTAGTATGAAAGACTCTCTTGCTGCAGCTTATGCGCGCAACGGCCAATATGAATTAGCTGTCGAGACTATGGAAGCTTTGCTTTATTCATTAGGTGTAGGAGCCCGACCTGCATTTAAAAGACGACTAGAACTATACAAAAAAAATAGCCCTTACCCTCGCTAACGCGAAGTTATTATTAGTTACCTTGATAGTGACTTATCTTTAACTTGGCGTAACTCTTCGAAGGATTTTCCCCGCCAAAAACGCATCAATATTTTCTCTGGTTTGTTTGACTAATCTGTTGCGAGACTCAATGGCTCCCCAAGCATTGTGAGGTGTAATCAAGAGGTTTTTTAGGTGACTTGCTTGAATTAAAGGTTCGCTTTCGTTAGCTGGCTCAGCGCTAAGAACATCGATTGCGGCTCCCGCAATTATCCCTTGCTCTAATGCATGCACAAGATCGTTAGAATTCACCAGGCCACCCCGAGCAGTATTGATGAGGAAGGCCGTGGGTTTCATTTGTGACAGCGTTGTTTTATTGATCATCATGGTTGTCTTGTCATTGAGAGGACAATGCAGCGACAAATAATCAACCTTGGCTAATAAGTGTGCCATCGAAGTATCGCGAGTTACTGTAGTATCCTGTGCGATAAGAATTTCCATACCAAATGCTTCTGCAACCTTCGCGACATTTTTTCCTAGTTCACCATAGCCGATAACGCCCAGTTTTTTACCTGACAATTCGACAATGGAGTGATCGAGACGGCAAAATGAATTGCTCGTTTGCCATAAGCCCTGGCGTGTGTCGTGTATGTAGTCAATGAGATGGGTTGAGAGGCATAACATGAGATTGATAGTATGTTGCACAACAGAGGGGGTGGCGTATGCCACTGCATTACTAACTTGGATATTAAGTTCTTCTGCTGCCAAAAGATCGATGTTGTTGGTACCCGTTGCCATCACACTAATCAGTTTCAATCGAGGAGAGTATGCAAATTCTTTTCTGCCCAGCTCGGTTTTATTGGTCAGGATGATGTCAGCGTCAGCAATTCGAGTTTCTATTTGGTCTTGATTGCTAGATTGATAGACTTGAAAATGGTCGAGGCAAGTAATGATAGGTTCAAGATTGACATCGCCCAAGCTGTTGGCATCTAGGATAACACCTTTCATCTAATGTCCGTGGTGTAAGGAGTGAGTCTCTATATTACAATAATCCTAGCCTTGTAGATGACAGGGTCTATAATTTCATACAATGACGCGGGCTTTTTGAACAAACCTAAGATCGTGAAGCGCATCCTGTCTGCAAGGAAAGGTCAGCTCGGAAACATCATCCAGGAAAACTTATGTCAAAAAAGGAATGGCTCACTCCAAATGAGGTCGCAAAACTGTTATTGGTATCTCCGATAACAGTACGGCAGTGGGCTCAGAAGGGAAAATTGGAAGCAAGAACGACAGCGGGTGGGCATCGTCGGTTTTCTATGGAGGCTGTAAGACAGTTTGCCATTCGGGAGGGAATCGCCCCACGATTGCGAGATAAGGGAAAGCGCAGTATTTTGATTGTAGATGATGATGAACAGTTGAACCGTTTTCTTGTTGAGTTATTCAAAGCAAAACAACCGGGCGCTTTGGTAGAATCCGCTTTTGATGGCTTCGAAGCCGGAAGCAAATTACATCAAGCTCAACCAGACGTCGTTCTTTTAGACTTAATGATGCCCGGAATGGATGGATTTCAGGTATGTGAACGTCTTAAGTCTGACATTGAAACTATGCATATTGAAGTTATCGCCATGTCAGGACATTATTCAGAGGAGAATGAAGAGAAAATAATGGAGGCAGGTGCCGACAAATTACTCCGAAAGCCCTTCTCAAATAGAGAAGTACTTGATGCTTGCGGATTTATTAACCGGGATCTTGGGCTGCCTCCATCCTGAACCTAGTCTAGCTTTTCATTCCATTCACTGACACGATCTTTTTGAGCTTCCAGTAGAGCATCTACATCTCCTTCCAGGCTAATAGATACAATTTTGTCACCTTGTTCAATAGCGTCGACAACAGCTTGATCATCAGTGCCTGAAACTTCACCAAAAATGGTATGGGCGTTATCAAGATGAGGCGTGGGCACATGGGTTATGAAAAATTGACTACCGTTAGTCCCGGGACCGGCATTGGCCATTGAAAACTTTCCAGGTGCTGAATGGCGCAATGAATCGTCAAATTCATCTTCAAATTGATAACCTGGCCCGCCAGTGCCAGTGCCCGAAGGACAACCACCTTGAACCATAAAGCTTGGGATGACTCGATGAAAATTGAGGTCGTCGTAATAGCCGCGCTTCGCCAGATTGACGAAATTGGCAACAGTGATGGGTGCATTATCAGGAAAGAGCTTTAAGTTGATTGTGCCCTTAGAAGTTTCGATTGCGGTAGTGATTTCCAATTTGGTTCTCCGAATTTAAAGTGCGCTAATAGTAACAGGTCTTATCTAAGCTTCCATTACCCTAAATTCGGATTTTGTCATCAGAAATAAGATTATTTTAGCGAGATCCTATGCTCACGTAGTCTCTTTTTGATTCACCCAAATAAAGTTGTCGTGGACGAGCAATTTTATAAGGCGCACTTAGCATTTCATTCCAGTGCGTTATCCAACCTGGCATACGGCCGAGAGTGAATATAACGGTGAATAATTCAGTTGGAATACCGACGGCTTTCAAGGTGATGCCTGAGTAAAAGTCGATGTTGGGGTAAAGTTTTCTTTCGATGAAATATTCATCCTCTCGTGCAATCTTTTCCAATGCTTGCGCCACTTCCAAGAGGGGGTCGTCTTCCACGCCTTGTTCAGCGAGTACGTCATGACAAGATTCTTGCATTACTGTGGCTCGAGGGTCGAAATTTTTGTAAACCCGATGACCAAAGCCCATCAACTTAAAAGGATCCGATTTGTCTTTTGCTTTTTTCACAAATTCACCTACTCGGGACACATCACCAATTTCGTTCAGCATCTTCAAGACAGCCTCATTAGCACCACCATGTGCCGGTCCCCAGAGAGCGGTTGCTCCAGATGAGATTGCGGCATAGGGGTTACAATCTGAAGAACCCGCCATTCGCACCGTTGATGTAGATGCATTTTGCTCATGATCAGCGTGCAACAAGAAGATTCTGTCCATGGCTTTTGCAATAGTAGGGCTGACGGTCGAAGCTTCTCCTGCGGTTCCAAAGCACATGTGTAAAAAGTTTTCGGCATAGCTCAGTTCAGGATTAGGCTCGATATACTTCTCCCCCCGACCATGTTTATACGCTATTGCTGCTAACGTTGGGATTTTGGCAATCAGACGATGAGCCGTAAGCATTCGATCTTCTGGTTTAGTAATGTCGGTATTATCATGATAAAGAGAAGCTAAGCCGGCCAATGCTGCGCTGATCATCGACATAGGATGTGCGCCTTGCTTGAAACCCTGAAACATTTGCTGAAAATGGGGATCGATGGTCTGGTGCGACTTTATACTGGATTCAAACTCTAGGTATTGGCTATTGTTCGGTAATTCGCCGTTAAGTAAAAGATAGGCCACTTCAAGATGGTTGGAATGTTTCGCTAGCTGTTCGATAGGATAGCCTCGATACATCAAGATACCAGCGTCACCATCTATATAGGTGACGCGTGATTCGCAGCTTGCCGTGGAGAGGAATCCTGGGTCGAAAGTAAATACACCTTCCTTTATTAATCCTCGGACATCGACGACATTGAGGCCTTCCGTTGCTTCTAATACCGGTAATTCTATTGTTTTACCGTCAATCGTGATTGTCACTTTCTGGGTCATCGTTTGCTCCAAGTAAACCGCTTTAATGTGCTATCTCCAGAAATTCTATTCGTGAAGCGGAGATAGGGCGGACATCATTCCAAATGCAGGCACCGTTGTCAAAAATGAGTGTCTTGTAAAGCCTTGCGTGTTGCGGCTTAGCTGACATTGTTGGTTTGTTTTTTACTGCTAAACTAACTATCATAAGAAGTCCTACACTTAGATCGGCTATCCGAGGGTGTAACTTACTAAATTTCTTAACCATTTTGCATTACTGATATAAGGTAGTATGGACGAATTCGACGTTTTGTCGATCCAGCACTGCTTAGGAATGCCACAGTGAGAATACGCTTGTGAAAAATGATAATCGCCCTATAAATGTAAATCCGACTGATTTAATGGCATTCGCCTGGCCGATAACGGCTCTAGCCTCGATAGTGCATCGTATTGCTGGAGTTGTTCTTTTTGTCGGTGTTGGCTTTGGCTTGTATGCCCTCGATATATCTTTGTCTTCAGAATCTGGCTTTGAAGCTATCAAGGGAATGATTAAGTCGCCCTTTGGGATGTTTGTTACCTGGGGCTTGCTAGCGGCTTTGGCCTACCATTTTGTGGCGGGTATCAAGCATCTATTGATGGATTGGGGAGTGGGTGAGACCCTTGAAGGGAGTAAATTTGCGGCAAAGGTTGTGCTTTTGTTCTCGGCAATACTCATTTCACTAGCAGCCATTTGGGTTATTCAGGGATAGGAGAGTAAATATGGTGACTCAAGTGACAAGTTTTTCGAGGAACGGTCTCTCTGATTGGGTCGTTCAAAGAGTGACCGCGGTTATTCTCGCGGTATACACCTTAGTGGTCGTCGGCTTTTTATTGCTGGGAGATATTGGTTATACGGAATGGTCAACATTATTTGATCAAACCTGGATGCAGATTTTCACTTTGCTGGCGATTTTATCAACCTGTGCCCATGCCTGGATAGGAATGTGGACCATAGGAACTGACTATATAAGAGAACACTACTTTGGTAGTGGCGCAGACGGCATCAGATTCATATATCAAATCACGTGTATCATCGCCCTGGCGATTTACCTGATCTGGAGTATAAAAATCCTCTGGGGGAATTAGGCAATGAGCGAAATTACAAACTTAGAATTTGACGCCATCATCGTAGGTGGTGGTGGTGCCGGTATGAGAGCGGCACTTCAACTAGCCGAATCTGGTCGGAAGACAGCGGTTATATCAAAAGTATTTCCTACTAGATCACATACAGTCTCCGCTCAAGGCGGCATTACTTGTGCGATTGCAAGTGATGACCCCAATGATGATTGGCGTTGGCATATGTATGACACTATTAAGGGTTCTGACTACATAGGTGATCAGGATGCGATTCAATATATGTGCGATGTGGGGCCGAAAGCAGTTTATGAGATGGACCACATGGGACTACCTTTTACCAGAACGGAAAGCGGTAGAATTTATCAAAGGCCATTTGGTGGCCAGTCCAAGGATTTTGGAAGAGGCGGTCAAGCATCTCGTACCTGTGCTGCCGCCGATAGAACCGGTCATGCTTTGTTGCACGCCCTCTATCAGGGGAATACAAAAGCGGGTTCAGTGTTTTTCTCTGAATGGTTTGCCGTTGATTTAGTGAAAAATCAAAATGGCGCTGTTGTTGGTGTGATTGCCCTTTGTATGGAGACGGGAGAAACCCACTTTATTAAAGCCAAAGCAACGGTTTTCGCAACCGGAGGCGCAGGTAGAATCTACCAATCTACAACCAATGCACTGATGAATACCGGGGACGGAGTCGGCATGGCCTTGAGAGCTGGATTTCCGGTTCAGGACATCGAAATGTGGCAGTTCCATCCGACGGGTATAGCAGGGGCAGGGGTTCTTGTTACCGAAGGCTGTCGTGGTGAAGGTGGATATTTAATTAACAAAGATGGCGAACGTTTTATGGAGCGTTACGCGCCAACCGCAAAAGATTTAGCCGGTAGAGATGTCGTTGCCCGTAGTATGGTAATTGAGATCCTTGAAGGTCGGGGAGGTGGTGAAAATGGCGATCATGTTTTCTTGAAGCTCGACCATCTCGGCGAAGAAATTTTGCAATCTCGTTTACCTGGCATAGTGGAATTGTCAAAAACCTTTGCGGGTGTCGATCCCGCAAAGGAACCGATACCTGTCGTACCCACCTGCCACTATATGATGGGTGGTATTCCAACTAATATTCATGGCCAGGCCTTGGCACCTGATGGAAAAGGCAACGACAAAATAATTGATGGGCTTTATGCTGTTGGAGAAGTGGCCTGTGTTTCTGTTCATGGAGCGAATCGTCTTGGCGGAAACTCACTTCTTGACTTGATTGTATTTGGCCGCTCTGCTGGTCTGCATATTATTGATGCGCTGAATCAAGGCGTTGATTCCAGAGAAGCCTCCAGCAGTGATCTTGATGAAGCGCTTCAACGATTGAATCGATGGGATGAATCGATTGAAGGAGAAAGTGTTGCAGATCTGAGGAAAGAACTTCAATCTTGCATGCAATTGAATTTTGGCGTTTTCAGAAAAGAAGAACCCATGCTGAAAGGTATCGAGAAGCTTGCTGAACTTCGAGAAAGAATCGGTAAAGCAGTATTGAACGATAAGAGCAAGGCGTTTAATACCGCGAAATTTGAAGCTTTGGAATTGGACAATCTAATGGAAGTTGCAGAAGCAACCGCCATTGCTGCAGAAGCCAGAAAAGAAAGTCGCGGTGCCCATGCCCGGGACGACTATCAGGAAAGAGATGATGTCAATTGGTTATGTCACTCAGTTTATGATCCCACGACAAAACAATTGAGTAAGCGTGATGTCAACTTCTCTCCTAGTATTTTGGAGACAGATAAGGACATGCCAGAAGGTGTTTTTGCTCCTAAAAAGAGGGTTTACTAGATGCAGGTTAGTTTATATCGCTACAATCCAGAAACGGATGAAGCCCCCTATATGCAGGATTTCACACTCGAAGTACCGGGTGGTCGAGATATTATGGTGCTTAAACTACTTGAGCTGCTCAAAGAGCAAGATGAGACGATAAGCTATCGTAGATCTTGTTCAGAGGGTGTTTGCGGTTCAGATGGATTGAATATGAACGGCAAGAATGGTTTGGCTTGTATTACGCCACTGTCGGAAGTTGTCAAGAAAGGAAAATTATCGATAAAGCCATTGCCGGGTTTACCCGTCATCCGTGATCTTGTTGTCGATATGGATCAATTTTATACCCAGTATAAAAAAATTCAGCCTTATCTGATCAATAACGAACCTCCACCTTCTAAGGAGCGACTACAATCGCCAGAGGATCGAGCGAAGCTGGATGGACTCTATGAATGTATATTGTGCGCATGTTGTTCAACTGCCTGTCCGAGCTTCTGGTGGAATCCGGATAAGTTCATTGGTCCAGCAGGACTGTTGCAAGCCTATCGCTTTTTAGCAGATTCTCGGGATACGGCAACCGAAGAACGTCTGGCCAATCTCGAAGATCCTTTCAGTGTGTTCCGATGCAGAGGCATTATGAATTGCGTCAATGTTTGTCCTAAGGGATTGAATCCCACAAGGGCAATTGGACACATCAGAAATATGCTCTTGCAACGAGCAGTTTAAGGCGAGTGTACTAAGCTGAAGTTCATCGGGTTGTATACACACTTAATTTGTGTGTAGCGGTATGAGCACTTGTTAAAGGGTTCATTAGCCGATTGCTAAGTTAAATTTTATAGGTCTGTGGTTCAAACTGGTTGCGATAAAATCAATGGGCGGGATCGCTAAGGACGGTAAATCAATGCAAGAGAGCAAAATGGAAGAATTGTGGCGCAGTGGCCACATTTCGGGCGGTAATGCATCCTATGTAGAAGATCTCTACGAAAAATACCTCGAAGACCCTTCATCTGTCCCTAACCAGTGGTGTAGCTATTTTCAAACATTGCCTGTGGTAGAAGGCAAACTAGCCCCAGATATTAGTCACTCTACTGTTCGAAATCATTTTTTACTCCTGTCTAAGAATCAAAGTCGAGTCTCCCCGGTTGCTGCAAGTACTGTCCATTCAGATTTTGAACGGAAACAATATGCGGTCGGAGAATTGATATCCGGTTATCGAAGACGCGGTCATCTAAAAGCAAATCTTGATCCACTCGGTCTTGAAGAAAAAGAACGTGTTCCTGTACTTGAACTTGAACATCATGGTTTGTCTAGGGCGGACTTAGATACTACTTTTCAGACAGGTAGTCTCCTTTTTGGTCAAAAGGAAGCGGCACTAAGGGACATCATTGACGTCTTAGAACAAACCTATTGTGGCTCAGTAGGCGCTGAATACATTCATCTAAACGATGAGGCAGAGCAAGCTTGGGTTCAACAAAGAATGGAGAGCACGCGCTCTAACCCTAGTTTCAGCAATGGTGTAAAACGTCGAATTTTGGATCGGCTCGTCGCAGCGGAAGGTCTTGAGAAATATTTAGGCACAAAGTATCCCGGTACAAAACGTTTTGGTTTGGAGGGTGGAGAAAGTTTTATTCCCTGTATGGCAGAACTCATACACCGAGCAGGTAGTGCTGGTGTGAGAGAGACCGTTATTGGTATGGCGCA
>JAESSY010000032.1 GCA_016763855.1 Pseudomonadales bacterium
AGTGCCACTTAATCGACTATCAAGTTGACTAGTTTGTAATGATAACGACCAAATGTTTTGGGCATTCTTAGTTAACTCGTAACTTGAAATTTCACTAGCACCTAAGGCTTGGCTATATAAGTATAGTTTGATTTTACTCGCTTTTGACGAGTACAGTCGAAAGTCTAATTGTTGTTGATTCGAGCTGTAACTAGCGCCAAGATTATTATTGTTGATGCCGGCATAGCTCGGCAGTGCGAACATAAATGCACAGAGAAGCAGTAGCGATTTCATTGAAACCTTGTTGGTTTTATTGTTTTTCATTCTTTCACCTTTTATATTTTCAGCTTGATAAGCCAAGGTTTATCTCATCCGTAAGTGCTAGCGCAACACAATGTTGCGCTTGCAGTTTGTTGATTAACGCAAAATTAAATTTTATCCAGAATAACAAAAGCGTTACTGTTCACTGACACAGCAAAACTGCCATTAGTGACATTCACTGTTTGTGAATCATAACTGCCATTATTAGTGTTTGGAGTAAGTAAGCGATAACTACCGTTAACTAAGCCAGTAAAGGTATAACTAAAACCAGCACCTTTAGATAAAGTAACATAAGCAACTGGGCCTCCCAAATCACGTTTAAATACGGCTTGGTCGCCATTCATTAATAAATCAACTTGTTGACCTTTTTGCAGGGCCGATGACGAGCTACGCAAGCTGTTTAACATTTTTAAATGTTTGTATAAGGTTGGTTGATTATTTTTAGCAAAATCAATACCGCTGCTACCTAACATCCAACGGGCCACCACATCTTCTTTCTCTGTGGTAGTGATGTAATGAGGCCAAGACGAATACAAAACTTCGGTGCCGTAAAACACCACGGGCAAACCGCGGAACAAATAAATGAAGTTCAAGTTATTCATGTACTGAGTTTGATTTAATATACCGTTTGCACGAGTGACGTCATGGTTATCAACAAAAGTACTTAAATAAGTAGGGTCATAAATGCCACTGGCATCGCCACCTGCACCGGCAATGCGTGCCCAGCCGTTGGGATCATCAAAACCTGATTCGTTTTTAAAAGCACGGCTCATCCAACCGGGAAAATCCATGGACGAACCATGTAGGTCTAACATGTGGAATTTTTTACCAGCACCGTTATAGATTAGGTTTACCGCAGCAGTACGGTCGCCCGTCCATGCTTCACCGGCCATGTAGAAGTTGTCGTTGCCTAAACTTTTGGCGTGAGCGTCCATGGCTAGAGTGAATTCTTCCCAAAAACCAGCACTCATATAAGAGACGGTATCAATTCGAAACGCATCTACGCCGTGGTCAATAAAGCGTTTATAAACATTTTTAAGGTGCTCAGTGGCATTTTTACCGGCACTGCCATGTTCATTAAAGTCGATTAAGTCAATTAACCAAGTCCCGTTGGCGTAGCTGAAAAAGCCATCGGTTGGCGGGGTTTGATTACTATCGAAATAAGGGTCATTGGTTTCCCAAACCCATTCTTGGCCGTCCATAATAATGGTTTGACGTTTATCGAAGTTTTTTGATAATTGCGATACCGCACTTGGATGACCATGATTAACGACAATATCGAGCATTATTTTCATACCACGAGCATGTAAAGCGTCAACTAAGGCATCAAAATCAGCCCAGCCATCGTTGTTTTTACCTAAAGAATGTAAATGCGGGTCAATTTGATCAAAATCGTATGCCCAATAGCCATGAAATGCTGAGGCTTCGTACCAATCACCACCACCGCCAGTAATCGGATTGTTCGGATCGTATATATGACGCCCTTCAGGTTGTTTAACTACGGGTGTTATCCAAATAGCGGTGAAACCCATGTCTTGAATGTAATCAAGGTTGTTAATAATTCCTTGGAAATCGCCACCGTGATAATACGATAAAGGCCCAGTTTTACTGGTATTAGTATTGTATTTATCACTCGCGCCGTTAGGTAAATATTCATCACCCCAAATGTTGTTATTAGTGGTATCACCATCAGCAAACCTGTCGGTCATGATGAAGTAAACATTTTCTTCACGAAAATCACCACTACCGCCACTTATCGCACCAATAGTGTAATTGAAAGTCTCAACTTTTGAATTGCCGATAGCGTCAACACTTAAGACATTAATGCTTAAGTCGACACCGTCGTTTACCACATCGCTAGCAGTAAAGGTGCTGTTATTACAAAGTGATAATGACGCGGTTGGCGTAGTGCCATCAGTAGTACAATAAATTTTAGGTGACGGGTCTTGATTGTCAGTTACGCTAAAACTAATGCTTTGGCTGCTATTGTAAAAACCAGCAGAAGGTAATGCGGTAACTGTAGGTGCTTTATTATCAACCCCTTCAATTTCGGTTACGGTAAATTCTTCTGTAGTGGCGTTAAAACAGATAGTAAAAGTGGTATCGTTGGCTACTGTGATGTCACCAGCAGGGTAGTTTTCACTCCAATCGCCAAAATGATCCACTTTAAAGCGAGGGTTGTTACTGCCAAAGCTTTGCTCAGTACAAAAATTAATGTTATCGGTTGAATCCATTGCGGTTGTTGACCAATTGTTTGGCGTGCCACGGAAGAACCAGCTATCGTTTGGATTAGTATCTTCAATGACATTAATAGTCACTGATACGGTATCTGATATGGCACCGTCATTATCGGTAACAGTTAAACTGACCGTATGCGTACCTAAGGTATTGTAGCTAACGGAAATAGATTGGGTGCTCTCGGTAGTGCTCCAGCTATAAATATCAACTGTGCCATCACTGTCGCTAGAGTCAACGGCGCTTAGTGTTAAGCTGGTGCCTAACACTACCGTTTGATTAGCTGCGGGTGAAATTATCGCAGTAGGTTTGGCATTAACAGGCGCGTTGGTTGCGGTTAGTGAATAGGTAAGTGCTGAGTCATTTACGCTAACGATGTACTCACCGTTTACTGGCGTAGTTATATCACCGCCATTAAGGCTGATATTACCATTGCTACCACCATAGTTTTGACTCCAATCTCCTAAAACATCTAACTTAAAGCGTTGATTTTCTTGGCCATCAAATACTAGCGTTGTTTGCCAAGTATTATCACTGACCAAGGTCATTGCTTGGTTGTTCCAACTATTAGGTGTGCCACGAAAGTTCAAGCTGGCAAAGTTTTGGCTAAAGGCGTTACAGTCAGATACCGGTTGGGCGGTAATGTCTTTAGTATCACTCATAAAGGTGATTTTATAGGTGTTATTGGTGGTTACTGTGTGATCACCGGTTGGGTAACTTTCGGCCCAATCGCCATCGCGATCAATTTTAAAACGGGCATTGGTATTGGTAAAGGTTTGGCAGGTTTCAAACTTATTGGTTGCGGTTTGTTCTAATGCTAACGCTTGCCAATTATTGGCAGTGCCGCGAAAGAACCACTCGGCATTAGCAGCAGTGCTTAACAGTAAACTTGTTATTAGCACCCCCGATAGTGTTTTCGTTATTTTCATAGGTTTCTCATTATTTTTATTTTTGTGAATTGATAATAATTATTAGGTCATCACTAAATTTTGGTTGCAAAATCCTAGACAAGAATGTTCCATTTCTTGTCTAGGATTTGAATTAATGATTTTTTATTTTTACTTTTTAGTTACTTTCTACTTTGAGAGTGTAGATAGCGTATTAAAAGTTTCGAATTTCAACGCTATTGCCGTTGAAATCAAACTTGTTAATTTTGCCACATTGAGCAACGTGGTTATTGGTTGCGTAAGGTGTGTTGGCTTGGGCGATATTGC
>JAESSY010000033.1 GCA_016763855.1 Pseudomonadales bacterium
AAAGAAAATGATGAAGAAGTTCGGGAGGTCTTTGTTCGTCTCTCTTCCTATTGACTGGACAGAAGTAAACAGACTGAAGAGTAGGACTGACGACATCCTCTCTACGCTTACAAGCAAGAAGATTAAGCAGTATATGGGAAACGAGTTAAAAAAGCAGATTCTGACCAATAAAAATTTAAAGGAATACTTTAGTGAGCATCAAGATGAGAAAGAAAAGGGATAATATTCGTGTCATATTCTTTAACCTTCAGAAAAATTAAGATTTGCCAACGCTTTCTTTAAGCTCTCTCTATCTTGAACGCCAACCAGCTTTGTCCTAATCTCGTTATCCGGGCCCAGTATATAAGTGGTGGGTAGAACATGTGGTGCTTCAATATGCAGGGCTCTTACGGTCGCGAGTTCTAATGTAGGGAAATCTATGCCCATGCGTTTCGCAATTTTCATTGTCTTAGCTCGCGGGTCTTCATCAAAATTAACCCCCACCACTATCACACCAAACGGGGCTAATTCTTTGCTCAGTAAATTCAGCTCAGGGATCTCGACACGACATGGAGCACACCATAAAGACCAGTAATTAACAATCTTCCATTGTTTACTTGTCAAGAAATCATCAGCTGCTACTTGAGTATTGAGCAGCATTAAGCTCAAGACAATAAAACCAAACTTTTGCAATCTAGAAAACCCTCTTATTAGGCCTACGATTCATTAAAAAACCAGAGGCAGTGTTACAATTCTTTCCTTACCATGCAAGTTTAGTCGACCCTCAAATATGAGTACATCAGCATATGCAGAATATTATTTCAGTAGCGGCACTTTCGAGCCTGTTGAACACCAAAGCCGGCCAAAATAAAACCGTCCGTGTTATTGATTGTCGTTTCTCATTAATGGACCCTGAATACGGAAATAAAGCCTATCTTCAAGACCATATTCCTGGCGCGTTATACGCTAATCTCAACGTGGATCTGAGTGGTAAAATTGAGCCAGGCAAGACAGGACGTCATCCACTGCCATTGAAGTCTGATTTCGAATCGAAAGTTCGGCATTGGGGGATCAATAATGACGACATGCTTGTGCTTTATGACGATGATACCGGCGCTTATGCAGCACGTGCTTGGTGGATGTTTCGCTGGATAGGGCATGGGAATGCTGTCGTACTGAATGGGGGTTATAAGGCTTGGAAAACCGTAAATCAAAAAATTACCCAAGCCTTACCCAACATTCAACAATCTATCTTTATATCCAAAGCCGAATTGACGCAGCAGATCAGTGCAGATGCATTATTAGCTTACAAAGGCGGAATTACTGATGCGCGTGAATTAATCAGATTTGTTGGGGAAAAAGAGCCCATCGACCCTATTGCAGGACATATACCCGGAGCCCAATGCATGCCTTTTTCCCAGAACCTAGAAGAAGATGGTAAAATTAAAAGCGCAACTGCGCTCAAAGCACATTTTCAAGCACAAGGAATTTCAGATACAGAAGCGACTGTTTGTTACTGCGGTTCAGGTGTGACTGCTGCTCACAATATACTTTGCTTGGTTCACGCGGGCTTTCCCGAACCTATACTTTATCCTGGTTCCTGGAGTGAGTGGATTACCGATCCAGAAAGAGAAATCGCACAGGGCAATAATGAAAGCGCTGAATAATTAAAAATGAAGCCCTCCTCTTCACCACCCTATTTGTTGCGCTATTTGCTACCCTATGCCGACATCAAGTGGCGAGATAATCTTTGCCCTTATAGCCCACAATTCGATGACACCTACTGGAGCCAGAGTTTTGGAGAGGCTGAAAGTATTGGCGGTTTAGCAGAAAAAACACATGTTTTCCTTGAAGGAAATAAACTTAAGCAACGATGGCAGCAACTTAAGTCAAAAGATGAATTTACGATTCTTGAAACTGGATTTGGTTTTGGCCTCAATTTTATTCTTAGCCTTGAGCTGAAACGTCAAACACAGACAGCTTTTACATTGCAGTATGTCGCTTTTGAACAATTCCCAGTTTCCCCTGAAGATCTGGTCATATTAAACAAGTCTCTGGATAACAAATACTTAGCCCAGCTTATAGATAAATATCCACCCCCCATTCCCGGCATGCATCATATTTGGTTCTCCGATGACGTATGCCTAACGCTTGTTCTGGGAGATACCAATCAAACATTACCAGATTTAATTGCGAATATTGACGCTTGTTTTCTAGACGGATTCAGCCCGTCTAAAAATGAAACTATGTGGACCGACAGCATTTATACAGAGATTGCCAAACGACTCAGATCGGGGGCTTCCTGTTCAAGCTATAGTGTTGCGGGACACTTAAGACGAGGCCTCGCATCTAAAGGACTCGAAGTTGCAAAGACCAAAGGGTTTGGTAAAAAAGCAGAGATGTTATTTGCAAGTTCTCCTGGGACTTGGGAACCGAACAGAAAAAAATCTCAAAAAGTTGCGATTGTCGGCGCTGGTTTATCAGGCATATTTGTCGCTCAAGCATTAGAAAAACGGGAGATAGAAACCTGCTTGTATGACACTGAGAATGAAATTCTGGGCGCAGTTAAAGCAATATCACAGTTAGGGGTTTATCCCCAGTTATCTGCGGCACCACAGCAAAACAGTATTTTCTCCCTCCACGGGTTTAACTTCACAATCAATCACATAGCCTATTTTCACTCGGGGAGGTTACTCACGATAGATAACGAAAAAGCATTAATAAGGGCTGAAAAAATTGATTCACAATTCCCTGACAATCTCGTTCGTTTGCTTAGCGCGGAACAAGCCTCTTCCGTTGCAGGCATAGACATCAATAAAGCTGCACTTTTCTTTCCTGAAGCAGGCTGGCTTAATCCCAAAGCGCTTGATTTGGCGACCAAGTCTACAATCAAATTGGGCGCGCATGTCAATTCAATTTCTTATGAAGAAAACCAATGGTTCATTTCAACCGCCAATGGCGAAAAAGACAATAGTGACATCATCATTTTAACGACGGGCGCGCAGCATTTTTCTGAATTAGAGCAACTCAATTTAGTCTCTGTGCGCGGCCAAAGTCTACAGCTTGGAATACCCGGTATCGAACCAAAAACGATTATCGACGATGCTGTATCACTTTTCCCAAAGAATATGGGAAGCAATACCCTCTCAGCCACATACTCCCGCAATGATCTTGACAAAGGCATCAGGCAAGAAGATACAGATTGGCTGCTAACACAGCTAGCAGAAATCACATCAATTACACCTTCTAGTATAACACCCCAAGTGGGACATAGGATGACTAGCCGAGATAGGATGCCTGTTTGTAGTAAAGTACCTAACTGGCCTGCGCTTCAACAATATTGTCAGTCATCCCAGCGATCTAGAGAAAAACCTTTTTCTGATTACCAAGATAAACTCTATTGCGCAGTCGGTTTTGGTTCTCATGGCGCAACAATGGGACCTTATTGCGCAGAGCTGCTAGCACGAGAAGTTAATCAGGAACCACGATTTGCGCTTCCTAAATTAACTTCAGCTATTCGTTTTGCGCTGAGAGATTCTGGGACGAAATTACGGACACCCAACCTTTCTAAGGAAATTATGGACACCCAACCTTTCTAAACGAAATCCTTCCAGAGTCAGGGGGGAATGTGTGACAGTGAGTTTATGAGTTGAGGGTCTCTATCTTGAACTGCTGAACAAGTGTTAGCATGCATCTCAATTTTTATCCTCGGCATCAACATTGAACATCACTAAAGTCAAACCTTGGGACGTATTTCGATATTCGGACTATCGAGTGCTTTGGGTAGTACTCATTTTTGGGTCGATTGTGAGTTGGATGCGAATACTCGGTACAGCACAATGGTTATTGGATGAAACAAACTCAGCATACCTAGTGGGACTAATTGGTGTTGTTCAATTGGTCGTTCAAATACCAGTCACATTGTGGGCAGGTAACTTAGCGGATCGATTGGATCGAAAAAAACTCATGACCTATTCCTATGGTCTAACGGCTCTGGTGCTGGCATTCCTCGCCACCATGAATTTTAATGAAGCACTAACACCAACCATCATCTATTTTGGGATTGCTGTTACGGCGGGCACACACATGTTAGCAAGCCCTGCAAGGGCTGCACTTATTCCTATAGTGGTAGCCAAGAATGAATTAATGCTCGCGGTTTCCACAGATACCGCATCCTCTAATGCCGCTGCAATAGCTGGCCCATTGCTCTTTGCCTTCGTTGCCGTGACGTTTGGTTTAACAGAGGTTTTCTTAATTGCGGCCCTCATTGCATCCGTTTCTGCAATCTTACCTTTTCTCGTAAAAGTCCAAGGTTTCGCTGAAGGCCACGATAAGACCAAGGAGAAACCATCGCAAGTACAGCAGACAAAAGATGGCTTTGACTACGTATCAAAGCATCCAATACTTCCGGGTTTATTTCTACTGGATATGGGCATCACGACAGCGTCTTTTTATCGAGAGATATTACCCGTGTTGGCGCTAGGTCTCTTTGCTGGGGGGGCAAGTGTGACAGGCATGTTGGGCGCAGCAAATTCTGCGGGCGCTATTCTCGGTTCGTTCATCGCTCTACTTTTTGTTGCCTATAAGGCCCAAGGAATGTTAGTGCTCTACGCTTCATTTGCCTATGGTTTCATTTTATTTGGTTTTGGACTAGCCGGCGGGCTTGTTATGGGTTTATTAATGATTGGGCTTTTAGGTGCAGCAGATGCTGTCACAGTCGCCGTGAGACAAACGACGGTGATGTTGACTACTCCAGACCACATGAGAGGACGAGCTTTTGCACTCATGATTCTTACCGCCCAAACCGCCAACAACATTGGTACAATCTGGGTTGGTACATGGGCAGGCATAATCGGCGCTAACAACACAATGTTATTGGGAGGTGTTATATCGATTATCGCTACAGCTCTGATTTGGCTGTATTGGAAACCGATTAGGGTGTTTCGAGCTGACTATTAAAATGAGCGGTTCATCCTTAATTCACTTTCTTGAAGAAAAATAAAATTATGAATGAAATTCAGAAATTATGGACACCCTGCCTTATTCGGTCCCCCCATAGAATTACCAGAAATTATGGACACCCTGCCTTATTCGGTCCCCCCATAGAATTACAGAATCAACTGCATCACTTTCAAAATGACTTAGTAAATTGCAGAAAATTAAGCACAAAGGCTAGATGCGTGGCGTTATTTCATATTAGCGGTAAAGCAGGAGACAATTATTATCGTTTTAGGTAACGAGTTGCGCAGATCGAATCTGTATCCAACATTGCCCTATTTCTTTTGCATAATCCTTGATTGCCTGGACCGAACCCTG
>JAESSY010000034.1 GCA_016763855.1 Pseudomonadales bacterium
ACCGGTACGACAATGGGTTCTCAGCTTCCCATGTCCGTTGCGTTTACTTTTTGCCCGTCAACCCGACACACTTAGCCGGTGCCTCGCTGTCATTATCCGTGCAATAGAAACCGACCTCATCCATCGTGCTAGGTTAACCCGCGCAAGCGGTGCCCAGACTGGCATTGTTACACTGATCCAACGCTTTGGATCGGCCCTAAATCTCAATATTCACCTACACATGATCGCACTCGACGGCGTATACATCGTTGGCAAATCAGGTAAAGTAAAATTTCATCGTGTAAAAGCACCAAATCAAACAGAGTTGCGAACCTTGCTCAATCGAGTGATCCAACGTGTAGTTCGTACACTCGAAAGAGACGGCCTGCTCATTCCCGAACCAGAGCAACCATGGCTTGATTTTGACTTCCATGAGCCAATGGATTCACTCAGTGCCGCATCTATCCGATATCGCATCGCCATTGGTCCCCATTCTGGCAGCCGCACACTTACATTACATGACCCATTGTTTATCCGAACAGACAAACCTGAGAAAGCCTTGACTGTAGACCGTGATGGTTTTTCACTCAACGCTGCCGTTTCTTGCCAGCCTTATCAGAGGACCAGATTAGAACGCCTATGTGGATATGTCACCAGACCAGCCATTTGTCTAGACCGACTTATAGTCAGAGCCGATGGCAAGATCCAATATGAGCTAAAAAATCCATTTCGTAACGGCACGACCCACATGCTATTTTCGCCCCTGGGTTTTCTTAGCAAACTTGCAGCGATGGTACCCCGACCGCGTCACAACCTCGTTCGATATCATGGTGTTTTCGCTCCCAACGCGAAGCTCAGAAAGCTGATTATTCCAAAGAGCACCAAAAGAGTTAAAGGAAAAGTGGATAACAGAAAACACATATCGGTTGAAGAGGCCGCGAGTGAACTTATTGCACCTCTATCCTGGGCTCAACGACTCAAGAGAGTCTTTAATATGATGGGGCCGCCTTCGGATTACCCTGTGCCCTCTGTGTGGTGGAACTATGCGTGTCATCGCCGACATCACTGACCCAGATATAATCCAGAAGATCTTGGATCATATCAAAGCGCAACCACCACCGAATCAAGCAATAGCCATCCAACCCTAAAACATGCCTGGATAAACAGCCAAATTACTCCTGCCCGTCCTCTAAATCCCCTAAGTGATCAACCCGGCCTCTGTAAGACAATAGATCAGTGGCTATTCAGACATTTGACCATACACTACCGAAAAACTGCTCCACGGACTTCTTTTCGAAAAAAAACTCAATCAGGGTACTTTTGAAATCTTGGGAAACACTGTTTAAAATTACTATCCACTCCATTTATTTTGAATTGCGTTGTTAATACCCGTTTCATGCCGTCAATAATTATCGAATCTAGTAGTCCATCACTCTCTTGCAATACACTGATTTCGAAATTCCGGTGCCATATCATTACGTAGAGGCGAAATCTTGAAACTTCTTCACTGGTCAATTCTTCGCCAGCAGACAATTTCTCACCGATACCCGGCAAATATGGACTGTTATAGAACGAGCTTGTCAACTGAACTGCAGTTTCCAGTCGCTGTTGGCGTATCGAAGCACGAGTGGTATTTGTGTTGCTCTTAATCTGCAAGCCAAGATACGCGAGTGTTAATATCACGCCCGTTGCACCAATAATCTCAGCCATTGCGCCAATCGCTTCCCAGTTCACAGCTTTGCCTCCTATTTGTTATGCGTTGATCGTACGCTTCAGTGCGAACATTCCAACTATCAGTGACTTGTTCTTTAGTGGGTTCAGTTCAGTTGGTTTAGTCAAGTTGTTACCTCGGCCACATATCACTTTGTGATGATTTAAGCTTCACGTTAGCTTCCGCCGTACAGCCACTACGGTAAAAATGTGCCAGTGTTTCTCGACCCCTGTCACTGTTTTGCCATCGAAGTCTCTAATATCAAACCCTTCGATCTCGAAGCCCTCAAAGAGTGAATGGACCTCTTCTAGACTATGTGACAATACTGGCAAGCCTTGCTTTACTTCCCCGTTTTTGCCCAAGAATCATTAGGGCCTAAAAACGAACCGCAAAAAACACCACCGACAGAGAGGCTTTCGGTAATTCGTTTCCAACTGGCATCAAATTCCAATGCGGGGCAAAAGAAGAGACTCATGCTAGCAACGACCAATGAGGCTGAGGGATACTTAAACGTAGAAAAGCTGTCACAACTAAAGTGCGCCTTATCATCGTCCTGGAATTGTTTTTTACATATTTCGATCGCTTCATTATCAGGGTCAAAGCCATGAACTTCGAAACCCTTGTTGCGAAGGTATTCGCTGTTTCGACCGGCACCACACCCGCAGTCGATTGCTATCTTCTCAAGTTTGGAAGCGACTCGACTACGAGCGAAACCCATGATTGGGTCTGCAGGACGTTCTTTGGTCTTCTCGTAAAATGGTTGCCAGTGACTCATCGTATCTCCAAGGAATTTAACACTCAGTTAATCGGCCGCCGCAGGTGGTCTGATTGAGTAGAGCGAGTGATTTAAACTTCGTGCTATGGGTCTTTATCAACAAGTAATGATCCCTCCGAAATGCCAAGTTCATCCCAAATTAGTCTCATATTTTGTAGAACCAATCGGCTGGACTCGTAGGATTCTTCATCGATCAAGCCCATGTCATATTGATACTTGGCATTTTCATTTATCATACGGTTCACCACCTGAAAAAAACCAAGCTGGATCTTTTCTTCAGCAGTAAGGACTTGAAGCGATTTTGGTTCTTTAGGAAACCCAGCCGTATACAACTTATTATACATGGGATGCATTTCTTTTGATGTTGCTTCGCTTAACAGCCAATCTGTACGCAATTGAGTCGTCAGCGTCCTGTTTCGAGCTAACTCGACTTTTCTGGTTTCCTCCATGCCTTTGGTATTCTGGCGAATCTGTAAGGCTAGATAAATCAAGGTCGCGAGAACTGCCAATGCACCAATGAGTTCAGCGATTGATCCTATTGCTTCCCAATTCACGACAGGCCCTCAACTGGAGAATGACACCAAGCTAACAGGGTGACAGAAGGGACGCTCAATTTTTCTAATTGGCATCTGGCAAAACGAATTGCCCAATTGATTTTTTCAGAGTGTGATCTCATTATTATTTCTCCATGAGAAAAGGAATTATCGCTTGCAAAAAAGCCTCCGGTTGATCCCCATGCACTCTATGGCCTGCGTTTTCAATTGTGATCAGCCGGCAATCCTTACCGGCTGCAACCATTTCTTCAGCCTCATTAGCTTTCAACAAATCACTTGTCGCACCGCGAACGAGAAGAGTTGGGACTATGATGTTTAGGAAAGCATTCCAAGCCTCTTCTGCACCCATGTGTCTTCGGTCAATATTAGGGTCACGCATCGTGCGATCGAATTGCCATGTCCAGTCTCTATCTTCGGTTCTCATGAGTCTCTTTGCCCAGGCCTCAGCCTCCGCGATTGCACCTGGATTGTGTTGTAGAAACATTTCAACCGCCTCAGCGAGAGAAGAAAAACGCTCTGGTCTCGGCAGCCCCATGAGTGAGTGAGGTTGTGGACGAATGTCCTCGACAATCAGCCTCCTGAGTCCCGCCGGCGCTTTCTCTGCGAATGCCATCGCAACTCGACCTCCCATCGAATGTCCGAGTAGAGAATAAGACTCAAAGCCAAAACCATTTAATACTTTCGCGACATCATCAGCCATAGACCGTGCACTGTAATCAGCATCTGGAGACCATGAGGAGTAACCGTGCCCTCTTAGGTCGATTGCCAAGAGGTTAAAATTTTTAGCCAGTTGCGCCGCGATGGGTTCCCAGCTAGCGCAGGTACCAGAGTTACCGTGTAGCATCAACAAATGGTCTCGTGGGGAATCACCAGTACATGACCACTCTCGATAGAAGAGCCGCAAACCATTAACTTCAATCAAACCTTCATTTTCCATCTGTTACCCCAGTTTTCAATCATCATTGTTTGGGTTTTTCTAAGCCGAATACCTACAAAATATTGGGGACAGGTTGAAGTCCCCCTAACCTAAAATCAATGTACCACTACAATCTCTACTCTCAATCTAGTTAGTGCCCATCCATAAATGGGCAATTCTTGATCTCTGCAAACTCAGTAACAGCAGCTGTTCTCATTCCAAACTAACAATAGCATCTTGCTATGCCGACTA
>JAESSY010000035.1 GCA_016763855.1 Pseudomonadales bacterium
AAACAGCCCTATCCCCCAGCCAACATAATCAAAACACCTGCCGCTACAGCAGAACCAATAACCCCAGCCACATTCGGCCCCATAGCATGCATCAACAAAAAATTATGCGGATTCGCTTCTAATCCTACTTTGTTGGCTACCCTTGCGGCCATTGGAACAGCAGAAACCCCGGCGGCACCAATGAGGGGATTGATTTTGTTTTTGGATAAAAGATTCATTAGTTTTGCCATCAGAATACCGCAGGCAGTACCAATACAAAATGCGAACATACCTAACACCAAAATTCCGAGGGTTTCTGGTACAAGAAATTGCTCAGCTTGTAATTTCGATCCGACGGCAAGGCCCAAGAATATAGTCGTCATATTAATCAAAGCATTTTGTGTTGTGTCCGAGAGTCTTTCCACAACCCCGGACTCTCTCATCAAGTTACCGAAACAAAACATGCCAAGCAAAGGCGCAGCACTAGGAACAGATAGCGCAACAAGGCCCAAAAGCATGACCGGAAAAATGATTTTCTCTCTTTGGGAAACTTCCCTTTGTTGGCTCATCTCAATCTTGCGTTCCGCTTCACTCGTTAGCAGACGCATAATAGGAGGTTGGATAATAGGCACCAAAGCCATATAGGAATAGGCTGCCACCGCAATGGCACCCAGTAAATGCGGCGCTAGTTGACCTGCAACATAAATCGCTGTCGGTCCGTCGGCACCCCCGATAATGCCAATGGCAGCGGCTTCAGCAATCGTAAAATCGAAGATACCCAGATCAGATAAAGCGACTGCACCCAACAGGGTTGCGAATATTCCAAATTGTGCGGCTGCACCGAGAAACAGTGTTTTTGGATTAGCCAAAAGCGGCCCAAAATCCGTTAAAGTCCCCACACCCATGAATATCACGAGGGGAAATATGCCGGTCTCTATGCCCAAGGCATAAAATTGATGCAGGATGCCTGTACCCACCGCTATATCTACACCGGGGATATTACTGAGAATGCCCCCAAAACCAATGGGCACCAAAAGCAGGGGCTCGAATTTTTTAGCAATCGCCAAATAGAGTAGAAGTAAACCGATACAGAGCATAGCGAATTGCCCTAAGCTCAATTGGAATAATCCGGTAGACTGCCACAGTGTCGTTAAAGGATCCATATTCAGTTTAGGACAATCAATGTCGCGCCAAGCGTAACACTATCACCTTCTCTGGCCATCACTTGGGACACGATACCTGCACTGCTCGCTCTGATCTCTGTTTCCATTTTCATCGCCTCTAGTACTACAACGATATCGCCACTTTGCACCCGATCACCCACCGCGACATTCACTTTAAAAATATTCCCTGCCAGTGGAGCAGAGATCCCAAGGCTGGCATTGGTATTAACAACAGGACTCGAAGAAACTAATGGTGCAGGATTCGAAGAAGCATTTACAATTGAATCTATGTCTCCGCCCGGTGTAACCTTAACTACATAAGCCTTTCCATCTACTTCAACTGTATAGACTTCAGACCCATTAACTTGCGCCACCACAACTTCCGCACTTACTGAGCTTGGGACAGGTTCAAAGACTTCTGGATTATCTCGATTAGCCAGAAATTTTAAACCCGGCTGCGGGAACAAAACATAGATTAGAACATCGTCATCTAGGTTCTCACCCAGTTCAAATCCTTGTTCTTTCGCTTTTTCTAACAATGCTGATTTTTGCTTCTCAAACTCAGGTTCCAGATTATCTGCAGGACGGCAGGTAATCACTTTTTTACCCCCTAGGACTCGCTTCTGAAGATCCGAATCGACCGGTGCAGGTGTCGCCCCATATTCACCTTTCAATACCCCTTCGGTTTCCTTAGTCATACTTTTATATCGCCCCCCAGACAATATGTTTAGCACTGCTTGGGTACCCACGATTTGTGAGGTGGGGGTAACAAGGGGAATATAACCCAGATCTTTTCTGACTTTCGGGATTTCGAGCAGCACTTCATCGAGCCGATCAGATGCACCTTGCTCTTTTAGCTGCCCTTCGAGGTTAGTTAACATCCCGCCAGGCACTTGAGCTACCAGGATTCTTGAATCTATTCCCTTTAGGCTGCCTTCGAATTGCGCATACTTTTTTCGCACTTCTCTAAAATAGGCAGCAATCTCTTCGAGCAGGTAAATATCAAGATGGGTGTCTCTTTCCGTGCCTTCCATAATAGCAACAAGGGATTCGGTCGGCGAGTGGCCGTAGGTCATACTCATAGATGAAATCGCCGTATCTACATTATCAATACCGGCTTCGATGGATTTCAAATACGTGGCTGTCGACATGCCGGTTGTTGCATGACAGTGCATGTGGATGGGTATATCGACTAGGTTTTTGAGTTCACTTACAAGCTCAAAAGCTACATAAGGTTTGAGTAAACCCGCCATATCCTTTATCACAATTGAGTCTGCACCCATATCTTCAATCTGCTTTGCCAATTTAAGCCAGGATTCAATATTATGGACAGGGCTAACAGTATAGGACAGGGTTCCTTGAGCATGCTTCTCTTGCTTCTTAACGGCTGTAATAGCGGCCTCTAGGTTTCGCGGATCATTCATCGCATCAAAAACTCGGAATACGTCAATACCGTTTACCGCAGCACGTTCTACAAACTTATCTACAATGTCGTCAGCGTAATGTCGATAGCCAAGGATATTCTGGCCTCGAAATAACATTTGCTGAGGTGTATTCGGCATCGCTTTTTTGAGTTCCCGAATGCGGTGCCAGGGGTCTTCGCCGAGAAAGCGGATGCATGCATCAAAAGTTGCTCCTCCCCAACTTTCGAGAGACCAAAAACCCACTTGGTCAAGTTTGGACGCGATGGGCAACATGTCTTCTAACCGTAATCGCGTCGCAAACAATGACTGATGAGCATCGCGAAGCACGACATCGGTAATTCCCAGCGGTTTCTTCTCTGTCATAAAGTATCCTTGAAACGCTTATTGCTTACTATGTCGATGTCTCTTGACTGCAGCCGCTATGACTGCCACAAGTTTAGGATCTAAGGCATCAGTTTCTACATTACCATTTTTAATGCCTTCTTTGAGCGCGCCTTCATTAGCCGCGCCTCCAATTGATGCACCAACAATCAGAGACATCAACATTGTCATAACAACGAGAACCGTGAGAAATACAAACACAGTCCCCATGCCATATAAAACGAGATCCAAAGCCTGAGTTACCAGTGGCGACATAGCGCTACCCATTCTGATTTTAATTGTTAATACAAGAAGTTTATGGTGAGATTGTACCTGCAATTCTGACCAATTATCATCTTATTGTTATCAATAATTTAGGTCATTAAACACACTTTTTCCTAGCTTGCATAAACATAGTACTCAAGAATATCTTTCCATGTCAGTAACCCTTCCAGTAACAAGTCATCATCTACAACGGGGAGGCAGGAGATATTATTCTCTAAAAGCAGTATCGATGCACAGTCGATACTTGTGCTCTTATCTATTGTCACAAGTTCGATAGTCATAATATCCGACACCAGTCGATCCATTAATTCTCTTTCATCATCATCAGTGGAAACTAGGTAGTGACTTAAATTTCTTGACATATCACGGTCAGAAATTATCCCAACAAGCTTGTCATCATTGACCACAGGGACATGATGATAACAAACCCGATTAAATAATTCGAAGACGTCTCTAACAATTCGATCCGGTTTTACGGTCACCAAATCGCTTGTCATGATATTTTTCACATCCATCTTAAGTTCCTTAATGCTAGTTCTTTTTGGTCGATGATTTTTATAACCACAATCTTTTTATTCAATGCGGACTTCGCCAGCCTTGTTCAAGACAACACATTTCTTCCACTCTCTTGAAACTTTTCGGCTAACATCATTTATAATCAATATAGTATTGGGGTATAAATTTTTATTGACATGAATCTGAGCACGCTTGGCAGCACTAATCCAATCATTCAACTGAGCTTCTGTTTCGCCCAGTAATTCCAGAATTTCTTTGAGCGCGGAAATTGTCAAAGATACCTTTTTTGTCTTGTCCAGCAAGACTTGTCCTAACTTAAACGATTCTTTATTTTGTTCTAATTTCCCCTCTATTACGGAGAGCCGATCAAGTTCTTTTTTGCGCTGTTCCTGTTGATGAGTATTAAGGTGTTTGTCTTTCAATAATGTACTTAAGGCGCCGCAGATAACTGTTGTTTTTAGATAGGCATGTGAGCCAATAACATTGGCAGTCAATAAATGTCCGCATTCGCTTTGGCCACAAATTATCGCACCTTTTCCGCCCCCTACTCCAACCAAAATATCGTTCCTCGCATCCAAATGAGAATGCATCACATATTTCTGGACGACAATATCGTGACCGGCAACTGCATCTGTCAAATTAATAAACATTGCACGAATATCATTTTCAGCCTTCAAAATCGTCGTGATTTTTGGCGGATCCTCGGAATAAGGAATGGATTCGCTTACCACACCACCACCCACAACAATATCGTTACCCGACAGAAGCATCGCGTTATCGACATTACCCTTGACATGAATATCACCAGTGGCTTCGATTTTTACTTGGGGAAAAACATGACCCGATATCAGTACCGATCCATCAAAGTTTATATTGCCCGAATTTAGATCAGCGCTGGTAAGTACTAATGCTTCATCTATTTTTACACTTTGATGGGTGATAATCGGATGTCCCTTTTGAATTGCGACCAACAGGTTTTCATTCTCTGGATCCACAGCGGAACCCTTCTCTCTTTTAAACTTAGCATTTTTGCCTTTTTTCGCTTTGAGGGGTTTGCCCAGCACATTCACTCCATCTACACCATCCGTCGCAGGGATACGCTTCATCAAAGGATCGCCTTCGTCAATTGCGATATAAACTTCTGCATCAAAATAGTTAATTTTTAAAGCCTCTTCATCTAAGGGTAAGGGAACGCCACGGCTGTCAATCAAAGGAATAAACTTAGTATTATCTCCGTTAACAGCCTTTTGTCCGCTGGCGATAAGAAGCGAAAATTTCTCCCTCGTACACAATAAGGTCTCGAAGGCATCTCGATGCACACAATCACTGAATATTTTTGTTTCATCCAGAACAAGTTGGATTTTTTCCCGGTCAAGAGGAACGCCGCCACAAGCCGGTTGGAATTCCGCGGTAACCATCATTTTGTCATTACTAATTTTTAGGGTGAGAGAAGCATCAATCTGCTCGGCTATTTGCACGGAAAAGTCTTCATTCATTCGTGCATGTTTTAGCAACTCACTCACCGCCTTCTTATCAAACTTTAGCGTTGTCATCTCGGTTTTTTCCAACTTAATATTGAGTTGCTCTTCGGTCAGAAAATCAGGGGTTTCGGATACTCTTAAACTCGCTACCAGCTGCTGATCTTCTAGACTGAGCGTTAAAATAGGAAAGCTTGTAGCCAAAACTACTTTTACCTCTGCAGATTCATTTTCTCTGTTAATATCGGAACTCATACATTCAGTTTAGCGCATAAAATTACATTCGGATTGCAGGTTAGCCACCAAGATCGATGTGGATAAATCGCCTTAGATTCAACTTTAATGCTTCGGTCTTGAGAAAATTCAATTTAGCTAAATTGATATGATTTAGGATCTTGATTTCAACTAGTAACCGCAACGCTCCCTGCGATTGAACGATAAGCTGGTGTATCCTCCAGTCTCTTGAACCGCTTAAAATCTAGGAGCCATTATGAGTTACAGCCAGCTTACCGAAACAGAACGATACCAGATTTATTCTCTATTGAAAGCAGGGAAATTAGTTACCGAAATCGCATTGAATTTGAATCGGCATAAATCCACTATTAGCCGAGAGTTATCCAGAAATAAAGGATTGCGAGGTTACCAACCAAAGCAAGCTCAGCAATTTGCCACGCGTCGTCGCATAGCACATGGCCAAGTACGGATTAGCGACCCGGTATGGGATGAAGTAGAGAGACTGATCAAAGAGGACTGGAGTCCAGAACAAATAGGCTGGCGGCTTTACGAAGAACAAAGAGTGTGTATCAGCCACGAATGGATTTACCAATATATCTATCGAGACAAACTTGAAGGTGGTGAGCTTTATACGCACCTCAGGTGCCAAAAGAAACGCAGGAAACGTTACGGTAAATATGACAAGCGTGGAAAGATAGTGGCGAGAGTAGGTATTGAGGATCGACCAGCCATTGTTGAAACGAAAACTCGGTTAGGTGATTGGGAGGGTGATACAGTTGAAGGTGCGCATCACAAAGGTTATTTATTGACGTTGGTTGATCGGGTATCAAAGTATTTGGTCTCTGAACCCCTTGAGAGAAAAACGGCTGAATTGACCGCTGACGCGACAATAGGCGCACTATCTGACCATATACTTGAAACAGTGACATTTGATAATGGCAAAGAATTTGCTGACCATGAGCGAGTAGCTGCAGAGCTTGAAACAGCTATTTATTTTGCCGATCCGTACTCTTCCTGGCAGCGTGGACTTAATGAGAACACCAATGGGTTACTACGTCAGTACTATCCTAAGTGTAAGAGTTTGAAAGGACTTGATAAAAAGCATCTTGCGAAAATAGTATGGAAGCTAAATAATAAACCGAGAAAGAGTTTAGGGTGGAAGACTCCCTATGAAATGATGTACAACAAGAAAACAATTTTAACAAGCCGCGTTGCGCTTACAAGTTGAAAGTAAGGATAAATAAACAGGAAGAAAAATCATAATTCCTACTTTGCCCAATATTTGGCTAACTGTTTTACTGAGCTCTCGTGACAAAGTGTATTAAGCTTACTCAAATCACCTTGTGATAAGGAACTGGAAAGAATGATAGATATTGATAATGTCCGTGCAGACACCCCCGCCTGTCATCACCTTATTCATTTTAATAATGCGGGTGCTTCCCTAATGCCCCTGCCAGTCTATGATGCCATGACAAGTCATCTTAAGTTGGAGCAGACTATCGGAGGCTACGAAGCCGAAAATTCAGCAGCGCAAGAACTCGATGATTTCTATTCTGAGTATGCTGCCCTGCTAAATGCATCTCCAAAAGAAATCGCCTATGTTGAAAATGCCACTCGCGCATGGGACATGGCATTTTATGGCTTACCCCTAAAGTCAGGAGATCGAATTCTGACCCATGAATCCGAATATGCATCTAACTATTTAGCATATTTACAACAAAAATTGAACAAAGGTTGGGAAGTAGATGTCGTGCCATCTGATAATGTGGGACAAATAGATCTTAGCGCTATGGAAGCCATGATCACTCCACGGACGCGATTAATCGCTATTACGCATGTCCCAACTCAAGGGGGATTAATCAATCCTGTTGAAGGAGTGGGTAAAATCGCAAAAAAGCATGATCTGATTTATATGTTAGATGCTTGCCAGGCTGTGGGGCAAATTGCTCTCGATGTCAAAAAGATCGGCTGTCATATTCTTTCAGGCACAGGTCGAAAATATCTGCGCGGCCCTCGTGGTACTGGGTTTCTTTATGTATGTGATGACATGCTTCAAAAAATTGAACCCCCCTTTATTGACCTTCGTTCTGCAACATGGACCAATCCAGATCAATTTGAATTAGCTAGGACGGCAAAACGATATGAAAACTGGGAAAGTAATGTCGCGGGAAAGATCGGCTTAATGCAGGCTGTCAGATATGCGCGTCAAATTGGACTGGACAATATCGAAACTCGGGTCGTGAAACTTGCAAAAACATTGCGCCAAGCACTAGGGGATCTACCAGATATTGCTGTACATGATCTTGGTGTCAATAAGTGTGGCATCGTCACTTTCAGTAAAGCGGGGAAAGAACCAAAAGAAATGGCGAGCTATCTACGTCACCAAAATATTAATGTATCGGTATCAAACTTGAGCTCTGCCCAATTAGATTTCGGCAAGCGGAATCTAAGGTCTTTAGTTCGAGCATCTGTGCACTATTTCAATACAGAGAATGAAGTGGACCGATTTTTAGAAGTTATTAAGGGTTATTAACTTACATTTTAGACACGGATACTACTTGTTAGTACTTTTTTGGTGAGCGACATATTCATCGAGTCATTGACGGATAATTTTTAACGCCGACTCATGTCAGGCACCTTCCCATGGAAGTGTCTGCTAAATGGACTACGCAATTTCTAGATCGTTATCCGGATCATCCTTCTTCCTCCTAAGTTTTCTTAAAGCCTTTTCTTCAATTTTCTTAATTCGCTCCCTGCTTATACCAAACTGTTTGTCTACTTCTTCTAAAATATGATCGGTACTTATTTCTATACCGAACCTCATTCGCAAAATTTTTGCCTCTCGGGCAGTTAGTCCAGATGGATCGTCGGTTTTAGTTTTATTTCCTGAACTTCGATCTAGAAATTCTATTCCCAGCCCTTTAATCATAAGGACAATATCATTTATCAGATTCTCATCCTTCACTTCTGGATTCAAAGCATCTAAAATCTCTACACGCGTAATAAATCCGCGCGCTTTGCCTCTTGCAACTAAATCTGAAAGCTTCGACATTTATATTCTATTTAACATTTTTGTCAAAGTACCTTCAATGCTTCGGGTAAAGGCAAGATCAATAGGCCTAGCTTTACGCAAATGAACATCATCATCTTTGATATCAAAAGCTATCTAATCCCCGGATTCCAAATGAAGTAACTTTCTCACTGGCTCAGGAATAGTGGCCTGATACTTCTTCGTTAACTTACTCGTTGTAGTTTGCATACCCACCGCTTGCTTGTAGTAATACCAGTATTACTGGTATTTCCATTGATTCCATTATAGATGCATTAGAATAAATTATAAAAAAGAGTTAGTAACGCCGATGCCATCACGGGTAAAGAGGTTGATCTTGATCTGATGCTAATTGACATGAATGGATTGTTCAGTTGGCTGCGCAACTGATCTTGGCCTTCTCTTAACAAAGAATTCCGCCTAAGACGCTGAGATCAGCAGTATATCCAACTGATCTCCTTTGCTCCCGCGACCAAAATCACTGCATGATTTTGTCGAACATGAGTTTCGAATCAGGTCCTCCCACTTCGTCAAATAAAAAATCCCCATATATGGGGCTTTTTTATTTGGCGGAGAGGGAGGGATTCGAACCCTCGATGGGCTTTCAACCCATACTCCCTTAGCAGGGGAGCGCCTTCGGCCACTCGGCCACCTCTCCAAAACTACAAACTATCGAACTAATAATGGCGCGCCAGGAGGGAGTCGAA
>JAESSY010000036.1 GCA_016763855.1 Pseudomonadales bacterium
ACGCTTGCTACACCTCAATCTATTTGAAAGGCGGGACTTGATGGCATTGCTTCGGGGTGAGCCGCATAATGAGAAACCCATCAACATTTATCAGTTGGCTTTGATATGAAAGTTAACGGGACAGCAATGATGTCTTATCCGAAATGAATCTACAAACAGAAACTGTTAAAACCCCTTTTGGAGATGTAACATTAGCAGGAGACATCGTGTTCTATAATCCTGATCTCTTCTATTTGTTTGCGGACAAAAATTATGGCGCAAGCAGCAATGCTAATCCACGATTGAGGTCAGAACACTTTGTGGGAAGCCATTTAATCGAGAACAAGACATGACAATAAACATCGACGATTTCACAGAAACCGAATTAATGGCACTAAATCATCAGATTGTAGAACGGCTTAAGTTTCTCGATTCGGTTAATGCTCATCACGAAATGATGCAGTTCTCCCTAGGTGATCAGGTCAGCTTCGATCCCCTAGGTCGTGAGAAACAACTTGCGATATTAGTGAAATTCAACAAGAAGACCGTTACAGTACTAACTGCCGACGGACAAAAATGGAACGTGCCCCCACATTTACTAAGCAAGGTAAAAGCGGTTGTCGGCAACGAAGATAATGTAATTGGTATTCACCGCAACAAATAGAGCTTTTCGTCGCGTAGCCGAGTATCTCTAACCCTCAGCCGCCAGAATTCCTAAACCCGATTCGGCACGCAGTAACTAATCTGCATAGGCTCCAGACTGATCTTCAGGTTCAGACCTCAAGGTCAAGGCTTGCGTTTGCCATTCGCTAGTAGTTATCATCTAATAGCGCTCCAAATCGCTAAGGATGGCGGAGTATTTCGTCTTAGCAAAGACAGGTGGGTAGGGGGAAAAATGGATCCTGAGAAAATAATGACTGGCATTTCAAAAGAAATTAATGTCGCCCTGAAAGCTATGGGAAAAGCAAAGACTCCAGAGGAGAAGCTAATGCACAGTGAGACAGTAAAGAACCTATGTGAATCGCTCGGGGTATTTCTAAATTTAGTGAGCGGCATGATGCCATATGATGACGATGAAGAGCTCATCCCGTTTTAGACCAATCAGTACCCTGTGAAAATGCGTCGGCTCAGAGGTCTTACTAGTAATAGAGTCGTAGCTTTACAAACTTATTGCGCCATTTTCAAAATGAATCAGTTGATCGCGGATTTGCGTCCTAGTTTTTCTGTTCCGCGACTTCACGCCATCGTTATGCGTGATTATCACTTCTGAAATGTCTAAATCGCTAACATGCTTCCCTTCTAGGTTTTGCAGTTCTGTGTCAAAGAATGTTTTCACGATGGTGTTGATAAGTTCTAAGCCACGCCCGGGTTCGATTGTACCTAGCACTGACGTGCCAATTAGAAGTGGAGAGAGCAACGCTAAGTCGGTGAAATTTGCATGTTCGGTTTCCGAGACGCTAACAAGATACGAGCGTGATATAGCACTAGCGAATGTAACTCGGTTCCACTGATACTTCATTTCAGAAATTATGAGTAGTGGGACTTGTAGCGGCGGCAGGTAGATTGAATTAATCTGAAACCCATCGATGTTCGCAACCGCTTTACATCTTGTATCGAGGACACAAGTCTGTAGGCTCGTTGTTCCGCCAAAGGACATTCCGAAAACTCCAATTAAATCTGTGTTTAATTTTCCCGCAAGGAGCGGTTCATCCTTTTCAAATTCAAATAGCTTATCAATTACAAAGATTTGATCTTTGGACCAAGTATCAATGTTGTCCTGGTGGAAGGCAGTCGTCTGCTTCAGAATTTCCCCAGCTCTAAGCAGTAGATTCGTTAGATCTTCCAAGGAGTCGGTTGAGTGAATGGATAAATTGTCCAACTCGTCAGTTTGCTCTAGTTCAAATATACGTCTAGATTTTTTCTGAATCTTTTCAGATCGTGACATTCGCCCATCTGGGAATCTGTAGAACAACCCGCCGTAGGTATGCGTGATTGATACAACGAGGTAACCGTAACTGGCGAGATGTTCCATCAAAATTGTGTTCTGTTCACTAGTTCCAAAATTAAGCGCGTGTGAAAAAATTAAGATGGGGAACGGGCCAGATGCTACCGGTGCATTGACATGGCTATTGGTAACAATTCCAGCGATGTGAGAAAACAAAAAGCCAAAGGTTTCGGGCGCCTTAAATCCGGCAAGCATTGCTCTGTTTCTCTCATGACTGTTTGACCAATAATTTGCTTTTGGGTAGTCGCTTGTTGCGCTGGGATACCAAATTTTCAGACCAATTTCCCTTTTGTCCTCTGGATTAATAGTCGCAGTTTCCGGCCTGGTGATATCAATCAAATGTCGCGTAGTAGTTCCAACGCCATAGGGTCCCTCTGGGGCGGGAATTTCAAAAACCGGGAGTACATACGACAAGCCAAGACTCGTAACAACAAGTATCAAGTTCAGCGTTAGTCCGAGCTTACTAGACTCGGTTCTTCTTCCAAGGATTCGCAACCAAGCGACTAAGGTGATCATGTATGCGGGTATCATCTGCCAACGATAAGTCTCTATCCAAATGTGCATAGCAAAACAGATGGATGTAGCAATTAGAAACCAGACTGACAACTTTCTACACTTCGTGAAAGAAACAATAACATAGCCTGTGGCAACTAGAAGGAATAGGGAGTCAAATAGAAGCAACCGATTGCTCCACTGGATCATGACAATATAGTTGTTGTAGGGATTGTGCAGCATCCCTTAAGAAATTCAATTGAACTGAGCCGACTGTATAGCACAGTGAAGAAGGACTGTTTGATCTTCTCCCAGATTTTCGGATAAGGATTAGAAAGTACACTTTGACTCGTCACGCTCGCAGAAATAATGAAACAAAGTGGTCGGGGGCAAATCCGGTCACTTGTCTATTTAGGTAACAAGATCGTTCCCACTAAACCAATCTCATCATAGCATCGTAAACCTGCTATATCATTTTCAAAATGACTTGATTAATCGCGTATTCGCCCCGCCCAGAGGTTCTAATAACAATGTTGGTTTCACTTCGGATGAAATTCATAGATAAAACCCAAGAAACTTGTTCTTGAAGATCGATTCTATTTCCCACCCATGTAATTCAATTTTATGTGCCTATAACGTTTTCAAGATTGAGCCTTTCTAGTTCTTAGTGCTATATTATCATTCATGGGGATAAGGATTTTGAAGACAAAGGGAATTACTAACAGTTCGTGCAGCGGCAAAGTTAATGTTGAGTTGGAATAATAAAGCCAGCCAAGCGATCATGGCGTCGTAAATGGACATGAGGTCTTCAGCGATTTAACAATGGGAGCGACGTGACAAACAACCACAAGGTGCGTCTCTGAAGTTACTCAACCTCGCCAATAGAAAAGGACTGTCCATGCCAGGATAACTTGATCAGAACAAAAAATTCGAGACACCCAACCTTTCTATGCAGAACGCTTCTTCAGTAGAAGATTATTATTTACGACTCTCGTCCCCAAAAAACCACTGAACCAATCAATTGGAAAGACAATGAATCAAATAGCGGCAATAATTGGGGGCACAGGTATTTATGCCTTACCTGAAATGAACCTAAAGACGGAAACGGTAAAAACCCCTTTTGGAGAAGTGACTTTAGAAATCGCAGGCGATATCATTTTTCTTAATCGCCACGCACCGGAACATAGTATTCCGCCACATCGTGTGAACTATCGAGCCAATATCAAAGCACTTGATATATTGGGTGTAAAACGTATCTGCGCTACATTTGCTGTTGGCTCAATCAACAAAGATTTTGAGCTTTCAGTACCGGTCATTCTGGATGATTTTATTGATTATAGCTCAGGCAGATCACACACCTTTTTCAATTTATTAGAACAAGCTAACGGTCACGTTGATGTGAGCAAACCGTTCTGCCCAATATTGAGTAATGCCTTAGAATCAGAAGCAAAAAAATTGAGCATGAAAATTCGCAGAGGCGGTGTCTACGCCTCAACCAACGGCCCCCGCTTTGAAACACCAGCGGAAATAAAAGCCTATCGCATTATGGGAGCTGATGTTGTCGGCATGACGCTTTGTCCAGAACTTCCCCTCGCGCTGGAACTGGGTATGAGTTACGCGGGCTTAGCATTTTCGATTAATTGGGGTGCAGGTATGACATCAGAAATTGAACTGATACACGAAGGAGTCGATAAAATAAAATCCGATATGTTGCAGACGATGATTAATACTTTAAGTGCTACAAGTAACGGTGATTGTCAGCCAGCACCGATATTGTGATTTATCATCACGACAAAAAATTTAAAATGGCTTTCTGAAAGCAACTAGAAATTTACGGTTTCCAAACTGTAACCGTACTTTATACAATGCGTGAGTAACTCTCCAAGATAACGATTTATTTGAGATTTCTCATCGGGTTGATACATTTTAGAGTTAGGCAAAGCATATCGAAATTTAAAATTACGATGTTCTTCAAAACTGATAACCTCTGCAGACTTGGCATCGTCGTACACTCGCACTTCCATGGTGGGCCACCTAACCCAAGGCGCATCTTCACTATTCACTACTGTCACTTTTAACATAGTCGTGTAGGGACAGCGTTGATAGATTTTTATCTCAACTTTCGCCGTGACAGGTTCATCATTTTGCATGTAATGGGAAAAAGCTTGTTGTGACGCATCTATGCCAAATTGCAGGCAATCCTGTTCTTTCATGTGCGGAAATAATTGATAGAGACGCATGTAATTCGCATCACACTCTGCCATATCCGTAATCAGATTGGGCACATATCGCTTGCGCTGTGTCATTGATTTATTCATATAAACTTTTGCTGAACCATGCTCTCTTCAAACTCGCCCTAAGTAGCCATCATAGTAGTAATACTGCTGTTTTGTAAAACAAATACTAGAAAGAAAAGGTTTAACTATGGTCTGGTTTTTGCAGTCCCATGCCGACTATATAAGCTTGAATTTCATCGCGAATTCGTCTAAAGCCTTCCAAAATTTCTGCTTCACTTCCGATAATTTTTGCTGGATCCTGAAGAGGCCAATGCAGTCTTTTACAAAGCTTGTCGACCTGCGGACAGAATTCTTCGGCGTGTCCACAAACAGTGACTAACAAATCAATTTGTTCTAGTATTTCTGGCGTCACGATATCTGAAGTTTGATTTGAAATATCCACTTTTCGTTCTGCCATGATTTTTACAGCACGCTCATCTAGACCATGGGCTTCTATTCCCGCAGATTCAAATTCAACATTTGGCCAAAGTTGTTTTGCGAAACCTTCTGCCATTTGTGAACGGCAGGCATTGCCAGTGCAAAGAAAAAGTACTTTCACCCTATCTCCTCTATGATTTCGCGTTCGATAAGATCGAGAGCGCCTCTATTTCTTTTCATGACTAATTCAGCCGCTCCGGACATTGATCCATGAAGCACATCATCATTGAACAAGGTTGACACCGCAATATTAAGCCCCGTTTGGTCTGAAATTCTTATCATCGCCCCCGCATCAATAAAGAGCTCAGCAATATCATCAATGTTTCTTGTAAAGGGACCCATCATCATCGGCACGCCAAGACGGCCTGCTTCCATGGGATTGTGACCACCGATGTCAACAAGGCTACCACCAATAAACGCCATCTTGGCGATACCATAGAAATAGATTAATTCTCCCATTGTATCGATAAGATAAATGGCAGATTCGATATCTAGGTCGTCGCTACGTTTTTGCACACTCAAACCTGATGTTTTACAGAGGCTTAGCACTTCTGTTGTACGATGCGTGTGACGAGGGGCGATAATCAAAACCTGAGAGGCGCTTGGCCCAAGGTTTTTAAACGCCTTGATCAGCTTATCTTCTTCTCCCTTATGCGTACTCGCCCCAAGAAAGCACTCTTTCCCATTAAACAACCTTTTTAATTCCACTTGGCGTTCCTGGAAATCCACAGGCAAGCTCACATCGAACTTAATACTGCCTGGGACAGAAAGTTGAGCATCACTCAAACCCATTGAAAGAAATCTTTCTCCCTGAATATCTGATTGCGAATAGACTTGCCTCAAAGTTTTCATCATCGGTAAAGTTAGCATCGATATCTTCTGATATCCACGCGCTGATTTATCCGACATCCTCGCATTAACCAAATAAATAGGCATATTTTGCATGGCACTGTAGTGGAGCATATTAGGCCAAAGTTCGGTATCAATAATGATCAATGCCTTGGGCTTGACTGTTGATAGAAATCGCTTAATTGATCCTGGAAGATCATAGGGCGCATAATATTGTTGTACTCTATCTCCTAATAAAATCGTTGCCCGTTCCCGACCTGTCGGTGTCATTGCCGTCATCACGACCGCATGCCCTCTGTCCAGAAGTCTATCCACTAATGGTACGGCAGCAATAGTTTCGCCTGCCGATACGGCATGGACCCAAATCGGCCTATCGTGATTAGTCTCAACAAAGCCAAATCGTTGACCCAGATCTGATTTGTAGTACGGCTCTTTTATAGATCGCCAAACAACGCGCATGAGTATTAAAGGCGTGAGGCAATAAAAAAATAGGCTATAGAGCAATCTTGCTAACATGGGTAAAGCATATAAGGATTTACACTATCTAGCCAGCAAGCAAACCTGCCAATGTTTCATTCGATTTTTCGTTCTCTGGCAGGCTGCTAGGGTTGTTAGACAAGGATTGATATACTAGAGGTTTATTGACCTAAACAAATTTCTGATGACGCTTAACCAAAACAGGCATGACACACAGATCGCCATTATCGGTGGCGGTATTTCTGGATTGTGGTTGCTTAATTTATTAAGAAACCAGGGATACCATGCCTTACTCTTTGAGAAAGACGCTTTAGGCGGCCAGCAGACTTTTGCGTCCCAAGGGATGATTCATGGCGGCCTAAAATATGCGCTAGGCGGCTTCACCACCACAGCCTCCGAAACGATCAAAGACATGCCGAATGTGTGGCGAAATTGCATCGAGGGGAAAGGTGATATTGACCTTAGTGGTCTCGAGATACTTTCCGAAGATTACTACTTGTTTTCTGATGCGGCGCTTAGTTCAAAAGTCACTGCTTTTTTAGCTAGCAAATCTCTTAAGGCGAGAATCGACACATTGGATAGAAAGGATTTCCCCAGTGCATTCGCATCAACAAGTTTTAGGGGGCGCCTGTATCGCCTGCAAGATATTGTACTCAATACGCCGGCACTGATCGAGAAACTAAGAAACAAATACAGTCGCTATATTTATCAATGTGCCCCCATTGTGCAAAACCATGAAGGACGCATTACTGGCCTTCATCTAAACGAAAACGATACTTTACGGGCAGATCGATATATTTTTGCCGCAGGTAGCGGCAATGCCCAACTTATCCAAAATACCCAACTCTCTCAAACCTCCATGCAAATTAGACCCCTGCAACAAGTGATGGTTAAAGGCAACTTACCGACTATCTTTGCCCACGCTGTTAGTCTAAAGGCAGGCAGTAAACCCAGAATAACTTTTACATCTCATCCACATCCAGATGGTCAAACCGTTTGGTACTTAGGCGGCAATCTCGCAGAAGAAGGCGTCGGTAAAGATCCGATTGATTTGATTGAAGACACGAAAAAGGAATTAGCTGCACTCCTGCCCTGGATTGATTTGACAGACACCTCTTGGGCAACGCTCAATGTCGATCGTGCTGAACCTTCTCAGAACACCCATGCCCGCCCAGACTTCCCGTTTGTTGAAGCGAAAGATAATGCCATGGTTTGCTGGCCTACCAAACTGACACTTTGTCCCATGCTAGGAGACCAGGTTCTTGAAAAACTAAGCACCGCGCAATTCACACGTCATGAAGAAACACTTCTTCAGTTACCCACAGTCCAAATCGCTAAAACACCTTGGGAGCTTGCTTTTGATTAAGGAAAATCAATATCGACTTTTGGGGGACGTCAGAGTTTCACCTATCGGCCTCGGTACGGTGAAGTTCGGTCGGAACACAGATGTCAAATATCCCAAGCGTTTCGAGATACCTGATGACATTCAATTAAGTACCTTACTCAGCCACGCCTCTGAACTCGGCATTAATCTTATTGATACCGCCCCCGCTTATGGTAATGCCGAAGAAAGGCTAGGGGAATTACTCCAAGCGCAAAGAAACAATTGGTTTATCGCAACAAAAGTAGGGGAATACTATAAGGACGGACAGTCTCATTATGATTTTACACAAAGGGCTATAACAGAAAGCATTGAGAATAGTCTGAAGAATCTGAAAACCGATTATCTCGATCTTGTTTCAATTCATTCTAATGGTGATGACGAATCCATCATTGATGAAACGGATGTCATTATGACACTTCAGACATTAAAGTCAGCAGGGAAAATCGGTAGCATAGCAATGTCAACAAAGACGCTCATCGGCGGTTTAAAAGCGCTGGAAGTAGTGGATGTTATCATGGTAGAGCTAAATGAAGCCAATCAAAGTCAGATTCAAGTTATTGAGAAAGCAGCCTCACTTGGTAAGGGGGTTCTCATCAAGAAAGCGCTTTCCAGTGGACATGCAGTGAAGCCTGCTAAAGCCATTAAGTTTGCTGTGGATTTCCCCGGCGTTAGTAGTGTGATTCTTGGTACCATCAACCCAACCCATCTAAGAGAGAATATTCTCGCGCTTTGGCCTTAACCCCAGAGTGAGTTCACAAATATGACTCCGATGATCAATGGGCAAACTAGGCGTACATACCAGGGCCAAATTTTCCAGAAGAAAGTCGATTCTACATCTTTGTTGCCTTTTTTCAATTCTTGAAGCAAGCCCTCTCTATTCCAAATCCAGCCAACAAACACACAAAGCAACAAAGCCAACAAGGGTTGGCTATATCGAGTCGTTAGTTCAATAACCAAGCCAAATAACATTTCGAAATTGAAGATAATGGTTGCGCTGATAGCTGTGATCACACCGCCTATAATCCAAACTGCTTTTTGCCTTTCTGCTCCATGATTTTCGATAGTGTATGCTACCGGTACCTCAAGCATTGAAATTGATGAAGTCACCGCCGCTATCGTCATCAGGAAAAAGAAAGCGAATGAGACCAGCAGACCCGTTGTCCCCATGGTATTAAACAAATTGGGTAACACAGTAAAAATTAATGTGTCCTCTGAAATCAAGGCACCTGCTTCATTAAATATTTGAATACCATTGTGCTGCGCAACGTACATGGCTGGAATAATCAAGAATCCTGCCATTACAGCAATCCCAATGTCTACCAGAGTCACATAGCCGCCAACCAGAGGAAGATTTTCTTCATCTTTGAGATAGGATCCGTAAATCAACATTGTGCCTACACCAAGTGAAAGAGAGAAGAATGCAGAACCTAGGGCCGCGATAATAAGAGAGGGAGACATCACACGACCAAAATCCGGTAGAAGGTAAACCTTAAGCCCTTCCATCGCGCCCTCTAGTGTTAGCACGTACATTACCAATATCACCAACATAATAATTAACATCGGCATGAGCCGCCCTGACCATCGCTCAATTCCACCCTGCACACCCTGTGAAATAATCCCTATTGTCATCAACATAAAGAGGCACATGAAGATCAGGTTTCTCGTTAAAGAAAATTCAACTAGCCAGGCGGCAGACTCGCCCATATCAAGAAAAGTGAGTGCAGCATTGATGCAAAAAGCCATCATCCAACCTGAAACAATGGCGTAAAAACTAAGAATGAAGCTGGCCACAATCAAACCAGCAATACCAGTTGCCCCACCGATAAACTTTGATATTGGACCGCGAGAAATGAGCTGCAGTGCCTGGACGGCATTACTGTGGGCATGGCGTCCAATGATCAACTCTGCCATTAACGCCGGATATGCTAAACAAAATGCTAGCACCAAATAGACTAGTAAAAAAGCGCCACCCCCATTACTGGCAGCTTGTGTCGGGAAACCCCAAATATTGCCTAAGCCAACAGCTGAACCTGCAGCAGCCATTATAAAACCAAATCGAGAACTGAATTCACCACGTGTTGCGGCCATAGTTATTCCTGTTATTTTTATTGAGTACGGCTAGTGCTTCTAAGAGTAAACTTTGCACTGAACTGACAATGCAGTCAAACTCTTAGAGTTACAGCATATGAGATGGGAGAAAAAGGATCAGTGTAGGTGGGCGCATTAAATTATGCCAGTATAAATCCCATCTTGCTTGCAGGTAAAAAAATGTTAGGGCACGAGACATCTTAGCGCTACATTAAGAATAACGGAGATTGAAATTCATGAACGGTATTACAAAAACAATTCCAGCGAGCGCAGGTATAGAAAGGCTTGAATCTCTCTATGATGGTTCAATATCAGAGTATGAATTTCATATGGCAGGCAAGCCATCCAGGCTCTCAGCAGGAGATTATGTCTACACTATTTTTAACGATCAGCTCTGTGGTCGCGTCATCATCGATCGCATTGAAGATGGCGCAGTTCACCCTAAATCAGGCAAACCACGAAGCCTGATTTATGTTTGCACACCGGGAGAACGCCTAGAAAATCCTATTCCACGAAAAGGGCACCGAGGGACCCGGTATTATGACGGTGTAGACTGGCCATCATAAAGCGCAGCATAAGCAATTGGCGCGTGCTAATGAAAGTGAGCTTCACTATAATCCAGCTCTTGTTTCTTTTAATGTGATGGGTGACAGCAAAAATCATGTCCGATGAAATAGAAAATCGATTGAAGTTAGTTCGCCAAGAAATGACCGTTGATGCTTTTCTGGTGCCGAGAGCAGACGAATATTTAGGCGAATATGTTCCGCCTCAAAACGAACGCTTACATTGGATTAGTGGCTTCACCGGATCTGCGGGGGCGGTCATTGTCCTTAAACAGACCGCCGTCATCTTTGTCGATGGTCGATATACTATACAAGTTCGCCAGCAAGTTTCAGAGTCACTTTTTAGCTTTAGTCATTTAAATGAGAACCCACCTATCAAGTGGTTATGTGAAAATCTTAATAAAGGCGCTACTGTCGGTATGGATACTCGCCTGCATGGCTACGCTTATTACACAAAAGCCTTAACATTACTTTCAAAGGCTGGCATCAAGCTCATAGAGTTGAGAAGCAATCCAATTGACAACAACTGGCACGATCGTCCCATTCCAGAACCCCAACCTGCATTACTGTTAGACGAGCGTTATACGGGTGAACATAGCAGCCTAAAAAGGCAACGCATTGGGAAAGTGATCGAAGCAGCCGGTGCTGATGTCGCACTCATTTCTCAATTGGATTCAATCGCCTGGTTACTCAACATACGCGGCAAAGATATTTCCAGACTGCCGGTACTACTGGGGTTCGCTATTCTCAATAAAACCGGCGATCTAACCTTTTTTACCGACCCCAGGAAGATTCCAAATGATCTTCATCTTCATGTCGGCGATGGTGTCAGTATCAAAGAGGAAGACCTGCTAACCGATTATCTTGAGGCGCTGGCAAGTTCAGGTCTCAAGATAATGCTTGATGAAAATACTTGTAATGCTTTTTCCCCACTACGCTGCGCTGAGCAAAATTGTGAAATAGTGCTACAAAACGACCCTGTTATTATCCCCAAAGCGCAAAAAAACTTAACCGAGCTTGAGGGTGTCCGTAATTGTCACATTCGAGATGGTTCAGCTTTAAGCCGTTTTCTAGCCTGGCTTGAGAAAGAAGTCGAGAATAACAATCTGCACGATGAAGCTACATTGGCTGACAAACTGGAATCCTTTCGGCGTGAACTCTTTGATATTCATGATCTATCTTTCGATACGATTTCCGCAGCAGGTTCAAATGGCGCCATGTGTCATTATAGCCACACCAATGGTACTCCAGCGCAATTGGAAATGAACTCTCTCTATTTGGTGGATTCCGGCGGCCAATTCTCTGACGGTACGACTGATGTCACACGTACTGTCGTCATAGGCGAACCTAGCGCAGAACATAAACGTAATTTTACACTGGTACTCAAAGGGCATATCGCATTGAGTAATGCGATTTTTCCAAAAGGCACTTGTGGTGTTCAACTCGATGTTCTAGCGCGACAATTTCTCTGGCAAGAAGGATTAGATTATGACCACGGAACGGGCCATGGCGTGGGTGCTTTCTTGAGCGTACATGAAGGACCTCAAAGAATAGCAAAATAACCAACAGCACTCGGCGAGCTATTACCAGGCATGGTGCTTTCCAATGAACCGGGTTATTACAAAGAAGATTGTTACGGCATACGTTGTGAAAACCTTATGATCATCAATGGCAGAGATGATGGCATGATGAGCTTTGAGACTGTTACCTTCGCCCCTTTCGATCGTCGTTTGATCGACCAGGACATTATGACTGAAGCAGAATTGTCCTGGCTCAATAATTACCATATTGAAGTAAGGGCTCATCTTCAGCCATTGTTAGCGGGAGAGGACTTGTCCTGGCTAGAAGCTTCTACTGAGACAATTTGATAAGTACTTCCCGAACCGCAGAATCGTTCTCTTTGCAACATTAACCCGCGCTTGCCGCCGCCTGATCTGCCACAATCTGTATTGCAGAGTCACGTTTTGCCAATGCATCTGACAGCACTCGCGCCTCTGGAAGACTCCCCAAAAGATCCATATCGAGTACTCGCTTAGCACAGGCTCCTGCAAGTCCTACGGTATACAGAAACATAATATCCGCGTAGGTAAACGAATCACCTGCGAGGTAAGGAGAAAACTTGCCGCTTCTTTTCAAACAGGCTATACCTTTTTCTAGATTGGCCTTGGCTTTTTCTTTTGTTTCATCACTCACGGACCCACCAAAGAACGCTTCTGCGAAACAGGTTCTTGCGGGTAGCTCGATATAAAGTTCAACTTCCTTGATCAACTCTCTGACCTTTGCTTTCTCATAGGCAGATTCTGGCATTAACGAAGGACCTTCACCGACATCTTCGAGGTAGTCAAAAATAACATCTGTTTCGCTGATTAAACCCTGTTCTGTTTCCAAAACCGGAACCTTCCCCATCGGGCTAATAGCAAGGAAATCAGCATCCTGACTTGGTTTTGCTTCAACCACTTCATAATCAATGCCTTTTTCGATTAGCGCCATCTTTACCATGTTGAAATAATTGCTGATGGCAAAGCCATGTAACTTGATCATGATATCTTCCTTTTTGTTAATTTATTGCGTTTGACTATAGTTCTTAAGACTACTGGTTCTTAAGACAAGAGCTCATTGGACTAAACTTCATGGGGCTAAAGCTCTTTTATTTTCTGTGCGAGCCCGGTCGTCGAAAGCTCATCGACCAATTTAAGGACTTTCACGACACCGCCCTGGCCAGTGACTATATCAGCACCAACGACTTCGTCAATACTGTAATCACCCCCTTTTACTAATACGTCTGGATTCAACAATGCCAAGAGAGATTCAGGGGTATCGCCGTTAAATGGCACAACCCAATCCACAGCACTTAGACCTGCAAGCATACTCATCCTGCGCTCAAGATTATTAATCGGTCTACCTTCACCTTTGAGGCGAAAAACACTTTCATCATCATTTATGGCAACAATCAGGTGATCCCCTTCAAGTCTTGCTTCTGATAAATAGTCGACATGACCTGCGTGAAGAATGTCAAAGCAACCATTGGTAAAAACAACTTTCTTATTCTTAGATTGCGCTTCCTTAACAATCAAGCTCAACTGCTCTTCCGTCATAACGCCACTGTTAAATCCTAGATCCTTTGCGACAGCTAAACGTAATTCTGGTCCGCTTATGCTCGCAGTACCCAATCTACCGACTACAATTCCCGCAGCGATATTTGCCAGATTGACGGAATCTAACAAGGACTTACCGGATGCTAAGGCAGCGGCTGTTACAGCGATGACTGTATCTCCAGCACCACTCACATCATAAACTTCACTGTTCCTTGCGGGTAAATGAATCTCTTGCTGACCCCTCTGAACTAGCGTTAGTCCATCCGCACCTCTTGTCACCAATATGGCTTCAAGTTCAAGCTGACTTATTAGCATTTGACACTTTTCAACAAATTCAGCTTCACTTTGCCAAGATCCAACTGCTTTCATAAATTCCTTTTGATTGGGTTTAAGCAGGGTCGCGCCTTTGTAGTGAGAAAAGTCTTTAAACTTCGGATCAACGAGAACAGGTATATTGGCATTCTTCGCGGCAGTAATAAAAAATTGGGGGTCCGAAACTGTACCCTTGTCATAATCTGACAAAATAAGCACATCGTGTTCTGCTAGGCAGCGAGTCAGACTAGCATCAAAAACAATAGGGTCTATTGCAATAATCTGTTCAAAATCTGCCCTGGCTAGTTGCTGCTTTCGGCTGACAATTCGAAACTTAGTGCTAGTTTGACATTCTGCCAAGCTCACCAAGAAATCCTCTATCCCCGCACTTTCTAGTTTAGCTTTTATAATTGACCCGGAATCATCTTGGCCAATTGCGCTCATCAAACTTGATTTTGCGCCTAGGGCAGATATATTGAGCGCCACATTCGCGGCACCACCAAGTCGATCCTCGACTTCGTCTATGTCAACTACTGGGATCGGCGCTTCAGCAGAAATTCGATCTGTATCACCATGCCAATATCGATCGAGCATGGCATCACCCATTGTGAGAACCCTCGCCTTCTCGAAGCTTAAGTCAAAATCCTCTCGTTTCATCCCCTGTAATACCCTTCGCAAATGCAACGTTATAATAACACAAGCCAAAGGTTTGGAGCTTGTACCAACAAAACGTTAAACTTGGCTTTCAAAAGTCTAAATCACAAAGGTGAACAATATAACTTCCCTTTCACAGGGCAAATTTTTGCATCCTCGGCACTGGCCAACATGGGTGGTTTTCGGTATTGCCTACCTTATTGTTCTCTTGCCTTACAGAGTTCAAATCAAAATTGGCGCAGGTCTCGGAAAGCTTGGCTATATATTCGCAAAGCAACGCCGGCATATAGCCAAAGTAAATCTCGCACTTTGTTTCCCCCGGCTTGATGTCCCACAACAAGGCGAGCTACTAAAATGCACATTTCGTTCTACAGGAATAGGGCTTATCGAAACGATCAATTCCTGGCTGGGTAACCCTATAAAAATGCGAGATCGTTTTGAGATTAATGGGCTGCAACATTTTACAGATGCCCTTGAAAGTAATAAGGGTGTACTGCTACTGGGTATGCACAGCTCAACTCTGGATCTTTGCGGCGCAGTACTTTCTGGCTACGCCGGCTTTGATGTTATGTACCGGCGCAATAAAAATGAACTTATTGAAGCCATCATGACGAAAAGCAGGGAAAAAAATTTTCCAAGCGCCATTCAACGAGATGATCTTAGAGCAGTATTAAAAAGTTTAAAGCAAGGCCATGCTGTCTGGTACGGGCCCGATCAGGACTACGGCAAAAAACACTCTGTCTTTGCACCATTTTTTGATATTGAAACAGCCTCTATTACCGCGACCGCTCGTATCGCTAGAATCAGTGGCGCAAAAGTGATTTCTTTTACACACTATCGCAGCAAAGACGATAGTAAATATATTATTAATCTGACCCCCCCCTTGGAGGATTATCCTTCGGACAACGAAGTAAAAGATGCCACAAGGATTAACAGCCTAATCGAGGCCGCCATACTCAAGGCACCTGATCAATATTGGTGGATTCATCGTCGATTTAAAACACGACCAGAAGGTGAAGAACGACCTTACTGAACAGAGAAAGAGTATAGGGGGCAAGCATATTGGATTTGCGAATTACTGATACTGATAAACGACTAAGCAATATCCAGAGCGCTAAATAATCGAGATTTGAATTCGGCCTCTCCAAATTTATTTTGCAGCCGCTCATAGGCGTCATCAATTAACTTCTGGCTTTCTACGCCAGATCGCCCCAATGCTAATTTTAGTTTTTCACGAAGGTCGTCGGCATTATCGACATCAAAAAGCGTAGCTGAACTCCCTAGCACTTCCTTTGGCCCTGGTGCATTTGATGAAACGATAGCGACTCTAGCTTGCATGGCTTCTAAAAGCACTATGCCAAAAGCCTCCTCAGAATTTGAGGACAAAACGAAAATGTCATAGGCGTTTAAGTATCGATAGGCATCTGACAGATAACCCGCAAAAATGACCGAGGCCTCAACATCCAATTCCGACGCACAGTGGCGAAGCTGGGATTCTTCTGGTCCACTCCCAATTATGAGCAATTGACTTTCATCTATTCCAAGTTCGGAAAAAGCCCGAATTAGTATCTTGTGATTTTTCTTTTTGACCAAGCGTCCAATGGTTCCGATGACGAAACTGCTAGTCTTCAGACCCAGTTTTTCTCGGGCATCAGCTTTAGATATAAGCGTCTCAGCCCTTAGCTTAGGGACAGTGTTATATAAGGTATAGAGCCTTTTTTCGTGAAGTAGCGAGGGACATCTTAACGCAATCTCTTCTGTTACCACTTTAGAAACCCCTGCAACGCGTATCTTTTTACCCACGACTTTAAAAAACAAACGACGGGGCAATCGTAGAAACATATTGTATTCATGAGCGACTGCCAGAATTCGAGGCATCGTAAAAAACAGACTCAAAATGCCCACTATATACAGCGCCTTATAGCGATGAGCGATAGCGATATCATAATGATTTCGCCGCAGCAGCTTTGCCATTTTGCACAACGTGTTAAGTTTTAGTCCTCTTAAGCCTTGCTTTGATTTTCCTTTTTCAAGGAAGAGGACGCGAGTTCCACCGACACGACGAAGCGTATCATAATCTTCCACACCTTTTAGAAAAACGGTTGTGACTTCATGCCCCTCAAATGCTGCTGCATATTGGCGACAAACTCCAATAAAGGGGCCTTTAGTATCATGGCAAACTTGAAGTATGGATAATTTCTGTTGTTGGCTCATTCGAGGAATCTGCCTTTATGACGAGGATAGTTTTGCCAACAATCCTTCAAAGCGGCTTGATAGTTCTGGTTGATCCTCCCAGTTTTTCATAAACCGGTCGAGATCTTTATCGAAAGCTCGCTTAAAGCTTTCTGCATTTTTGTACTCTCGCATTGCATCAAGATCAATAATGACAGGGCCTTCCTTAGCCATCACAAAATTAGTCGCTTTCAAGTCGCCATGAGCGATCTTGCTTTTCGAGAGGTGATAAAGCATGGAAGCCAGCGCTTCTAGATCACCATCTTCTGAATTTACTGTTGGAAGATAGGCAAGCGCATCTGGCCCCTCAATATACTCGGTAATAAAATAGGCCCTATTTCTCAACGGACCCAGGCGGTGTTCGAGCATGGCGACGGGTTTTAGGGAACGAATCCCTAAAAATTCCATGTGATAGGCATTGGACCAAGACACCCAGGCTCTGGTTTTTTGAAAGGCTCTTTTCATCCCATGCCACATACTCTTAATGTTGTATCTCTTTATCACTAAAGATCTATCACTCAATTGAACAAGGGCAACGGTTGCTGAGTTACCATCCTTTAGAATACGCCCAGCTTCAATATACTTGTCGGGATCATTGAGTAGTGCCTGCATTTCACTATTATAATGCTTCCTTTCGCAAACCATAAAACGGCTCAGTTTTTTATGACATACGAAGCGCGTGCAATCTCTGAAAGCCTTTTCCAAATAATCTTTTTTTCTGGACTCTCTACTTTGTGTGACATCTTCGAATAGGGTAATCACCCTCTCTGGGTCAGGGCCCCAACCTCTTACTGCTTCATAGGCCGGGAAGACTATTTGTATTAACTCGTCAAACTTCGGAAAAAATTGCGCAAAGAACCAACTCAAATTTTCAATGCTGTCATGGTCAGCTAGTGGGGGCTCAGACTTCCGAATAATGCCACCACCATCGATAGTGTATATTCTATTGTGACGTATTAGAAAATTGCCAAGATGAATATCCTTCTGCACCACACCTTGATTGTGTAGCTTGGCAATAATGATCATTGCCCTTGTTAAAACGTCGACTCTATCTGCATCTTCCTTCGCTTGATCCCAGCTCTCCTGCAGACTAATCGACCCATCAAGATATTCAAAAGCAAGTATCTTGCCTCGACCATCGAGAAGCTCACCTTGCCACAATAATTCAGGGGTACGCACACCAGCACCGGCGATATAGTCAATCCCTTCCTTCTCCTTTCCGGCATATCGACTCGCAGTTCTGCCGAGAAAAGTTTTTACGAGGATGGCTTGCTCACCAAGATAGGCTAACGCCACTAATCGTTTGCCAGGTAAAAGGCGGAGGATTTTTGCGAAAGTAAGCACGATCTTTTCGCCACCCTGTTTTCTGACCCTCAAGTCAAAAGGCAGCTCCACATCGCGGTGAGCTTCGATCAGTAATTTTGAATCTACGATTGCCATACTGCTGATAAACCCCATTTTCCCTAACTATTTCTCAAAGATGACCTACCGAATGATGGGTAGTACCATTGAAATTCCTTTTGATAAGATAAGAAGCTACAGTTCAGCCGCCCCAATCAATTAAATATCTAATCTAATATAACGTACAGTATATCAAAGCGTTTACGACAAATGAGACTACAAATAAGATAACAGATGAGATGTTCTCCCATGCTCTTTCAAATATAACTTATGAGCCCTCCGGACAACGGCAGACCAAAATTTGTCCCCATCTTCGAAAGTCTCCCTAAGGGTTCTTCCAGTATATAACTTCACAAACCTCAATATATCGTTACGCGTTAGGCCGGTATCCGCTGCTGAAAACAACAAGCCCCCAAGGTCCTTAACACGCCATCTTGCAGGTGTTTGATCTCTAATCTGCGCTCGATGTAAATCAATTAAATAAACAGTCAGCTTCTTATCCCTATTCTGCACCATTATTTTCTCAATAACTGTGACGCAATCCATATCTATAAGAAAATGGCAGAGATAAAAATCACGATGATTTATCCCCGAACCGTGCATTTCTTTTGCTACATTTGCTAACTTATCGATCAATTTCCTGCGTAAACTCACACTTATTTGGTTCTTTACGCTCAGATCTTCCAGGCTTTGGGTATGTTCAAGTGCCTTTGTAATTATGCAGGAATGGAGCTTGGCAGGGTTACCTCCTTGATTCGTGTAAGCGACAGGCGTCATAGTATCGATCCCCAACTCTCGGAGGCGATTAACCGCTAACCATTCATTCTTCGCGCCTAGCACTGGCAATCTCAGCTGGCTTAAGTTTTTAAATATCTCCTTCCACCCAACCCCAAAATGAAGCTTCAAAAAATATGCATCTTGGCCCACTAGAAAACGTAATGTTCTTCGACCTTCAAGTTCACGATAAACCTCACCCTTTGGTTTAGAGGCATCTTCAAAGAGGTTCTCATCGCTGAGCGTTCCCGCAAGTTCTGCTCCAAGATAGTGAGTCGACATCATTGTATCGTCGCTGCAATAACATCGACTGCTCGATCCGGCATGCTATAGATATCCGCAAATCGTCCAAATTTGATACCATTTTGCTTCCACATAGAAGCATCCTCAGACAACAACATCTCCTTCAGTAAGGTATCGAAATTGCTCTGTTGATAAGGGGATTTAACCAGCCTCCCTGCCTTAGCTTCTTCAATATAGTGAGCATAACCACAGATATCCGTTGCCAGTACGGGTAATCCTGCAACTATTGCTTCAAGCAACACTGTGCCGGTATTTTCTGCGTAAGCAGGGTGAACCAATAAATCGGATCCTTGTAAAAAACGTGGTATATCATTTCTGCCACTTAATATGGTGACCATGCCCTGTACTTCAAGACGTTTCGCCATTTTTAAGAAAGTCGAAGGATTATCCTGCCCAATAGCAATCAGATGCGTCTTGTTGCGTAGCGTTTCCGGTAACTTGGACAACCCCAACAATATTCTGTCTAACCCTTTTGTGATAAATCCAGAGCCAACCATCAACAACAATTTGTGATCATGCGGAATTGAAAATTCAGATCTAAGTGAGATACGGATGTCTTCGCTATTATCTGGCGCCATTCGATCTTTAGATATTCCCGGCGGCAAGAGATGAAATCGATTCAGGGGGGTTTGATAATACTTCTCGAAAAAGGGTTGCTGAACTTCGGAGATCATTAATATTTCGGTTTTCGATTCTACCTCGAACACAGACTTCTCAAAATAAGAGAAATGTCTATAACGAGGAATTAGGCGATAGAGTGTACTTCTCTGAGTTTGAGCCTTTTCCTCATAGCAACCATCCGCTGCATAATAGATGTCCAAGTTTGGCATTTTGTTGAATCCAATGACTCCCGACACTGGATTTTGATCAATATGTTCTTCTACCCAAGCAGCGTATCGTTCATATTTTTTGTGGTTGGTTATTGCTGTCACTGGGACGATGACAAGTTCGATATAGTCCGGCACATCTCCTTGCCACGAAAGTGTATATACCCGAATTTGATATCCGCGATCCCTACATTTTCTTGCCACTCTAATAAAGTCTCGTTGCAGACCGCCAAAAGGAAAATACTTAAACAAGCAGAATGCTAACAAGCCTAAACTGCCGCGCTCTGACGCTGCTACATTTTCAATTATCCTCGCAGCTTCCTGAGACAAAGCATAAATGTTGGCTGTCTGAGAAAAATGACGACCATTTTCTCGCCATTCTGCCTTCCTGTTACTGAGTAATATTCGCACTAATTTTTCATTTAATTCAGTCTGTTGAAAAGGGCTCGAAACCAACTCGCCAACATCCGCATCTACCACATAGTGACCATAACCGCATACATCGGTTGCAAGCACAGGCAATCCTGAAACGATAGCTTCTAGTAAGACTATGCCAGCCGCCTCATCAACCGCAGGATGTAAAAGTACGTCCCCAATCAGCATCAACTCTGACACATCATTTCGCCCAAACATAAAAGTTACGATGTCTGAAATACCGAGAAAAAAAGCAAGGCGCTCAAAGGGAGCACTATTGTCTTCACCAACCACCAGAAAACGGGTTCGTTTTCGGACGTGAATGGGTAATGATTTCACTGCGTAGAGCGCTCGTTTCAAGCCTTTTTTAATAAAACCGGACCCTACCATAAGCACTATATATTCATTTTCTTCGAGCCCTAGCTCTTGTCGCTTAGCGGATCGTATTTCATCAGCATTTGCCGGTGCCACGCGTTCTCTTGAAATTCCTGGGGGTAAAAATTTTAGTCTGGATTCTAAAGTTTGATAATGTTTTTTGAAGAAAGGCTTTTGAACTTCTGAAATCATCAAAATCTCTGTTTTATTTTCATTTCCAAAAACGGCCTCTTCGTACTCTGCAAAATGTTTATATCGCGGCAATAAACGATAAATCCATGATCTTTGACTATGGGCTTTCTCCTCATAACAGGAGTCTGCTGCAAAATAGACATCAAGATTCGGCATCTTGTTGATACCAATATTACAATCCACTGGGCGCTGTGCCAGAGAGGTATGAACCCAAGCAGAATATCTTTTGTAGCGAGTGTGATTCGTGAAGGCTGTCACGGGCACAATGATCACCTCAAACCCCACCGGAATATCACCTACCCAACTCAAACAATAGACTCTTATCGAATGACCTCTTTTTTGGCAATCGAGCGCAATACGCATAAAATCTCGCTGCAAACCGCCATAGGGGAAATATTTATAAAGGCAAAACGAAAAATTCAAGTTAATCTACTCGTAGCGATCAATTTTGTCAGGGAATCCAAAACCCGTTCCGGCGTCATGTTTTCAAAACAGGGTGGGTAAATATTACCTTCTTCTGTCATGTATCGACATTGATTTTTCAGACAGGGTATACACGCCAAATTATCTGAAACAAGCACCTTTGAATGAATACCAATAGGACCTGTCAAATCTGGGTTTGTAGGGCCAAAGAGTCCAACCATTGGCAGATTCATCGCATTAGCCAAATGCCCCAATCCCGTATCAACACTCACCAAGCCAGAACAGCTACCCATAATCTTAACCAAATCTGTGATGCTCTTAGGCGACAAGAGCTCAGACCCTTCGATACCATTTATGATGCGTTCTGCACGTGCTTGTTCTATTTCATTTCCATAGGTCAAAGTCACATCAAATCCACTGTCGCCTGCAAGTATGGCAAGCCTGCGCCAGTAATGTTCTGGCCAGTGCTTCGACGCCCAGGTCGTCCCGTGAAGGAGGAATAACTTAGGCTTGGTGTTCGTCGACGGCTGCAATGTAATACCATATTGAAGCTGCATACCTTTAAGGCGATAACTAAAAATTTGGGCAAACAAGGATCTCGTTTTTTCAATCGCGTGTGATTTTTTTTCGACGGTATAGCACTTATCATAGAAAAAATGGCTGGCCGGTTCTTTTGATGAAGCCCTGTCTAGACCATGAACTTCTCCCTTTGCCATCTTTGCCAAGAGCGCGCTTTTCATGAGCCCCTGAGCATCAATAACGAGATCATATTTCTGCTCTCTCAATCTGGCACAAAATGCTTTTATCTCTGGTAAGGAATTTAACCAGGATTGACGCCATCGCCTGATTGAAACCGGTATGGCAGATGCTACCTTCTGGTTAAGTAGGGGTAATTCAAGGAAGGATTCTTCAACCATCCACGTTAACTCAATCTCAGGTCTAACACTGAACAAGTCAGCCACTGCGGGCAAAGTATGAATCACATCCCCAAATGATGAGGTTTTTACGAGCAATACTTTCATGGCGATTCGCAATGAGCCTCTATGATCGGAATCAGAGATTCTGGCATTAGATCGACAAGACAAGCTTTATGCTTCAGGGGGCAATCTCTTTTGAAACAAGGACTACATGATAAGTTTAACGAGACTATTTCAAGTTTGTTCGTCAACGGCGGTGTAAATTCCGGAGAGGTAGAACCATAAATAACGGTCGTATGACACCCGACAGCGGCAGCGATGTGCATCAAACCAGAGTCATTCGAAACCACCATGGCACAAAGACTGAGTAAATCGATGACATCAAGCAGGCTCGTTTTACCCGTTAAATCAACACAGAATTCAAGTGTGCTCATGTTGATCAGCGATCTAATATTTTGCGCTGTATCTTGGTCTTTCGGCCCACCAAAAATCCAAACTTGCATGCCTCTCTCTATCGCCTGATCTGCCAGTTTTGCATAACGATTCTCAGGCCATTTTTTGGCATCACCAAACTCAGCCCCAGGGCAGATAGCCAGTATGGGTTTCTCTAAACTCAAATTAAACTTTTTAATTAGTTTTTCACGCTTGTGTTCATTCACCGTCAGTGAAGGATTCTCAAGCTTGGGAACTTTCGCGCCTATTTCAACACCCAGACTGGCAAAACGATCAATCATGCGCGGCAAAGTCCGCTTGTTTAGCATTCTCATATCGTTAATCAGGCCGTATCGGTACTCTCCACGAAAACCTGTTCGCAGTGCTATGTCAGCATGGAAAGGGACAAGCGCTGACTTAAGTGAATTGGGAAGAATAATAGCCTTTCGATAACCATTGAGTTTTAGTGATCGACCAATCATCTTCCGCTTTCCCAATCCCAATTCGCCATGAGCAAGATCAAATCTGATACCACGGGAGACTTCTGCCATTCTTGAAACCAGAGGAAGTGTTGCAGGCGGCGCAAGAACATCTATTGCTGTATCAGGATGCCTTTTACGCAATACCTTGTACAAGGTTTGCGCCATCACCATATCACCGACCCAAGCAGGGCTTACGACAAGGATGCGATTGCTGGTCTTCAGACTATCGTTATCTATCATGCTTAGATCAACAGCTCTCTAGTACAAAAATTTATTTTACACGCTCTTCGATATTGATTCAGTTAATCAAACTTGCGTCTTCGTCAAAAAAACGGTTCCAGATATCCACTACACTTTCCCGGTAGGCGTTTAAGCTCTCAAAGGATGCTAGTTTCCCCCCTAGCCAGGTGTAGTGGACTGCAGCTCGATAGGAAAGATAGGCTTCATGCAGCACTTTTGCTTCCTTGGACGATATAAGCCCTAAAGATGCCAAGGTTTCTAATAAGCGCACCTTATCCGTCCACCGGCTGAGGACGGGGTATTCGTGACCATGAACCAGCACTAAATACTGTACAAGAAATTCAATATCGACAATAGCGCCTGCACTATGTTTCAAATTAAATGGCAAATCAAATACCCTTAACTCAACATCCCTTACATTAGATTGAGTCGCGGCACCTGTCTCAACACCTGAGTTGCCAAGATGTTCTCTCATTTTTGCGCGCATCGCTTTTACTTCAGAACGAAGTTGCTCAGGATCTCGTTTCTTAGAAATCACAACATTTCGAATCTGATCAAAGCGCGTTTTGTAATCTTTATTACCTGCCACAAATCGACTTCGAACCAAAGCTTGATGCTCCCACGTCCAGGCTTCGTTATCGAAATATCGTTCGTATGCATTGAAAGTACCAACTAAAGCCCCCTTATTGCCATCCGGGCGCAATCTGAGATCCACTTCGTAGAGCAAACCAAAATTAGTTAAGCTGGACAGTATATGGACAATCCGCTGTCCCAACCGAGAGAAAAATACATTGTTGGGGACAGATTTCGGCCCTTCTGTTTCACCTTGAATATCCCCATCATGAAGAAATACCACATCCAGATCAGATCCGTATGCAAGCTCTATCCCGCCTAATTTGCCGTAAGCAATAACGGCAAAACATCGACCCTGTGACTGGCCTGATCGATCACAAGGCTCTCCGTGTCTTTCGATTAAATAGTCAAATGCTAGATCTACCGCCCTATCCAATACAATTTCTGCGGTGTTTGTTAAGTAGTCTGACGCCTTCATGACAGTCAATTTGTCGAGCAATTCTAACGTGGCTGCTTTGGTTTGAGCAGCGTTCTTAAACTGCCTCAACCCATCCATCTGTCCCTCTAGATCCTTAAACGGGATATTACCGACAATTTCTTGCAACTCATTTGACAGAGACTTTTGATCAAGGGAGCCCGCTTCGGTCTTCACGTCTGTGAATTCATACATCAGTATGGGATAGGCCGAAACTCGGTCAACTAACCATGAACTCATCGCACAAAGATGAACAAGATTTTTCAATGCATCCTTATTTTCAAGTAGATAAGCAAGATAGGTACTGCGGCGGGTGACGGCATCAAAGACCTTCAAACATCTTTCGAGGGCTTCAAGGGGTCTCTCTTCAGATGCGCAAAGGCTCAACAATAAGGGGAGCAGTTTATTTAGACGATTAAGCGCTATCTCTTGTAGCTTCAGATTACGCTCCTTAAAACCATTAAGTTGTTCCGCTACTTGCCTTCCATCAGAAAACCCCTTGCTCATGAGCAGCGGAAGATTCTCCTCATTCTTCGGGTCACGCCAGATGCTCACCCAGAATAAATTTCCTTCTATTAAAATTTCTTTCTCAGAACTATTTGAGCCTAACAAAGATTCAAAACAAACTGCGACGCGATTTCTATGTTCATCAAGTTTGATTAAGAAGTCATCATAAGTGCTTTCTCCCATAAGAAGAGCAAGGCGAGTTCTACTTAATTCCGCCGAAGGCAATTTTTGAGTTTGCTTGTCATTTTCACCTTGAATCCCATGTTCTGTATTTCGCAAAAAAATATAAGCTGCTTTTAGTTCAGCGACATCATCCCTCGGCAGCAATTTTTCATCTCCTAATGCAGACAAAGCCTCAAGGTAGCGAGGTTGCTGTAGAACTGTCTTTTTACCCCCCCAAACGAGTTGTTGGGATTGTACAATGAACTCACATTCTCGAATCCCTCCAGAACCGAGCTTTACATCATCCAGTAGGTCTTTTCGTTTTACTTCAATATTGATTAAGCCCTTCATTTCACGGAGCGCCTCAATCGCACCATAATCTAATTGTTTTCGATAAACAAAGGGTAGCAACCAGTTAAGAAAATCAAAGCCTAGCTGTAGATCCCCCGCTATGGGTCGAGCCTTGATAAATGCATATCGCTCCCAATCCCGACCTTGATCAACATAGTAATTTTCTAGCGAACTTTGATTTACGATCAAAGGGCTGCTCTCACCATAAGGGCGCAACCTCATATCGACCCGGAAAACAAACCCGCTTGCTAGCACCGTATCCAATGAATTGATGATTTGCCGAGCGGTTTTCAAGAAAAACTCCTGATTGCTCATTCTAGACTCCCCCTCAACTTCTCCCGACTCCCCGTAGAAAAACATCAGGTCAATATCCGAAGAAAGATTGAGCTCGCGCGCCCCTAGTTTACCCAGCGCAAGTACACACATTTTTTGTAATTCACCCGATTCGTTAAGAGGCCGACCAAACTTTTCTAAATTATTTTGATAATGAAAATTGAGCGCTACTTCGACGCAAGTATCCGCAAGTAAAGATAAATCCCGGGTTGTTTCAACAAGGTCAGATCGACGCGTAAAATCTCTAAATATAATTCGACACATTTCTTGCTGTCGAAGTTTTCTGAGGGAAATATCAAATTTCTCAATAGCATCATAGACGAGCATCGATCTTTTAACTGAGAGAGCAATTGAGATGTCAATTGACAGACCAACTGACTTAGAAGCATTCAATAACTCGCTGCTTTTCAGTAGGTTTTGCGCATCTTCAGTTTTTATAAATCGGTAAAAGTAATCACTAAAGCTCGCTACGCGAATAATATCTCGTAGCAGCAACTCATCTACATCAAGTGACTTTGTGAGGGTTTGACTTATTTCGCGAAGTGTATCTGCATATAGAGACATATCACTATTCAGTGCCAGAGAAAGGTGCCACACGCAGAACTTCATTTACCGTTGTTCTACCTGCCGCCACCTTTATAGCGCCACTTAAACGCAGCGTTTTCATGCCTTCCTTCATCGCTTGAAGGCGCAATTTACCAATCTCGGCTCCGCTACCGATTAGTCCTTTAAGTTTGTCCGTCAGTGGTAAAAGCTCATAGATACCCTCCCGACCTTTAAAACCTGTATCCCGACATTCCAAACATCCAACAGGATGATACATATTTTTAGGCATTGCCATTTTCCACGGTTTTACCAATGTCTGCCAACCTGTCTCATCACTATCTCCTAGCGCTTTGCAATTGGGACACAAGGTTCTCACTAATCGCTGGGCCATAATGCCCAAAACCGTCGCCTTGATTAAGTAAGGAGCAACGCCCAGTTCTAACAGTCTTGTTATAGCGGAGGGAGCATCATTGGTGTGCAAAGTTGAAATCACAAGATGGCCAGTCAATGCTGCCTGAATTGCCATCTCGGCGGTTTCAAGATCCCGCACCTCACCTACCATGATGATGTCAGGGTCTTGCCTTAAAAGTGCGCGTACGCCATCTGCAAAACTCAAATCGATTTTTGTTGAACCTGCATTTGATTAAAAGCGGGCTCTACCATCTCGATAGGATCTTCAATGGTACAAACGTTGACTTCTTCTGTGGCAAGTTGCTTAAGGCTAGAATAGAGTGTAGTGGTTTTCCCCGACCCCGTTGGGCCCGTTACAAGAACAATACCATTGGGGTTTGCAGTCATGTTCGTCCAACGATCATAATCTTCATTTGCAAGGCCAAGCGCTTCAAAGGACTGCAAAAGAATATCTGGATCAAATATCCGCATGACCATCTTTTCACCAAAGGCGGTCGGAAGTGTCGAAAGTCGTAATTCAATTTCGTGCCCATCCTGAGTCTTGGTCTTTAGGCGACCGTCCTGAGGTTTACGTTTTTCTGCAACATCCATCCGCCCCAATACCTTTATACGGCTAGTGACTGCAGTCATGACAGAAGTGGGTAATTCATAGACTAAATGCAATACTCCATCGATTCGGAATCTAACGCGGCTTTTTTCCCGCCGGGGCTCAAGGTGAATATCGCTCGCCCTTTGCGTAAAGGCATATCCCAGCAACCAATCAACAATATTAACGATATGAGCATCATTGGCCTCCATGGCATCGCCCTGGCCTAATTCCAACATGGCTTCAAGATTAGAAAGCGAGCTAGTATTCAGGCCAAGGGCATTCGCCTTACTGACAGACTTTGCCATATTGTAAAATTCTGTCGTGTATCGACGGATATCAGCAGGATTAGATATTACCCTTGTGATCACTTTACCCGGCTGAGATTGCGATATCGTCGATTCCCAACCAGACATATAGGGTTCAGCGCTGGTGATAACGACTTCATCATCTCGTACTTCAAGTGCCAACAGTTGATGACGTTTAGCAAATTCGTAGGACATCACTCTTGTGATGATCTGTGAATCAATTTTAAGCGGGTCAATACGATGATAAGGTTGTTTTGCCTTATCACACAACCACAAGGTCAAACATTCCAGATCTAGGGCCTGGCCTTCATTTGCCTGATCATCCATGGGGTCATCTGCAAGAATCTCGATGGGGTGCCAAGTTATCTGAGCCTTGGTCCTAATTTTCAGGCTCAGATGATCCGCATCTTTAGCAGATAATCTGCCTTCCGAAACCAAATCATTAATCAGTGTTCGGTAGTTAAGTGAAATGTCAGGTTTCTTTTTATCGTTTGCTTGAATCGCCACTTTTTCCTCGCCGCCTTATCACAAGAGATGGTCCCTAGAGATAGTCTCAAGAGATGGGAAATCTTATGCATCCTAGCTTACACCTTTTCCGGGTTGTTCGGTATGAGGCTTCATTCCCCCAAAGAATGTTTAGAATTCTTTCCTAAAGACCTTCCCTTGGTAATTTCTGATTAAAGTCTATTTCTTTCATGACAAATATATCCACTTAATCAAAGCTTCCCTTGCTATAATTCAAGCTGTTTTTACTACTATCAATTTATTTTTCAGCCCATGAAAAAGATTAATCATATCCAACACGCCCAATGGTTCAGGGACTCGTCTCCCTATATCAATGCGCATCAAGGAAAAACCTTTGTACTCCATTTGCCCGGGAAAGCCATTGAGCACGAAAATTTCCGAAATATCATCAAGGATATTCTGCTTCTCCATTCTTTAGGGATTAAACTAATTTTGGTTCATGGCGCTGCAATACAGATAGATCGAGCATTAGAACAAGCCAATATCCAGAATCACCAGCAAGGTCATATTCGCATTACATCGATTGAGGTCTTAGGCATTGCTGAATCAGTGATGGGCAGGATCAGATTTGAAATAGAAGCGGCACTTTCCCGTGGTGTCGTTAATGCCCCCGCAGGCATCAAAGATGTGTTTGTCTGTTCTGGTAATTTTCTAAAAGCCAAGCCCATCGGTATTCTTGATGGTATTGATTTTCTCCATACCGGGCATATCAGAAAAGTTAATACCGAAGCAATTCAACAACAACTTGATGCAAGAGCGATTGTGCTCATTTCCCCTTTAGGCTTTTCTCCTTCGGGAGAAGTCTTCAATATTAATTCTGCGGAAGTCGCGACAGAAGTGGCATCTGCCTTTCCCGCAGATAAGTTAGTATTCTTTTGTAAAGAACACGGTATTCAAGATCCAAAAGGTCAGTTGATAAATGAACTTCAGCTAGATGACATTCTCGATTCTCAAATCGAAGATCATGGCCCCCTCTCGTTTGCTCGCCAAGCGTGTATAAAGAATGTCGATCGATGTCATCTTATCGGATATGGCGAAGATGGCGCCTTACTAGAAGAGCTTTTTACACGTGATGGTTCTGGCACTCAGGTCACACGTAATAGTTATGAGCAAATCAGAAAAGCAGAAGCAACAGACGTCGGGGGAATTATTGAATTGATTCGACCTCTTGAAGATGAAGGCATATTAAAAAGAAGACCGAGAGAGCTTATAGAAGCTGAAATCGAGCGATTTTTTGTAATCAGCCGAGATGGCATGATTGTCAGTTGTGCCGCACTCTACCCAATGGGCCAAGACGGCGAACTCGCCTGTCTGGCAACCCACCCAGATTATAGAAATGGCAACCGAGCCGAGCGACTGCTGAATGCCATTAACGCAGAAGCAGAAAGCCTCGCTTACAACAAACTGATTGTACTCACAACGCAATCGGCACACTGGTTTACTGAAAGAGGTTTCGAGGAAGTATCCATTTCCACCCTGTTAGAATCTCAACAGTTCCTTTACAATTTCCAAAGAAATTCTAAATTATTTACCCGAGTGGTAAAAAAATCCGCACAAAAGGAGTAAGACCCATGCCCGCTTATCGATCAGCTACATCCACTCAAGGGCGCAATATGGCCGGTGCAAGAGCACTCTGGCGAGCAACAGGAATGACCGATGAGGATTTTGGCAAACCCATCATTGCCATTGCAAATTCATTTACTCAATTTGTGCCAGGCCACGTTCATCTCCACGACCTAGGCCAATTAGTCGCACGGGAAATTGAAAAGGTGGGAGGTGTTGCAAAAGAATTCAATACCATCGCTGTAGATGATGGCATCGCAATGGGACACGACGGTATGCTCTACAGTCTACCCTCCCGCGAGCTGATAACTGATTCCATTGAATACATGGTGAACGCACATTGTGCAGATGCATTGGTCTACATTTCAAATTGCGACAAGATCACACCAGGCATGTTAAATGCCGCACTTCGATTGAATATCCCAACTGTATTTGTCTCTGGGGGCCCGATGGAAGCCGGGAAAACAAAGCTGGCCAATCATAATACTAATTTGATACATGCTATTGTCGTAGCCGCAGACGAAAAATATACGGATGAGGAGGTTGCAGAGTACGAGCGATCCGCTTGCCCGACTTGCGGCTCTTGTTCTGGCATGTTCACTGCCAACTCAATGAACTGTCTAACAGAAGTGTTAGGGCTTGCATTACCCGGTAACGGATCACTCCTTGCAACCCACCTTGATCGAAAAGAACTTTTTCTCAATGCCGGTCGAACAATCGTTGAGATTACCCAGCGCTATTACCTAAATGATGATGAATCTGTTTTGCCTCGCAATATTGCAGACATGAACGCATTCAAAAACGCGATGTCTATGGATATTGCCATGGGTGGATCAACCAATACTATTCTTCACTTGTTGGCCGCAGCGCAAGAGGCAGAGCTTGATTTCACTTTGAAAGATATTGATGAACTATCTCGAATGGTACCTAATCTTTGCAAAGCGGCACCCGCCATAGACAAATATCATATGGAAGATATACATCGAGCCGGCGGCATGATGGCCCTTCTTGGTGAACTCGCACGGGGCAATCTCTTGGACTTAAACGCAAAAAGCATTCACAGCGAATCCTTAGGCCATGCACTTCAAAAGTGGGACGTGATGGTGACAGAGGATGATGCTGTTCGAGAATTTTACCGCGCAGGACCCGCAGGTATTCCAACCCAAACTGCATTTAGCCAACAAACTCGGTATAGCAATCTAGATCTTGATCGACAAAATGGTTGCATTCGGGACATGGAGAACGCCTACAGTCAGGAAGGCGGCCTTGCTGTTCTCTATGGCAATATCGCAGAGGATGGATGTATCGTCAAAACAGCAGGTGTGGATGAAAAAAGTTGGGGTTTTTCTGGCCCCGCTCGGCTATTCGAATCTCAGGATACTGCGGTAGAAGCGATATTGAATGACAAAATTGTCGCTGGGGATGTTGTTGTCATTCGTTATGAAGGCCCAAAAGGTGGACCCGGTATGCAAGAAATGCTTTATCCGACGAGCTACCTTAAAAGCAAAGGGTTGGGGTCATCTTGCGCCCTCTTAACCGATGGGCGTTTTTCCGGCGGCACCTCCGGTTTGTCGATTGGACATGTTTCACCTGAAGCCGCTCAAGGCGGGACAATTGGACTGGTTGTCGAAGGTGATGAAATACAAATAGATATCCCGAATCGCAAGATCCATTTGAATGTCGATAAAAGCATTCTGGATTCAAGAAGAAAAGAAATGGATCCGCTTGGATCATGGATGCCCAAGGAAAAACGCACCCGGGTTGTTAGCGCCGCATTGCGGGCTTATGCCGCATTAACTACCAGCGCTGATAAAGGTGCCGTCAGGGATGTAGATCAACTCTAGAGATTAGCCTGCCCACTCTGATTTAAGGACGCTATAGCGAATATGGTTAACATATTCGCCGTAGAGATTTTCTGCATCTCTTTCTAGACCCTCATTAACAAGGGATAATCTTTCACAGATCGCTCTGCTGGCAACATTCTTTTCACCTACTTGTATCACAACCTTATTAAGGTTTAAGTGATCAAAGGCGTAATCGATAAAAAACTTCACACATCGAGTGACGATGCCTTTTCCGGTTTTGTCTTCCGCCAACCAGTATCCGAGACTAACGCTCGCATTACTTTTGTCAATCATATGATAACCACAGCTACCCACTAACTTACCTTCAAAATATATACCACAGATAAAACCAAGATCCTGGGCCAGTTGATCTAACGTAAATTGAATGAATTTTTCTGAATCTTCAACTTGATAATTCTGATCTAACCAAGGCAACCACTCTCGCAAATACTCACGATTGATATCAATCAAGGCGATCAGTTCTGGGGCATCGGTCAATTGGTAAGTACGTAGAACGATGTCATCGTTAAGTTGAAAGTGTTTTGTTTTCATTGTTGTCTGGATGGTCGTTGTTTTAATTCACCCTTGCAATTAGGGCAAATTTGATCAAGAACGCCCTTTGCGCATTCGCGACAAAAGGTACACTCATAGCTGCAGATCACGGCATCAGTAGAGTTCATTAACATCATTTACTTATGATAAAATATATTACCAATAGTAGCAACGTTACACATTCCCACTAGGTAATTTAGGCGAAGGGTTGGTTATATTACAGATATGATGAATTCGGATTCTATATCGATGGAGACGTATTTGTGATTGATTTTGTTAAGGGAAGGCTTTCGACAGCCGTACGGAGAATCATTATATCTTATACCTATGTACACTGGTTTATACTTCCTATCTACGGGCATTACTCTCGCCACCAGCCATCCAAAACTACTTCACGAACAGGAATCGTCTTTGAAGAAAGTTTAGCAAGCGTTAGGAACATAAAAGACCAGACATCAGTTATGATCTATCATTAGCTTTCGGGGGGAAGTCCTTCGATCACCCTGCCATAATCCTAAACAACACTTTTTATTTTGTGACAAGATTTCTTTAGCTAGAAGTACTGCCCGAGCGTTCTCTGAATGAGACAACATATTCGATCTTTCTTCTAACTTTGCATCAGCTCTTAATCTCTCGTAAAAAGGTGAAACCCTACCATCAGGATCGGACAACGCTATCCTACGAAGCTTATCTGCCAATAATGCGTATGCATAAGACCTAACAGGATCTGAACCACCTACAGCCCATCCCTCTTCATATGATTTACTTAGCCAACCCGATGCATTGTAGTCGCCCAATTTCCATGCTCTTAAATAGAGGGAGAACTTCTCTTCATTTCGAGGTAATCTCTGTGCTCTGGTACGAATCGCGCTTAGAGAACCTGCTTCAATTGCCATATTTCGAAATTCTGGTATGCGGAGGTATTGATCCCGGGAAATCCCTTCACAATTTCTATATGAAGATTCCATTCGCAACCGCTCACTCAAAACATCCACACTTCCATTTTGATCTGGAGACAGACTAACTACCATCCCATCTATTGCCCTAGTGAAGGAATGTGTTTCTTCTAATGATGTTAAAGCTTGATTAAGCTCTTCCTCTGTCTGAAAACCGAAGTAAGTGCACTTAACTAATGCCTGCACCAATTCTAAAGCTGCAGGCGCATTACCTTCTTTTGCTTTAAACTCGAGATCATCGAATTTTTCCCCGACCATCTCAACCTCAAAAAATGTCTCATACACCCAAGGTCGCATTGCAATTTTCAAGGCAGTGCTATCTGAAAATTCGATTTCGTATCCAACCGCTTCAACCGAACCATCTTCTTTGAGAACTACTTTCCGGGGCTTCACTTGCCTCACATCCGTCGCCACATCTCCACGCAGACTTGAAACGTTGTAGATCTGAGTTTCTTGTGAATACCCATGAAAAGCAAATAGGGTCACAGCCAAACATACGCTTACCGATATCAAATATGTGAATAAATTCATCACTACCACCTTGCTAATTTAGCACGAAGTTCGATTGCACATCTTAGGCTAAATTACCGGTTGTTGATCAAAAATTGTACAATTCCTAGTTGAGTATTTAAGTGCACTTCCAGAAAATCCTTTCCCCTTACGAATATTGTTTACTGGCATCTCGCAGGCAGACAAAAGGAAAAGAGTTTCAAAGAAAGGATAAACCTAGATTAATCAGTTAAATTTCGACTAAACTCGTAAAGCATTGAAATTTAGGGAAAATTCATGACGCATCCATTTAATCCCGTTCATCCTGAGGGTGGAGTTTTGGGTCGGAGTGAAGTGCCGGGGTAAATCCGGTCAACCGTTTATTTTAAGCAGGTGAATCATCGGTTAATTCTTTAAACTGTTTTCATTCCCGATGCTGGCGAACCATTCGGTTTCGGGTGGCACCTCGGCCTGCTGATGAAATTCAGCTTTGACGAGCTTGCAGCCACCGGTTTCGAAGAGATTTGTCATGCAATAAGAATAATAAATTGACGCATATCTAGAAATTTCCAATAACTAAGTGAAGTCAAGATAAGCATAGAGCTCCAATTTCAAATTTCTTTTCTTAAGCTATAAATTAAACAGCTTCCCTCAATTTACCAACGTAGGCACTGTAGTGGATTGGGTTTACTCCAGCACTTCACTCCGAACCCAAAAGGGATCATTGCTTGTCCCCTGTGCAGGTACCGCAGGTGGCCTTATGACCCGACTTGCATCCAAGCCTTTTGCCAGAAAATCCTCGTCCAATGCCTCTATGATCGGGCCGGCCACTTCCATCATCGGCGTGCCATCCCACCCCCCTGTTTGCTGACGCCACCAGTTCTTGGCAAAGGTGCTGCCAAAATAGTATTGGGCACTGTTGAGGATGTGTTGCTCGGTATCTTTAGCGTTTACGAGCCCACCGTTCTGCATATGGAACATCAGATCCCACTGCAACATCGTGGCAACCAAATGAGCCTCGACAATCCTGATCTCGACATCTGTCAGATCTTCTGGCGTGCGGATTGATTTCACTCAAGTGGCCGCGACCTGGGGTGTGGAAACACTGAACTCAATCTCTATGAGCATGCGATTTCTTTCCAATTGCAACTCTGTGCGGGTGAGTGCCGCGTTTTGCCGTACCTCAAAAATGAGAATGATCAGTCCAAGGAAGACACCGATATTGGCGCCGAGCGCCAGCCAGCGATTGATCCGAGCAAAATTGTCAGTTTTTGACTTAGCGGTTTCTACCCCACTGTCATTCGGCTTTATTTGCTCACTCATATATCACACTCCTGTTCAAGCTGGGCGGCGGACTTCGCATACAATTTCCTATGCTAAAAATAAGAGGCAACTAAGAGGGGCTTGCGTCCCCTTTACACCCTCACCTTAAGTTGCTATTCACAATAACTATTTAATCCCTGTAGTGCATCTCTGGTTTGCTTAACAAGATCTTCCATCACTTCTGCAACGGGTCGGACAGAATCGAAATATCCAATACTCTGACCAGCACCAGAGTGAATCAGAGGTTCGATGTCATGTTCTTCAATTGCCCCCAGCAGGTCACCTACCAAGACATCCTGATAGGGCATTTTTAGGGGTGACGGTGCTGAATCAGATTCCCACTCTGTACTCCAGGCTGTTCGAATCTGACGAAAGGTTTTGCCACTTTCGGATCTCGTTATCACCGTATCCCCTAATCCCGCATCTTTTAGTTTTTTAATGTTCGCCGGATGGAGGTGAGAGCGATGTTCTTCTGTTAGTAACCAGGCGGTTCCCAACCAAACACCCTCTGCGCCCATCGCAAGTGCCGCCGCAATGTGCCGGCCTGTGGCAACGCCACCCGCAGCTAGGACAGGGATATCCCCTGCCTCATCAACAATCTTGGGCACCAATGAATAGGTTCCGATTGGCCCCGTGTGCGCGCCTGCGTCATAACCCTGAGCCACCAGTATTTCAACACCCGCTCTACGGGCGCGATCAATATGATGAGGAGCGCCAATTAATGCGAGGGTAGTTTTACCGATCGCTTTTGCTCTTGAAATAACCTCAGGAGGCGATCCGATACCACAGGCAAACATGTTCACAGAGGAATCCAGAACAGCATCAATTTGCCCTGCTTCGATTTCGGCTGAACGAATAAATCGTGTTCGCATGCCCGGACCACTGGCTTTAGGGACTTGGTATTTACTAATCAAACCTTCAACAAAATCTTTATGTTCTGCGGGTATTTCTGCTTCAATTGCCTCACGACTATTATGGGTTGGCATACCTGGCGGCAGAACCAAATCAACGCCAAAAGGTAAATCACCTACGCGTTCTTTTATTTCAGCTAACTCAGTAACAATCTCATGGGGGAAACGCCGGGTCGCACCATAAACGCCATAACCACAGGCTAGCGTGATCGCTGCTACGACTTCGACGGAGTGCGCAAAACCAAATATAGGGTATTTTATGCCAAGCTTTCTGCTTAAGGAGGTGGACAATTTCACTGTGGGTTTACCTATAGTGTATTAATGAGATTGTCGCAGATCTGGCACTTGATGAAAAACAAAAGCGCTTCAAAAATAAAAGCTATCCAGACATCTACTCGGCTATTAGGTGTAAGATCAACGCCAATATTCAGAAGGGATTTCTCCGTGCTTAAGATCGCAGGTATTGATCACATTGTCTTGAGAACAACAAAATTGTCAGAGACGCTTCATTTTTACAGTGAAATACTGGGTTGCAAAATCGAGAGGGAGACGTCACCAGAAATTGGATTAACTCAGTTACGTGCCGGTGCAGCATTGATTGATCTAGTCACCGTAGATAGTCAACTTGGAGAAATGGGCGGAGGGCCTCCAAGTTCTGGTGAAAATAACCTCGATCACTTTTGTCTTCAATTGACACCCACAACTGAAGAATCCATTACTGAGCATTTAAACAACCACCAAATTAAAACGGGTAAATTCTCCCCTCGCTACGGTGCTGAGGGTATGGGTAATTCCATTTATATTAAGGACCCCGAAGGAAATACTGTTGAGCTTCGCATTAAACAGTACGGTTAGCGCTTGGTAAGATGTAAAAGTTCGCTTATCGAGCACCCTGCTTTCTCAATTCAACCATCCATTCCTTTCCGGAACTAACACTAAATTTCTTGGCGAAATTTCCTTGATTAACAGCAAGACTCAAGTTTCCGCTCGAATCAATAAACAAAAGTACTTCTCCCAGAGGCACATCAGCAAAGGATCTTGAGTAAGGCACAGTTTGCTCGAAGGCTATTTCAGCACTCTGTCTAATCACTACATCGTATTGCTCACCATAGACAGGCTTACCTTCATCAAACAAATGCTGATCAATGCTGAAAGTAATATTGCCTAACCTACCAGTACCCCCGGAAACAAAACCACGTAAAACACCATCCACGAGCCCGCTACTTAGTACATCCAAATGGACAACTTCAGGTGCCATCAAAGGGCCCACTTCTTCAAAACTAATCACGCCTGCCGCTAATCTCGCACCGACGTAGGAATAGACATCCCGGCCATGGAATGTATGGTAGCGTTCACTACCAGATATTCGGTTTACTTTCTCATCGATTTCACGAAGAGCATCAATACCATACTCCTTTACAGGGTCAGACAAAGATCCATTGTCTGGGCTGACAAAATATAAACCATTCTTCGTTTTTAGTACTACAGATTTTCGATCAGTACCCACGCCTGGATCAACCACTGACACAAACACTGTGCCGGCAGGCCAAGTTTGCGCGTTGTAGGCCAAGCTTTGACTTGCCGCTTTGATGTCATATAAAGGAATAAGGGGGCGAAGATTAAATATACTCAAATTCTTGTCTACGGAATATGCGACGCCTGTCATCACCAAACCGGAAAAGTCAGCCTGTATTATCAACGCGCCCTTTTCAACTTGGTTGTTATTCGAATCGTTACTAGCTTGCGCGGAAACAGCAAAAAGTAAACTGGACAAAATAATAGTAAGTGATCTAGATGCTGCCTTTGGCATGATATCTTCCTCTTATCTTCGGTAGTTAGATTTCTTTGACTATATCAAATCACCACGTCGAATACCCTCAACGAGGGCCGAGCAATTCTACAAAATTAATATAGGTGGTAGACTGAGCACTTACCCTAGCGCGAGGTCGCTAATGAAGAACTCAAAATCCATGCTTTTAATCCTATTGTTCGTTCTTGGGAACAAGGTGGTGGCTGCCCCCGCCTATGTGATGCCAAACACCCATATGCACCCCCTCTCGACCCCAAACACCATCAACAAAGATTATCTACTCTACGTACATTTACCTAGGTCTTATGAAGTAGACAAAAAGGTCGACTTTCCCGTTCTCTATTTACTTGATCCTTGGTGGGATTTCCCGGTGGTCGCAGGATCACAGAGCGGATTGGTCTATGATGGCGTCATCCCAGCTATGATCATTATCGGTATTGGATATGCTGACCTCAGCGCCGACCCTAATCTGTTAAGAAATTCAGACTACACGCCTACACTAACCACAAGTCTTCCCAAGTCAGGCGATGCTAGTGCCTTTCTCCAATTCATCAACGAAGATATAATTCCTTTTATCGAAAACCAGTATCGCGTCGATGAGAGTTTTAGAGTGCTGGCCGGATCTTCCCATGGCGGCCTGTTTACCTTGTTCACGCTTTTTAAAAAACCCACTTTGTTTCAAGGGCATATCGCAATATCACCCGCTGTCAGTTACAACCATCGGTGGCTTTTCCAGAGAGAGTCGATATTTTTTGCAAAAAATGATTCACCTACACTTAATACAAACCTTTATATGACAGTAGGAAGTCACGATCAGATAGACAACTTTACAAATGAAACGATAGCATTTAACAACATTATCAAAGACAGACCTTACTCAAAATTCAATTACAAATTTGAAGTACGCAAGAACGAGCACCATGCCAGTGTCAAGCTAGGCGCTTTCAGTCAGGGTCTTACCCACGCCTTTTCTACTTACAAGCGCAGCAAAAAGTGAAAGCTTTAACAAGTATTGCTGAATTGGAAGCGGTATATGGTCAACCCATGGATAGAGCATTGTGGAAAGAAATTGATCATATCAGTGATCACTATCAATCATTTATCAAGCAATCTTCTTTCTTGATCCTCGCGACTATCGGAGACAAAGGCATTGATTGTTCACCCCGGGGTGATCCACCTGGATTTGTCAGTGTACTGAATAAGAAGTGCATTCAGATTCCTGATAGACGCGGTAATAACAGGATAGATTCACTGCGTAATATTATTGTGAACCCGGAGGTTGGTATCATCTTTCTCATTCCGGGAATAGGAGAAACCATTAGACTCCGCGGCAAGGCAAAGATACTCATTGACCCCGAGCTTTGTGAATCATTTTCTATCAAAGGCAAACCCGCCTCAAGCGTACTTTCGATTGATGTGACTGCAGTCTTTTTTCAATGCCAAAAGGCACTAGCCAGATCACAATTATGGAAATCAGAAAATCACATTGATAAAAACAGCTTGCCCACAGCAGGCGAAATGGCAGGTGCATTTGCCAAAGCCAAGAACATAGATTTTGATGCTCGAAGCTATGACAAAAATTATCCGGATTATATGAAAGAGACAATTTACTAATGGTGCAAATCAGACATCAAACTTCAGGAATCGAATCATGTTAGGTATTACACAAACCAAGTTACCTGATCATGCTTTGCTTGCACGCTATACAAAAGATGGCTCACATACCGATTGTTACAGCTGTAATATCGAAAAACCTGTCAGCCTTGCAGAGTTCATTACTGCCTTTTACGGTACTCCTCTCTTTAAACTTGAAAGACTGATGCTGAAACTTATTGGTAAACCTTCAAGTGATGTAGACCTATTAAATTTAGCGGCAGCATCAACAGACAACTTCTCCGCATGGACGGTTGAAACCAGAGAAGAAGATCAGATATTACTTTGCGATTTCCAAGGTAAAACGCGATCCTGGCTTATGCTTAGCAAAAAAGACGATAGTACCTGTTTATTTTTTGGTTCTGCCGTGATTGTACAAGAAGCGAACGGAGAGATTGGTATGGGATTTAAATTGTTAATGGGCTTTCACAATCTCTATTCTGTCTTACTACTATATTCAGCCCGGAAAAAGTTACAAAGCGATTAGGCTCTTTCAGATCGCGTCGTTCAGTAATATCTGACTAGACACCATAGTCCCGCTCTACTTTAGCAACCCTAGTTTTGTAACGGGTATACCAACGATTCTTTCCATTGTCTTGTGCTTCGCGGTGGCAGCGTTTGCCTTCCATGCCTTTATCGATTCTAGGTCTGCCCAATATGAAACAGTGATACTCGATTCACCACTAGCAGACTCAACACCTAAAAATCCAGGTTGCTCCATTGCAAGTGCAACCATTTTTTTCGCCATTTCATCATAGCCTGAGTCATCATCTGACTTCTGTGAGGTGAAGATGACAGTATAGTAAGGGGGTGATGGCGTGTCAGCTATCATCAAAGCCTCCTAGTTTTCCAAATTCATTTAATAACTCAGCGCCATTAGGGGCTTTAAGCATTTTATCTTCGAGGCCTGAACGATTGCCTTCTCTGTTTACTTCATGCATTTCGATTGAATGCCAATGGACCATTTTCTCCCATACAGGGCCGATGATATCCCAACCCTTCACCGAGCCACTTTTTGTTTTAATCGTACTCGCGCCGAATTCTGAAATGGCGCATCGTAACCAAGCGACATGAATGGCCTCGTCTGCTCGTATCCTATTAACAAGGATCACCGCTAAGGCAGCATTTTCTTTCGCGTCTTCGAATAAACTAGCGTCACCGATGACTTCTTCATAATGGTGAAATGCTTTTTCAGCTCTAACCTCTATCATCAAAACGTTCATCAGCAAGGACAGTAATCCTTCATATTCCGGAGCCAAGCATGTCATTTCCCGCTCGTCTTTTTCACGACCAATACTGTCTGGGGGTGTCGGAATTGGATACTTATCCTTACCGAAGATGAGATCTCGTACCGCATACCACATCGTATCGTGACCGCCCTGATCAGAGTCTTCTCTGCCTCCTTCATCCCAGCCATGAGCCCTCAGCAAACCCTTGTTCATATGGCCAAGTGAGGTATCACTAATATCTTCGACAATGATTTCTTGAAAATCTGGCGCCTCGAGATTCGCCAAGGCACGGCCTCTGCCCTCAACAATGCCAGTAATAGTGAGCGAGTCCCACAAAGGCTGCTCTATACCATTTTTTAAGAGAAAGACCTGTTGCTTTACGTTGGGAAAGTTAGGTTCTACCAGGAGAGCTGTTGTCGCACTGACAATTTCAATACCTGCATCCTTTAGACGGTTTTCCCAGGCGTTCACTGCCCTCCATCAATTTCGCGTCCTAGGAGAGACATATTGACCTTCATTGTCAAAACCACCATGCAGCGTTAAGCCGCACTCAATGTGAGGCTGCAAGCCTTCTGTTTCAGCTTCCAGTTCTTCTTGTGTATATCGCAGTTGAGCCAAGGTCTAATCTCTCCTTTTAAAATTGATCTCTCAAGCCCCAAAGAAACACTTTCATTTCTCTATTTAGGGCTCCCCAGATTAAGATCTATTTCCCTTGGGAACGCAAACACAGATGGGTACTTCTGTGGTTCATGCTGCATATTGGTATACTGTTTTGATTTCCAAATTGGTATCGAACATATGAGCAGGCAATTTCCTACAACTCGGATGCGGCGTATGCGACGCGATGCATTTTCAAGGCATTTGATGCGCGAAAATTCTCTGACGGTCAAAGATTTAATTTACCCAGTTTTCGTCATCGAGGGCGAAAATCGAACACAAGACATTCCCAGTATGCCAGGAGTCAAGCGCTTAACTGTCGATTTACTTGTTAAAGAGGCCAAGGAAATATATGAACTTGGCATTCCCATGATTGCGATTTTCCCCATCGTACCAGCTGAGAAGAAAACAGAGGGGGGAGAAGAAAGCTTTAATCCCAAGGGCCTTGCACCTGTCGCAGTTCGAGCCATCAAAGAAGCGGTTCCTGAGCTTGGGGTAATGACGGACGTAGCCTTGGATCCCTACACCAGCCATGGTCAGGACGGACTATTGGATGCTAGTGGTTATGTTTGTAACGACCTGTCCGTAGATGTCTTAGTTAAACAAGTGCTCGTGCAAGCAGAAGCAGGGGTTGATGTTGTTGCGCCATCAGACATGATGGATGGCCGAATTGGCGCCATTCGTCAGGCACTCGAAATCGCCGGGTTTACAAATACACGCATTCTTGCTTATTCCGCTAAATATGCCTCTGCATTTTATGGTCCATTCAGAGACGCAGTAGGTTCTTCCTCTAATCTTGGATCTGGCAATAAAAATACCTATCAAATGGATCCAGCGAATAGCGACGAAGCCCTACATGAAGTTGCCCTTGATCTCGAAGAAGGGGCGGACATGGTTATGGTGAAACCCGGCATGCCTTATCTTGATATTCTGAGCAGAGTAAAGAATGAATTTAAGGTGCCAACTATGGTTTATCAGGTCAGTGGCGAATATGCGATGCTAATGGCCGCTATTAACAATGGTTGGTTGGATGAAAAAGTCATTCATGAATCTTTGCTCGCCATGAAACGCGCTGGGGCCGATGGCATATTGACCTACTTCGCGAAAACAGTCGCTATTCAATTAAAGAACGGATCGTTTAAAGAATGAGTCATTAGGGAGAGGCCATTAGAACAACGAGAATAAAATGCTAAGCTTGATCTTTATAAGGCTTTAGTCAGAAATTATCAATTTCAATTCACATCCTGAAATTGGCGAGTTAGGATAGCGGTCTAAATTCTACAACCGCAAACTATTTAACAAAAAGAAGGAGCAAATTATCCATGTCTGAGATTAGCCATGTAACAGACGCCAATTTTGAAGCCGACGTTCTCAATTCCGATGTACCCGTATTAGTCGATTATTGGGCAGAATGGTGTGGACCTTGCAAGGTCATAGCCCCCATCCTCGAAGAAATCGCATCTGAATATGACGGCAAAATGAAAGTATGTAAGCTGGATATCGATGCAAACGAAGCAACACCACCAAAATATGGTATTCGTGGCATACCCACACTGATGCTATTTAAAGACGGTGAAGTTGAGGCAACCAAAGTAGGCGCACTTTCAAAGTCTCAGTTAACCGCCTTTCTGGACTCAAATATCTAATCAGGGATGTATTTAAGCAAGGTATAGTGCGCAAGTGCTTTGCTTTTTTACCAATTTATACTTGACAAGCGCATCAAAAAACGAGATATATACCTTATTCAAGGCTCCACATCCTAAGTAAACGACTAATCAAGATGATCATGGGTAGTCAAGAGCCTCGATTCGAAGAAAGAAATTTCACAGAAAACCCTTCCTGAGCCTTCAAAGCAGCACTAATGCTGTTGTCAATTGTAGGGGTTTGCATCGAAGCCTGTTAAGACCTAGGTTTTGACCTGGACAAATTTCTTTCGAATTTTACTAAATCTAAAATAGTTTTTGAGCATATAAATAATACTTCAAAGATCCTCTTCTAGATCCAATTCAAACTAATCTTTGCGCACTAGCGCCATTCCTTAACTTAAGACCAAATAATTATGAATTTAACTGACCTTAAAGCAAAACCTATCCCCGAACTGTTGGAAATCGCCCACGAAATGGGTATGGACAATCTCGGCCGTTCTCGTAAACAAGAAATTATCGCAAGCGTACTCCGAAAGCATGCTAAAGGTGGGGAAGCGATCTTCGGAGACGGTACACTTGAAATTCTCCAAGATGGTTTTGGTTTTCTAAGATCCGCGGACAGCTCCTATCTTGCCGGACCAGACGATATTTATGTTTCGCCTAGCCAGATTAGGCGTTTTAACTTAAGAACAGGCGATAGTGTTTCAGGAAAAATTCGACCCCCGAAAGACAGCGAAAGATATTTCGCCTTACTCAAAGTTGACAAGATTAATTTTACAGATCCAAGCGAATCCAAAAACAAAATCCTATTTGAAAACCTCACACCACTCTTTCCAGACGAGCCTTTAATACTTGAAGCGGGTAATGGCAGCACGCAAGATCTAACATCAAGAATCATTGACCTCACCTCCCCGATTGGCAAAGGACAACGGGGTTTAATTGTATCGCCACCTAAAGCAGGTAAAACCTTAATACTTCAGAGTATCGCCCAGGCAATCGCGCGGAACAATCCAGAATGTCATTTAATCGTCTTATTAATCGACGAAAGACCTGAAGAAGTAACCGAGATGCAACGTTCTGTTATTGGGGAAGTCGTTGCCAGTACCTTTGACGAACCACCTTCTAGACATGTACAAGTCAGTGAAATGGTCATTGAGAAAGCAAAACGATTGGTTGAACACAAAAGAGATGTCGTCATCCTACTCGATTCAATCACCAGACTTGCCAGAGCTTACAACACGGTCATCCCTGCTTCCGGTAAAGTATTAACCGGTGGTGTGGACGCCCACGCGCTAGAAAGACCAAAGCGTTTCTTCGGTGCAGCCCGAAATATCGAAGAAGGCGGAAGCTTAACCATCATTGCAACCTGTCTTGTCGATACCGGTTCAAAAATGGACGAGGTTATTTACGAAGAATTTAAAGGAACAGGTAATCAGGAACTTCATCTCGAAAGAAAAATCGCAGAGAAGCGCGTTTATCCAGCTATCAATATTCGTCGCTCTGGTACTAGACGAGAAGATCTACTCATGTCTGAAGAGGATCTACAAAAAGCCTGGATACTTCGAAAGATTCTTCATGAAATGGACGATCTTACTGCCATTGAATTTTTGTTAGAGAGGATGAAGAAAACCAAGACAAATGAAGAATTCTTTGCATCTATGAAGCGAACTAAGTAAACCCTCAACTATTTCATGACAATACGATGTGAAATTGAGTCAATTGATTATCTCAATCAGGATACTAGGCGGGTTATTCTGAGAACACCTCATCATATTGAGTTTCATGCAGGACAGTATCTAGAAATTGTCCTGCCCGATCGCCGCTGCCCATTTTCAATCGCGTCGAAACCCAAGGATGATAATCTAATTGAGCTACACATTCGTCCAACTGGAGACTCAGAAGACTCAGACCTCATTGAAAACCTATTAGATACGGAACGCGTCGTCGATATCCAATTACCCCTCGGTGAATGCTTCGTAGACACACTACCCACGGGACCACTACTTCTGATTGCAGCCAGCACTGGTGTAACACAGATGAAAAGCATAGTTGAACATTTGCATGAGGTAGGATTTACCCATGAAATATTTTTATATTGGGGTGTCCTTAAAGAAGAAGATATCTACCTAAGATCAACTTGCGAGGCCTGGAGCAAAACCAATAGCAATTTCTTTTTCGCACCGGTTATTAGCGAACCCACGCTATCACCTTCGTGGACAGGACGCACAGGCTTAGTTGGCAAAGTCGCACTAGATGATTTATTTGTAACGCCTGGATCCAAATATCGTAAGGTCAGTATGGACAAGTTCAGCGTTTACATCAGTGGCGGACCTGGAATGGTATACGCCACTACGGATCTGTTTGTAGAAATAGGTTTGCCCATAAACAATATATATTCCGACATGTTCGCTCTAGCACCAAGGTCGGTCCTAAAAACTCAGTAAGGGGATCAGGAACCGGATCGAAAATATTCATTACTCTTTTCAAAATCACCATCGAAAGCTAATAAATTAGCCAAGTTCAGACTAGCAGTTTTGTTTTCGCCAAGCTCAATACTACGCTCATACTTCAATTTTGCCTTATCTCGATTCCCGGACAATTCATATAATTGACCTAGACAATAAGACAAAGTTGCATCATTCCCATGACGAGTCTCCCACTTTTCTGCAGTCTTGATACGCCGCTTTAAAGTCTCCATACCCAGCTTGGCATAAATTTCAACCAATGCAGGTCGCCAAGATGATTTGATTGCACTCCGGACTATGGACTCAGCTTCTTTTTCATTTTCTAGGGTTGAACAGAGAATCTTTAAAACATCGTCATCATCGCGAATAGCAGCCGGAGCTTTTTTAAATATTTTTACACGAGCCTCATCACTTAGCTCACTACGAGACAGTTGTTGTATCACAATGGTCTTTTCCAGTGCATCCGTTTCTGCTTTTGATTCTGACGGGGCCTTTCTGACATGAGGCATAATTTCCGCTAACCCATTCCAATCCTCTAAAGCAATTAGCGCGCGCTTCTTAAGATCGGTAGTCAAATCATTTTTTCCACTAGATTTAAGATGCTCGAGGCATTTTTTCCAATCCCCACGTTCCGCCGCCATTTCTGCAGAGGCTACTGAAATCGCTTGCGTCGCCTGAGGATTCACTACTAAAGCTTCCCGGAGATAATTTTCTCTTTTCGCAGACTTACCTAATCTATCAACCGCCTTCGCCGCAGCAATGTAGTTATAGGCAGGATATTCGCCTTGTTTCGCTCCGCTGACCAAGTATTTTTCAGCTCGTTCAAAATTCCCTTCTTGAAAAAAGACCAAACCTTTTGAGCTTAGCTCAAGGGATTTATTGCGTTTTTTATTATCGCCCCATCGTTCTAATTTTTTATTTGCGCCACCGAGAAACTGAGCCAACTTAACGCTATAGAACGTCCCAAGCCCTAATACCGTCAGCATACCCACCATGACCCACAAACTTGTTTGCAACGTCGCTCCACCGTAGGAAACAAGCACATATCCAGCGTCACGAGCGATAAGCGTTCCTACCCAACCAGCAATTACGATAACGATAAGAAAATAGAAGAGAGTTCTTTTCATTTTTCCGAACTCACTACTTCAGCCGAAAATCCTGCCATTAGCTTTCGCATTTCCTTTAAGGAGCCTGATATTTCTGGCATTGGTACTTCCACCTGAACATCTTGCAGGGAATTCAGCGTCGTTAGCATCGCGATGCTAACATTGTGCTGCAAGTCAAAATATTGATTAACCCACACAATGCTGTCCGAAAGACTTGAATCGAATATTTGTTGGTTTTGCCTTAATAGGGCAAGTTGGGCATGTTGTAATTTCATCACCAAATTCTGGCGCAAGTAGTAATCTTCCTGAGGCGGTAGGATGGGAGTGACAAGTTCACCGTCTCTCCTATAATCCACGAGACTAGCTAGTTTCGTCCCTATGGCGCGAAAAAAAGCCAGAGTTTCACCCTCTGCTTCATGCATGTCTGGAGTCAGGTTTTCAAACTTTAGTTTCTTTTGCTCCAATTTGCTGACCTGATTCACTAACGCACCAAGTTGAACAAAGACACCGTCTGTATCTAACTGACCAACGGATTTCAGTGCCGCCATATCTTCAGCAAGACTTTTTCTCAAATCATAGGCAACGATACCTTGCGCATCCTGAATGATCTCATCTGCAGCTATAAGTAGAGTCAAGGCACCCGCAGCATCTTGTTCCATCTTCACATGTTGATTTGCGAGCCGAATTAGATATTCAGCTTCTGCCAATAACCAATCTTCACTAGTGGTTCCTATTGACTGCTTCAAGCCAACGACCATTGTTTCTATTTCTTTCTTCGCCAAAGAGAGAGAGGCTTCTTGCTGGGTAATAGATAAATCCAGTTTTTCCTGAGTCAGCATACTTTTGCTTTGTGCCTCAATACTTTTGATAGCTGATCCCAAGCTCAAAAGATTTTCAATAGTCTCTGGATGTTGCGGGCTGGATAGGGAAGCAGATTGCTTTAATTCAAATGCTATAAACGCAGCATAACTCGCGAGACCTATAGCAATGAGAGAAAAGCTGACGCCCAACAAGCTCCATATAGAAGATGATGTTTTTGCCGGTATGGGTGATTCCTGATCTTTTTCCATCAGATCCAAGGCCGCTTCTAATCTTTCTTCCTTCGAGGTCTCACTCATAAATTTATTACTCTTTGTACCTTGCAAGGCATTTTCTTAGTACCGCTAGCATGGCTGAATCATTTTGACTGCCCGCTAGTTCAACTTTATCAAAACCCTTATCAAAAGCCATTGTTTGTAATCGTTTTGATGGGACTATTAATCGATAGCGACCCACGGTCTCACCCACTAACTGTCGTAATCGGGATAAGGCCTCTCCACTGTATATCAGCGTAATAAATTTGCCAGGATGCCTACCATTAAAATTTCCATCATAAACACGCCCCTTTCTTTGGTACACCTCCAGATAATCGACCTTGACGCCTCGGGCAACCAATCCTTCCCTAAGCGTTTCACGACCCCCAAGCCCTCGAACAATGAGCACTTTTTGAATCTGGGCATCCCGTAGTTCAGACAACTCCAGCAAGCCTTCTGAGGAGGCAAGTTTAGGTGAATATACCTTAATATCCTCAGTTTCCATCAAGCGTCGAGTTGCCGGCCCTACTGCAAACCACAATAGTGAATGAGGCCATTGGGGCCAGTAAGATTGTAGGTGCGGTAATCCATAGCGAACTGCATTCTGACTGATGAAGATTAGCGCATCATACAAATTAAGATCAATGACGCGCTGCGCTGCTGTACCTTCTATACTAATAGGGCAATAGGTTAGCAAAGGCTTACTAACTACATTAACATCGGGTAAATTTAGCTGAGACTGAAAGTCAGCATTCTGTTCAAAGAGTCGAGTCAGGATGACCTGATAGGTCATGACTAAACTTGTTCTCCTATCATTTTTGCAGCTCCCTTAGCTAAAAGCACTTCAACAACGCCTTTGGCAAGAGAGATGCCCTCTTGTCGCGAACCTTGCTTAATTATTCGAATGTGCTCACGTCCTTCTCGATCACTCACATAAGTGCTCAATTCTATTTCATCTCCGATCAAGCGCGCAAATGCTGCAATGGGTAAACTGCAATCCGCACCTAGCCCCGATGAGATTGTTCTCTCGCAAATGACTCGGTCGTAAGTATCTTGATGATTTACCGCAGCAAGAAGTGAATTCACTTCTTCATCATCAATTCGAGATTCAATTCCGACTGCCCCTTGCCCAGCGGAGGGTATGCACAGTGATGGATCAATTTTTTCCGATACCCGATGGCTGAGTTCAAGTCGGATTAAGCCCGCTGTTGCCAGGATAATGGCATCGTATTCGCCAGCATCAAGTTTTGATAATCGTGTTCCCACATTACCCCGTAACTCTTCATAAACGAGATCTGGCCTGACAAGCTGCAATTGCAATCGTCGCCGTAAGCTAGAAGAACCAATTTTTGCCCCAGCAGGCAATGACATAAGAGAGGTGTAATGTGCACTGACAAATGCGTCCCGTGGATCTTCTCGCTCGCAAATGGCACTAAGCTGTAATCCATCGGGTATAACGGAGGGCACATCTTTCATAGAGTGAACGGCAATATCAGCTCTGCCCTCGAAGAGCGCAATTTCCAATTCCTTTATGAAGACACCTTTGCCGCCCATCTGACTAAGCGGAGATTGCTTATCCCGGTCTCCAGCGGTCGTCATACCCACAATCTCGACTTCCAAACCTGTATGCGCTCGTTCTAGCGCTGCTTTAACATAGTTCGCCTGCCACATGGCTAAAACACTTTCTCTCGTGGCTAGTCTTATGCATTTAGTCATCTCATTTACCAAGCATTAACATCGGACATTAAAAAGGCGGCATTATAGCCGCCTTTTCACTTTCGGTGTGACCCATCTTAGTTAGCCATGGGTATTTTCAATTCCTATAGGGTTTGTACAAGTCGTCGTAATCCAGAAACATGACGTCGACTGACATCAAGCCTGTCATCTACACCTCGCATTCTGACTCGGTAATGTCCAGCGGAATCTCGCTCCAACCCTTCAATCTGCGCCATCACCACAAGTGCATTTCGATGGATTCTGACAAGTTTGTCCCCGAACTCATCCTCTAAATCCCTTAAAGTATCATCGATTAACACTTCACCGCTCTCATGGCGAACAGTTACATATTTGTGATCAGCCTGAAAAAACCTTACTTCTGCGAGGGGGATAAGTTCAATCCCCCGACGGGTTTTAGCGCTAATATGTGTTCTCGTTCTTGGGCTCTCTACTTCATCTCCGCCAATGCTTCTTACCTGTACCTTATTGACACGGCCTATTTTAGAAAGTGTGTCAACCAAGGCATCGCGACGAACTGGCTTCAGCAAATATCCTGCAGCATTTACATCAAAAGCTTCAATGGCATGCTCTCCAAATGCTGTACAAAAAACAACGGCTGGTGGGCTCGGTAGCTCTGATAATTGATTACCCGCTTCTAAACCATCGATGCCCGGCATACGAATATCAAGCAAAACAATATCGGGTTCGAATTCAATCGTTTTACGGATAGCCTCATCACCAGACTTAGCTTCAGCAACAACTTCATAAGCATCAAGGGTACTCACCATGCGAACAAGTCGTTCGCGGGCTAATTTTTCATCATCGACTACCAGCACCTTCATGGTTCTTACCTCGCTATTGATATTAGATCTGTTCCTGCTTGTGACTGTAATTTACTCGTTTCTCGCTTTAAAACTGCGACAGAGCGCACAAAAATGAAACAAAAGTTGTCTGAATTAGCAGTTTGTACGCCAGAAAGCGTGTTTTAGTTCTCGTTTGACCGGGGGGATCCGACACCTAAAACTCTTCTCTTAAAGGATAGCTGATAGTTATTTTAAAGATAGTTTCTGAAGATTCGGCTATAAGGGATGCGCTAGATCCATAAATGGCATCAAGTCGACGACGAATATTGTCTAAAGCCATTTGATTGCCATGTACATGAGCATTGTGACGAGAAAGTTGTTTAGGAGAAACTGGATTGGTAATTTCTACAATCAACTTATTGGCTTTCTCATAAGCATGAAAGAGTACGGTTCCACCTTCAGGTAAGGGTTGTATCCCGTGGTAGATGGCGTTTTCTAAAAGGGGCTGCAAAGTCAGCATCGGAATGCGGATACGATTAGCGTCGACATCTATCTGCCAATCAATACTCAATCTATCATCCAATCTGAGCCCTTCAATGTGCGCATATTTGCGACAGAGATCCAGCTCCTCCGTAAGGCTAACGGGATCATTGCTAGAATCATTCAACGAAGCACGAAAGAGTACGGATAAATCTTCGACGACTTCTTCAGCAGTTTCAGGATCGACACTGATTAAGCTCGCGATAATATTCATTGAATTAAACAGAAAATGAGGACGAATTCTCGACTGCAGAGCTTGAATTCGAGAATTCAACTCTGCCTTTTCTTGCTGCCGCAATTGATGCTGCAGAAAGAAATAGCGAAACGCGATTCCGGTCATCACCGCCGCAATAACAAGATTCCGCGCTATTGTGCCGAAGAAATCGATATTGATGCTCTGCTCTTCTAGCGTAAACCATTGGCCAATGAGGCTAATTAGCAACGTGAGAGAAAGGATAATAGTGTAGGCAAGCAAAGTTGCAACGGGTATAGACATCCTCATCAACATGGGACGGAAATTACACAGAACACCCGCTGAGGCAAGAACGATCCACTGGACAAACAAGGAGCTTAAGCCAAGGTCCACCCAAGAAAAATTCACTAGATTAGAATTGGCCAGAACGAGCACGATAACCAATAGTTCAGCTACCAGTACGAGGAACAAAATACTCTGGACCTGACAGAGATTGGGCAAAAAGAAATCCGCTTCCATTTTGTCATCCTGAGTCATAGCTCTCCTCGTCACTAATACTGATATACTTGATAACTGACATTATCCTAGAAACCGCTGTTGGGCGCAAAAAGATGTGCACACTCTATGATGCGAAATTTCGTGATCCAACTTCGGTTTCTAAAATTATAGACTTGTATTAATTTAAAGTGGAATAGACATCAAATGGCACCCAAAGACGATAAATCAACCAAGAAACTATGGGATGGTCGATTTACTGAAGCGACAAATGAATTTGTCGAGAAGTTTACTGCATCGGTAGATTTTGACTATGTACTCGCCGCCTATGATATTCAGGGATCCATTGCTCATGCCACTATGCTCGAATCCGTAGGTGTTATCAGTAACAACGAACTCTCTTTGATGGTAGCCGGTCTTCAAGAAATCAAGGCAGAAATATTATCAGGGGACTTCAATTGGCAAATCAGTCTTGAAGACGTGCATATGAATATTGAAAAAACGTTGACCGACAAAATCGGTGATGTGGGCAAAACACTGCATACAGGGCGCTCTAGAAACGATCAAGTTGCCACTGACATACGTTTATACCTTCGCGATAAAATTGATTCAATTTCTATTCTACTTAGCCGCCTTCAATCAGGTATCACTGATTTGGCCGAACGAGAGCTCGATACAATTTTACCCGGGATGACACACCTGCAAGTCGCACAACCCATCACTTTTGGTCATCATGTAATGGCATGGCACGCCATGCTGGATAGAGATTATGAACGCTTAATGGATTGCAGAAGAAGGGTGAACATCATGCCCCTTGGTGCCGCAGCACTTGCAGGTACAACTTTCCCAATCAATCGACAACTCACTGCTGATCTACTGGGCTTCGATGGCATAGCTGAAAATTCGTTGGATGCTGTCAGTGATCGAGACTTCGCAATTGAATTTGCCTCTTTTGCCAGCATATTGATGATGCATTTATCAAGATGGTCAGAGGAGATGATTCTATGGTCTTCTTCGCAGTTTGAATTTATCGAACTGCCTGATAGATTTTGTACAGGCTCCTCGATCATGCCCCAGAAGAAGAACCCAGATGTGCCAGAATTAGTCAGAGGTAAATCTGCCAGAGTTTTTGGCAGCCTAACGACCCTATTGACCCTAATGAAAGGACAGCCTCTGGCTTACAACAAGGACAACCAAGAAGATAAAGAACCGTTATTTGATACCGTAAAAACCGTAGAAGACTGTCTGACTGCGTTTGGAGATATGATTCCTGCCATCATCACAAAGCCTGATAATATGAGGGCGGCGACAAAAAAGGGTTATGCAACTGCAACAGATTTGGCGGATTATCTAGTCAAAAAGGGTCTCCCTTTTCGAGATGCTCATGATGTAGTCGGCAAATTGGTTGCAGAGGGAATCAAACTAGAACTGGATCTCTCAGAGCTAGATTTAGCTATAATGTTGAAAGCTAGCCCACTTATTGAAGAAAATGTTTTTGACGTTTTAACCTTAGAAGGCTCTGTTAATGCCCGCGATCACCTCGGAGGCACAAGCCCCAATCAAGTGAAGCAAGCAATTTCACGAGCACGGAAAAGGCTTGCGGCAAGACAAACGACCTAGGTCATGCTGATGATAGCAAAGTCACCGAACGACCAAGTTGTTCGGTAAACACACGACTCAATAGCGCCCCTAGTGTTTCATCTGTGGTTTCGCAAAACCATCCATTCTGCCTTAAACTAAGATGGAACCCCCCTGACACAGCAGCGATCCATATTTCATGCTGTGCAATTTGTTTGCTTAAGACGATTGTGGAATTTGCGGGGAATGTCACGGTCAATAAACCACCACTGGTATCAATATCAATGTCTTCATCGAATTCATCCAACTCGTCCTCAAGCTGCATGAAAATTTCTTCCACCACATCAATAAATTTTGCGTCTTCCACTATCAATTCTCTAAAACAAAAGGTCTATGAATCTAAACTGAGTCCCGAATTTAAACTTTGACCTTGAATAATGTCATAATTCAGATACTAGCCATAGTATATCGCTTTTACATTCTCAATTTCACATCGACTCAAAGGCCGCTGACAAACATGAAAACCACTCTGGCACTTATCTCCCTCCTCATCATTTTGTCTGCCTGCGCAGTCAACCCCGTAACAGGCAAAAATGAACTGTCTTGGATATCTGAAGCAGAACAGATTCGAATAGGAGAGCTGCAATATGGACCATCCCAACAGTCACAAGGAGGCGTTTATCTCGCCGACCCCGAAATCACCCAGTACGTCAATGAAGTTGGCCAAGCCATTGCAAAATTTGCCCCGGTGGATTTGCCCTGGGAATTTATTGTCCTCAATAACGACACGCCTAATGCTTGGGCTTTACCCGGAGGTAAAATTGCTATAAACCGCGGCCTCTTATTGGCACTAAATAATGAAGCTGAATTGGCTGCGGTCCTGAGCCACGAAGTAGTTCACGCGGCGGCAAAGCATAGCGCTCAGTCCATGCAGCGCAACACGATTACTCAGGGTTTGTTAGCCGCAACCGCTATCGCTGTAGCTCACACTGACTATAAGGAGTACGCAAATTACGTTGTCGGGGGAGCCCAACTTGGCGTTCAACTCATTAGCACAAAATACGGCCGAAGCGCCGAATTGGAATCTGACTATTATGGTATCCAATATATGAATAAGGCAGGCTACAATCCCGAGGCCGCAGTATCATTGCAAGAAACCTTCGTCCGCCTGTCTTCAAATAAAAAGAGCAATTGGCTAAGCGGACTTTTTGCAAGTCATCCACCTTCAGTGGAGCGGGTCAATACAAACAAAGCCACTATTGCTGCTTTAGAAAGCACCAAAGCAACAGAATTATTTGCACAGCGCTATCGCTCAAAGATGACTCACTTGCTGAATACTAAGCCAGCTTATGAGTATGCTAATAAGGCTAGAACCCTTGCCTCTGATGGTGAGTACGAATCAGCCCTGAAAGCGCTTAACAAGGCAATTCAACTCGAACCCCAAGAATCCTCATTTCATGGCGAGCGAGGCAGTATTTATTTTCAAACAAAACAATATGGCAAAGCGGATCAGGCATTTAGTTCTGCCTTGGCACTCAATGACAACTGTTTTGAATATTACCTAGGAAGAGGCTTAGCGCGAAATCAACAAGGTAAACATCAAGCGGCACGACAAGACCTAGAACGAAGTATTGCCCTATTACCGACGGCGAGCGCTAACAAAAATCTCGGTGAAATGGCCCTAGCTGGGGGAGATCGCTCTAGCGCCAAACGCTTTTTTCAATTGGCGATGGGAGCGCAAGGCCCACTCGGAGACTATGCAAAGCTTGCTTATTTAAAACTGGATATACAGGATCATCCGACACATTATATTTCAGTCGAACTCAGACCAAGCCCTAAAGGTCAAATTCTAATTGTTGTGACTAACCGAGCTAGCCTCGACATCATGAGTCTTAAACTTGAAGTGAACGCCTTGGTAGGACAACAAAAAGTCAGCCGAACTTTGGGTATTCAAAAACTCTACGCCAAAACAGCAAAACAATATGCGAGCGCCTGGTATATTAGCGAATCTACTGAGGCTCAAATACAGGGAATCAATATTTCAGCAGTCAAACTCAATTGAACCGCTGGTTGATCTCCACAAAGAAATAGATGCGCATTACTTTCTCGCGTATTATCTTGCTTAACTATTCATCACTGGTTTAAGCCCCATGCGCGCCTCACTATTTATCCTCCTAGCGGCACTGCTTACTGCCTGCGGCCAAAAAGGCCCTCTCTTCTTACCTGAATCTTTGGAGACAGAAAACAAGGGGGTCGTAAAGGATAGCCGAGAGTCACTTCAAGAAAAGAATACAGAAACCATCGAGGCGTCTAAGTGAGTCATTTTGAGCGCCAAGATGGCATCCTGCATATTGAACAAATTTCATTAGAAAAAATTGGGCAAGACTTCGGCACACCGGCCTATGTGTATTCAAAAGCAGCTATTGAAGAAGCCTATCTTCAATATACAGAGGCTTTTACTGGACAAAAACATTTGGTTTGTTATGCAGTAAAAGCGAATTCGAATTTGGGTGTTCTCAGCATTCTCGCCAATCTCGGAGCGGGTTTCGATATCGTTTCAGGTGGTGAACTCGAACGCGTTGTACGAGCCGGCGGAGATCCGAGCAAAGTCGTTTTTTCTGGCGTAGCCAAGCTCGAATGGGAAATAGGAAAGGCCCTCGAATTAGGCATTGCCTGCTTCAACATTGAGTCAGAAACAGAGTTGGATCAAATCAACCGTATCGCAAGTGATATGAACGTCCAAGCGCCTATTTCAATCAGGGTCAATCCCGATGTAGATGCCAAAACGCATCCTTATATCTCCACAGGACTTAAAGAAAATAAATTTGGCGTTTCCCGAGACCTTGCCATGAGTATGTACATCCGGGCGGAAGCGCTTTCCAATATCGACATCAAGGGTATCGATTGTCATATCGGCTCCCAGATAACAGATCTCCAACCTTTTATTGAAGCGATGCATCGCATCATAGACATGGTAGATGAACTGGAGAAAGTGAATATCAAACTTGAACACATTGATCTCGGAGGTGGCATTGGCGTCCAATACAAAGACGAATCCACAATCGATGTTGAGGAATATGCAGGGGCCATTCAGCAGTCACTCGGACATCGAAAGCACACACTTATTTTTGAGCCAGGTCGATTTATTGTTGCCAATGCTGGGGTTTTGTTAAGCCAGGTCTTGCACCTAAAAAATAACGAAGGAAACAATTTTGTGATTCTCGATGCGGGCATGAATGATTTGATCAGACCGGCCCTTTATCAAAGCTGGCAAGCGGTGTCGGTAGTGAAAACCGCTGCGGCCGAATCAGCACGCTATAACTTAGTTGGGCCTATCTGCGAAAGCGGTGATTTTCTAGCCCGCGATAGAGAGCTTACGGTTGCAGCGGGAGACTATATTGCCATTCATTCATCCGGCGCTTATGGGTTTAGTATGAGCTCAAATTACAATAGTCGAAATCGAGCCGTTGAACTCATCGTTTCAGGTGATACTGTACACCAAGTGCGTAAACGAGAAACTATAGATGATCAACTTAATTTGGAATCGCTTTTCCCTAGCGCTTTTTCCTATTCAACGCACGATAAATAGACCGACAGAGAAATAACACCATGTTACTTCGATTTACTAAAATGCACGGTCTTGGAAACGATTTCGTCCTATTGGATCTAATTAGCCAGGATATTGTCGTGCGAGATGAACAGATTCGCGCCCTGGCCGACAGACGTTTGGGAATTGGATTTGATCAGCTACTCATCGTTGAACCCCCAGGTAATCCTGAAATCGATTTTCGATATCGCATCTTTAACAGCGATGGTATGGAAGCCGAACAATGCGGTAACGGTGCCCGCTGTTTTTTACGCTTCGTTCGTGATCGAGGCCTAACAACTAAAACAAAAATAAAACTCGAAACCAATACCGGCATCATTGAATGTAAACTTGAGTCAGACGGTAGCATCAGTGTCAATATGGGTGCCCCAAAGTTCGAACCCAAAGCCATTCCCTTTCATGCAGACAAAGCCCAGATATGTCATCAAATTGATGTTCCAATGGGCATCACAGGCGATATAGAAAAAGTTGAACTCACCACTGTCAACATAGGCAATCCCCATGCCGTCATATTTGTCGCAGATGTAGAAAAAGCACCTGTATTTAAATTAGGATCTGCAATAGAAAAACATAAGTGCTTCCCCGAGGGCGTAAATGTTGGCTTTGTTGAAGTGACCAATGCTGGCAACATTAAATTACGCGTCTTCGAGCGTGGCGTTGGTGAAACCAAAGCCTGTGGTACAGGGGCCTGCGCTGCAGTTGCAGCGGGGCGACTCCGAGGCTTGCTGGACGACGACGTCACTGTACAGCTCCGAGGAGGAGAGCTGAAAGTGGCATGGAAAGGGGAGGAAGCACCCGTTATGATGAACGGACCCGCTTGCCGTGTATATGAAGGTCGCTTACATATTTAAAGGCACTAGATAAGCGTTAGAAACCAATGCAAGTCACCGACTCTATTTCGATATAAGTAAACTGAGCTAATAAAAATGAAAGCAAAAGCAAAGACAGAAGCGATATCAATAGACGAGAGAGATGTCGCAAAGTATCTAGAGAAGAATCCAGAATTCTTCACTGACAGGCAAAAGCTTTTGATGAAGTTGAAACTACCCCACGAGAAAAGAGGTGCAGTTTCTCTGGTAGAAAAACAAGTGTCACTTTTGCGAGAAAGAAATCTTAACAATAAGAAAAAGCTTGATTCCTTTGTGAATACCGCCAAAGCCAATGACGCCATTTTTCTAAATTGCCAAAAGCTCGTTCTGAACTTGCTTGCAACAGAAAACAAGGCTGACTTTTTTGAAGCGTTGGAGAAAAGCTTCAAAAGAGACTTCAAGTCTAAAGCCTACAGTCTAATTATTTTTGATGACCCACCAAAACAAATTAACCATTTTACAACCATTGTGACAAAAGCTGCGGCAAAAGAATATGTCGGCGGATTGATGAACAACAAACAACCCACGCTTGGTGTACTCAGACCAAGCGAACAGGATTTCTTGTTTCGGCATCAGAGTTCAATGGTAAAATCAGCAGCAATCTTGCCACTTAGGTTTTCTAGTCTGGGCGCTAAACCACTAAAGAAAAAGAAACTGGCCCTATTGGCCATTGGTAGCGAGGATCCTCTTTATTTCCAGGCTGGTATGGGTACCGTATTTTTAACTTTCATCGCTGATGTATTATCTGCGATGTTGCCAAAAAATCTCGGTCTTGATTAAATAAGGCCATGGAAGATTCAGCGCTTTCAGTTCATCGAGACGCCTTTCTCGAACACCTCCATCAAGAGCGTGGACTTTCAATCAATACAATTACAGGATACCGGCGTGACTTAGCCAAGCTAATGGTATTTTTAGAAAAGGAATCCATAAATCATTGGCAAGATCTCGCTGGACACCAACTGCGACATCATATTGCACGCAATCATCAAGAAGGTATTTCTGGCAAAAGTATCCAGAGACAACTTTCTGCTATTCGCTCTTTTTATAATTATTTGTTACGGGAAGGCATCGCAAAAACTAACCCCGCACTTGAACTTAGTGCACCCAAATCAACAAAAAGACTGCCCAAGACACTGGACACTGACCAAGTTTCTCAATTGCTTAATAGCCATGAAACCGGATGGCACGGCTTGCGTGATCACGCCATACTCGAATTATTTTATTCATCAGGTTTGCGCTTGAGTGAACTCGTTGGATGCAACACTAACAGCGTGGACTTTGAAGACAAAACCATCAGGGTATTAGGCAAAGGAAGTAAGGAACGCATCGTACCGGTCGGTACAATGGCAGTCGATGCCATTCTTTCCTGGCTTAAAATCAGAGAGATGCTTCCGACGAAAAAAAAACTCATTCACGACACCGATGCCCTTTTTCTTAGCGAAAGGGGTAAGCGCTTAAGCAATCGATCAGTACAAAGCAGACTTAATCGTTGGGCTATCAGTAAAGGATTACCAGGGAAATTACACCCTCACATGTTGAGACATTCTTTTGCCAGCCATATACTCGAGTCCAGCCAAGATCTTCGGGCTGTTCAAGAATTACTTGGGCATGCGGATATCTCAACAACGCAAATATACACTCATCTAGACTTTCAACATCTGACAAAGGTTTACGATAAAGCTCATCCTCGCGCACAAAGAAAAACACCTGCTGAAGATTTATGATCAAATTAATTGGTTTTGATTTAGATGATACTTTGTGGGATCTACTACCTGTCATCATTAGGGCGGAAGACGTCTTAGAAATATGGTTGCGCGACAACGTTAGCGAACTTAATTTTTCTGTTAGGGAAATGAGACGATTCAGAAAACCCATGCTGCTGGAAACCCCGAATCTAATTCATCAAATAACTGAATTCCGTCGCAGATTAATTGAAAAGGCACTCATTCAGAGTGATATTAATCCTGTACAAGCCGATGTTATTTCTCGCGAAGCAATAGAAGTATTTCTTGTTGCACGAAACCAAATTGATCTATTTGAAGGTGTAGAGTCTACGCTTCTTAATTTATCCAAGGATTTCCAAGTGTGCGCACTAAGCAATGGCAATGCTGATATAAATCGCTTGGGACTCAAACACCTATTTGATTTTTCTTTTTCTGCTGAGGAAGTGGGTGGCGCCAAACCCTCACACCATCTATTTACAACCGCGCTATCAAAAACATCACTACAAGCACATGAAATGATTTATGTCGGAGATGACCCTCTGTTAGATGTCGATGCAGCCAAAGATTTAGGTGTACACGCTATCTGGATGGATAGAGGAAAAAAGAAGCCAGGCCGGCATCAAGCGGATCAAGTCATTACAAAGATTGCTCAGTTAGAAGAAGCCATAAAAGAGATTGCATCTCGGGTTTAACGACTAAAGTTTACACTATTTAGTGTTTACCTGGCGCAATTGCAACACCACTTCTCTCTTTAGCAAGATAGGCGTGAATAGCGATCATTTCAGGATCATCTGCGTCGAGTGGCATTCCTTCCAATGGATTACGAATACACCAATTAATCATCTCCCACATCATTGAAACACGGCCAATTTGTTTTTGAAACTTTGGATAGGTTTCCATGTGAGTATTCGCGCTATTGGGGTGACACTGTGCACAGGTAACACCATTACTGCCTAACTCGGGGCTCGTCCATAATCTTCTGCCTTCAGCAGCAACATCATTGAACTGTTGGGTCCACCTGTCCAAATCATCTTTATCAAATTCGTCAGCATGAACAAATCCGGCCAATATGAGAGTCAGGCTGACGGTAAGTGATTTTATTAATTTCATTCCCTTCTCCTTAGTAATGTTTTTGGGCTTCAGTACGAGCATGGGGCGAATGCTGAACATCTTCTGGATGGCCTTTCTTCTCATTGAATTTTACTCGCCTGTTTGAATTTCCATAAAGGTTAAAGTTCACATCTACGCGACCTGAGTGCACATCAACTAACTGCCAACCCGTTGCATCTCTTTCATTAAAAGGATCTGCTCGATTCATTTCGACAGTCATAACCGGCATATGTGATTCCGCTTGAGCATAAGAACTTGGATAAGGCCATGGCCATGCTGTTGCCATCACTGAATTAAATGCGATGTTACCAATCTGGTTGTACTGTATTTGATGAACATGTCCATACATGACATTGACCTTATTAAAGGGTGCAAGTATGGCCTGTACTTCCTCAGCGTCTTCAGTCCAAAAGTTCCATCCTTTGTATATCTTCTGTATAGGTGAATGTGAAAAAACAACCACGGGGGTATCATGACTTACATTAGCTAGATCTTTGGCAAGCCATTTACGCTGGCGCTCCCCCACCATAAAGGGTGAACCGTTTGGGTTATCGAGACCCGCCATTTCATTCATCCTGCGCTCACCGCTCTCCCACCTATCATAGGTCCACTCGTCGTAGGTCAAAATACTATTCAAGACAACAAAGTGCACACCCTTTACATCAAAGCTGTAGTACTTATCCCCGAACAAATCGCTCCAATAGTCACCGAGGTCAAGATAGTAATCGTGCTCCCCCATCACCATGTAAGGCTTGCTATTAAGAGCCGACAAGAGTTCTGCACCGTGATCCAACTCCGGTTTGCTGCCCAATTGGGCTAGATCACCACCAAAGATTACAAAGTCAGGTTTTGGATCTAAGAGATTCGCTTCTGCAACGGCCTTCTTTAATCCTTGGTCCCAGTTTCTTACAAACTTATTCCCCTTAATCTGCTGAATATGGGAATCAGAAATATAAGCAAAGGTTACATCCTGATCACTACTACCGAAGGCCAGTTTTACAACACTGACAGGAAGCACACCTGCAATTAAACCGCTGGTTGCGGCCTTGATAAAATTTCGTCTATTTGTCATGGCTATTTACCCCCTTCATTACTGGCAACAACTACACTCGGGCTAGTGAGCGCTTCTAGAAAGGCGACCAAATCATCAATTTGTTGCTCATTCAGATTGAGTGGTCGCATACCCCCGCTTATAAATGCATTAATCGGATCCACTTCATTCAACACACCGCCATTGTTGTAGTGTACGATTACATCTCGCAAAGTCTTTATGCTACCGTCATGCATATAGGGCGCTGTTACTGCAATATTTCTTAAGGTAGGTGTTTTAAATCCACCCATTGAACTGAGCTCTTCATCAATCGCGAACCGACCTAGATGAGACACATTAGGATCTGTGAGAACGGCTATGTCAACATCAATGCCTTGACTTTTAGCTCTCATGAATGCACTTGCAAGGGCCGGCACATCCTCTTCAATATCATTAATACCTACACCAATATTGTGAAATTTGTGATCAGTGAATATCGCATGATCTTGTTCAATCGTATGACACGACACACAGCGACCGTCAGCTATGAAGATGTCGAAACCCCGCCTCGCGGATACACTCAAGGCGTTCTCGTCACCGGCAAAATAGAACTGATCAAATGGTGAGTCACCTGAAATTTGGGTTCGCTCAAAGGAAGCAATTGCTTTGGTAACATGGTCAATGTTGATGTCAACTGGCTTAACACCGAAGACCTTTTTAAATTCACGCTTGTATTGTCTGTCATCATTTATGACATTGAGTATTGCATCATGACTGCTTAACCCCATTTCTATAGGATTAAGGAAGGGATGCCTCGCTTGATCTTCAAGGCTCGGTGAGCGCCCATCCCAAAACTGAGTCTTGTTGAAGGCAGCATTTATAACGGTTGGTGCATTTCGCGTTCCCGTCAGTTTATTTATGCCTTCAGAGGTAACCAAAGGAGAATCTGTCATGGCTGCATCAGCCGCATGGCAAGTTGCACAAGCAACTTCACCCGTTGTACTAAATCGCTTGTCGTTAAACAAACGATCTCCTAGTTTAATTTTTTCAGGCGTTTGGGGGTTATCAGGAGGTACTGGGAGTGGCGGAAGCCCTAGGGGTTGGGCGCTCAGAATGCCTATAGGCATACAGAGTATACTGACAAAAATCCACGATAATGCTCTCATTAACCTGTCCTTTCTGTGGCTGGTTTCAAAAAACAGTATAAGGCGGCATCAGAGTATTGCTAACAGAAAGAATCGATCGTTGTAATTGAATTCTTCTATGGTGCTTTTTTGAAATGGTCGCCGAGCTAGGATTCAATTAGAGACTTAATCCCGTCAACATCCGTAGCCATTACCTGCTTTCTCGTCGGTAAACCCTTCAGGGCTTCCAGAGTCGGGTGTGTGGCTTCGATATCAGCTAGCGCTAAGACATCATCAAACTTAGCCGGATGAGCTGTTGATAGACTCAACATCGGGATGCCCGGCTCTTTTTTCCGATTGGCAATGCAAAGTCCAACGGCAGTATGGGGATCAACGACATAATCAAGATCCTTCTTAATTCGTCGGATCGTCTCAATCGTCTCTTTATTCGACACAGAAGCGGCAACAATGGAATCATCAAATTGTTTTGTGTTGAGCTCAATTTCCGCTTTACCGGTTTGCAGGAATTGATCAATAAATTCACTTAATTTTTCGGAATCTTTGTCATACTTATAGTAGAGATAACGCTCAAAATTACTGGCCACTTGTATATCCATCGCTGGGCTGTGTGTGAAATTCACATCACCTCTTTGATAAACGCCGGTATTGAAAAACTGCGTCAGTATATCGTTTTCATTTGTCGCAATAATGAGCCGACGGATGGGTAACCCCATTTTTTTTGCTATATAAGCAGAAAATACATTTCCAAAATTTCCCGTGGGCACGCATACATCAAATTTGTCGGGGCTGCCCATTTGATAGTAAGCAGAAAAGTAATAAACAATTTGTGCCAACACTCTTGTCCAATTAACTGAATTGACTGCGGCGAGATTATATTTTTCCTTAAATTCCAAATCTGAAAACACTGCTTTCATCAGTTGTTGGCAATCATCAAAGCTACCTTCAATGGCAATGTTATGGACATTGTCATCTAATATGGAAGTCATCTGTAGTTCTTGAGCGGGACTAGTTTTCCCTTCGGGGAACATAATGTAGATATTGATATTGTCTTTACCACGAATGCCCGCAATAGCTGCGCTGCCGGTATCACCACTGGTGGCGCCCAATATGTTGACGGTTGTGCCGCGCTCCTTAAGAATGTGCTCAAGAACATTACCTAAGAATTGCAAGGCAACATCTTTGAATGCCAGAGTGGGGCCATGAAATAGTTCAAGTAGATGTATATCTTCAAGTCGTCTAAGGGGTGTCACTGCTTTATGATCAAAAGTGGCGTAGCTGCGGGTGATTATTTCTTTTAGTGCTTCAGAGTCTATGTCATCGATATACAAAGACATGATTTCAAAAGCCAAGGATTGATAGGACAAAGATTCCCAATCAGCGAGTTTGCCCCCTACAAAAGGAATAGTTTCTGGCAATAGCAATCCGCCATCTGAGGCTAAACCCATAATGACGGCATCCTTAAAAGAAATGCCTTTCACACTGCCGCGTGTGCTTTCATATTTCATGAAAATTCATTTTGAATAATTGAAAGTCACAATTATAGAATGCGCAAGACCAAGATAAAATTCCGATTGTTAATCAATGCTATAACTCAAACGACAGCTTTTATAACAAGTCGTTAAATCGATCCGCCACCATATTTAGATGTTGGTTTTATCGGGGGATCAGTAGATATATTCATGTCTACTTCCTGAATTCTACCGCCTTTCGATAGAAAAGCCGCCATATCTATTTCGAGCTGGCTTTGCATATTCTTTTTGGAGTTCATGGTGCGAACAGAGTCGCCTTCATTTATATCAATAGCATTTTTTTCGATAGCAGTAGAACTGGCCATTACGGTGCCTCCAAATTTTCCCTGACGAACAGACACTTTTTTACGAGTGCAGTCTAGTTAGTCCCTGACCGGAAAGCTGGTGGCTTTCACCGCGTAAGAGTATTTCCAATACCCCACTGGTAATAATTCTAAACACTTGCGAAGGAAATAACCTCGCATCATTATATTACCAAGGAGAAACTAGTTATAGCTCAAAGGATTCAAAGGTCAAATTGGGTCGGGTAAGAGTAGGCCGATGAAGGCGATCTAGACCGCTTCGCCACCGGTTTCTCCTGTCCGAATACGTATAACATCTTCGAGGTTTGTGACAAAGATCTTGCCGTCACCTACTTTACCCGTATTGGCTGCATTGGTAATCGCTTCAATTACACCATCAAGGCTTTCATCAGAGATGGCCACTTCTACCTTAACTTTAGGTAAAAAATCAATGACGTACTCTGCACCACGATAGAGTTCGGTATGTCCTTTTTGGCGACCAAATCCTTTTACTTCAGTGACCGTCATACCCTGAACAGAAATTTCAGACAGTGCTTCCCGCACATCATCCAACTTAAAGGGTTTGATTATGGCTGTTACTAACTTCATGGATATACTCCTTTTAGTATTCCTTTTCCTTTTCGTTTTCTCTTTTACAAGATATTGAAAAGTAAAATCTAAATATATCGATCTTACAAACTCTTGCCGACGGCAAAGACCACTCGCGCATCACAATCGTCACTGCCATTAAAGCACTCTATGCTAGATAGATCAGTATCGAACCAGGTGAGGGAAAGGTCGATATTGGAAACTGTCTTTGATACCGCGAGAGAGTAATCGCTATAGTCTGGTGTGCCGAATGCACCGTTATCATCTATTGATTGCCTACCATAATGGAAACTCAAACCAAAATCATTAGGCAGTGACATTTCGTATTCCAGGTAAACGTAGGTTGCTTTTCCGCTCTCGGCAAAAAAGTCTGGGGAGTATGCGACACCCAGAGTGAGCCCGGAAAAGGAAAGACTCCCATAGACTTCGTTGAAACTACTTTCTGGATTAGTACCCTTTCCATCATCCGGGTATTCGTAGCGCAAGACACCAATATCATAATCCAAGCCTTCAGATAAACTACCTCCGTATCCTGCATAAAGATCTATTTCAATAGACCCATCAAAACCAACATTTGATGCCCAAACACCAGCATAAAGCCCACTTTCAGAAACAAGATCAAATCCGCCTTGTATCGTTGGATTTCCTCCAGTTTGAGAAATGCCGCGGTAGACATAGTCTGTACCAAGGCTGATATTACCACTCATTTCTGCGAGGGCAGAACTTGACCCCAAAATACTACCACTGAGCAAAATACACAGATTCAATTTATTCATAATAAACTCCAATTAGTAAACGATGACCTAGTGATTGCATCTACCGTGCCAATTCGTATACCGCTTATTTTTAGCAGTCTGGAGCCCAAACTCCTAAATACCAAACAGAATCAGGCACCGTTATGGTGCGCCGACATTCCTATTTACCCGCCAGGGTGCAAGGCATATCACCTACAATGATTTCAGACGATGTCCACATTTGCTACGCAATGAAAGCGCAATAATTTAGTGATTGCTGATAGAAGCGCAAATTGAAAAAAATTATGCCCGTTGCAAGAACCTATTCTCGCGCACAAATTGGAATTGACTCTCCCTTAATCACTGTGGAGGTTGATCTCGCCCCTGGCTTACCACAAATTGTTATTGTCGGCTTACCTGAGACAGCCGTTAAGGAAAGCAAGGATCGCGTGAAAGCAGCAATCACGAATTCTGATTTCGATATGCCCTCAAGAAAGATAATCGTCAACCTTGCTCCAGCTGACCTACCCAAACAAAGCGGTCGATATGATGTAGCGATAGCCTTGGCGATACTCGCAGCAAGTGACCAACTACCGATCGAAGTACTTAAAACTGTTGAGTTATTAGGAGAGCTAGCACTGGATGGTAGCCTCCGTTCCGTAAAAGGCGTGTTACCCGCAACCATTAAAAACATCGATAGCGAACGCAAACTAATTATTCCCTATGAAAATAGTGATGAAGCTTCTCTTTCCAACAACAAGGGCGTACTGACCGCATCACACCTTAGCGATATTGTTGGCCACCTTAAGGGCGTTATTTGTTTGATGCCTGCACGGAGAATCAATCGCGTATCCTTAAAAAAAACAAAACTATTGCTTTCAGACATCAGAGGTCAGTATCTGGCAAAACGAGCCCTAATTATCGCAGCTGCAGGATCTCATAATATTATTTTCATGGGCCCACCTGGTGCAGGAAAAACGATGCTGGCAAGTCGATTAGCAAGTCTATTACCAGAAATGAATACAGAGGAATCTCTTCAGGTCGCATCAATTCAATCTATTTCAAAGTACTCCTTTGATATTACATCCTGGGGTCAACGTCCCTTTCGAACACCTCATCACACGGCCTCCGGTGTTGCGCTCGTCGGCGGAAGTAGCCCACCCAAACCAGGAGAAATCTCCCTCGCCCATATGGGAGTGCTCTTTCTTGATGAACTACCCGAGTTTTCTCGCAACGTACTTGAAGTACTGCGTGAACCTTTGGAGTCAGGGAAAATAGTAATTAGCCGAGCCAGTCACCAGATAACTTATCCCGCACAGTTCCAATTAGTCTCAGCCATGAATCCGTGTCCCTGCGGCTATTTTGGTGATGACAATAATCGCTGTAGCTGCACGCCAGACCGAATAAACAGATATCGAAGTAAGATCTCAGGACCTCTGCTGGATAGAATCGATCTACACGTCAATGTCCCAGCGCTACCCAAAGGGGTACTTTCAGATCCAGCTTATTCGGGCAATGAAGGAGAACATACTAATGCTTGCGAACTCATTCAAAAATCTCAGCTCAAAATGAGAGATCGTGGGGGCAAACTCAATTCACAACTCAGTAGTAAAGAAACAGAAATGTTCTGCAAGCTCACGAAAGAGGATCAAAGCTTGCTAGACAACGCCATGTTTAAATTAGGTCTATCAGCCCGAGGTTATTACAAGATTCTTAAGCTCGCTCGCACCATTGCTGATTTAGCAGATGAAGAACAAATTGCCACTCCCCACCTTAGTGAAGCCATTGGCTATAGGAAATTTGACCGATTCCTCGGCCAAAATTGAATACGACTACTTTATGGAATCAAGCATGTAATCAACAGCGACTTTTAGGTCGTCATCAGAACAGGTAAAGCACATTCCCTTGGCTGGCATACCCGGCGGCAAACCATTAATAGCAGCCTCATAGAGCGCGTCGATTCCTTTAGCAATCCGTGGTTCCCATGCAGGAATATCGGCAAGTTTAGGTGCGCCAGCAAGACCAATGTCATGACAGGTTGCACAGCTTTTCCTATAAGTGGCTTCACCGCCACCAGCGCCTTCCGTGACAGCAACCGTTGCACTTGCAGCAGAACAATCGTCGCCCTCAACACATACCTCACCCACTTTTTTAATCCGGTCGACAATCTCTGATTCAATCGTATCAGCAGACACGATGCTTGCCAGACCCACAGCGATTAGCATAAGCACAAATTTATACACAATAATCTTCCCTTTGACCAGTCTTGACCCATTTTTGAACGACGCGAATTGTAACCTAATATCCCGTTTCTCACCAATACTCTCAGAAACACTCGATCAGTTTAGTTTTCTAGGCCCCAATCGGCATCCTTCAACTCTCTATTCGAGTTGAACTGAAATACACTTGAAGTGCCGCCTTCTACTACTGACTGTGCAGACACCAATGTCAATATCGCTCGTTCTCTATATTCCACTAGTGAATCGGACCCCACATTCACCATCGTACTACGTAATTTATATAGTGTAGTATCTAAAACGTCTGCTAGTGGGCCAACTAATGGAACATAAGCATCAACACCCTCTTCAAAAACCATTTTGCGAGTACTCATACCATCATCATAACGTTGCCAGTTTTGCGCTCTTAACGTACCTTCCCCCCAATAAGGCTTATACATTTGGCCATTTATTGACATTTTTGGCGTTGGGCTCTCTTCTGTCATCGCAAAATATCGACCCATCATCACAAAGTCTGCCCCCATCGCCAGGGCAATGACTATTTGCGTGTCATTTGCCATGCCCCCATCGGAACAAATAGGAATATATCGCCCTGTTTCTTCAAAATAGGCATCACGACGCTTGGCAACATCGAGAAGCGCAGAGGCCTGCCCACGACCAATACCTTTTTGCTCTCGAGTGATACAAATTGAACCACCACCAATGCCAACTTTGATAAAGTCGACACCACCTTCTTCTACAAGAAAGTCGAAGCCTTCTGGAGAGACAACGTTTCCACCACCAATAATGGGCTTTGAACCATAATTCTCACGGATCCAGCGAATTCCTTCCAATTGGTAATCTGTAAAACCATCTGATGAGTCAAAACACAATGCATCCGCACCAGCCTCTAATAGCGCAGGTACTCTTTCCTGGTAATCATGGGTATTGATTGCCGCACCGACACAAAGTCGCTTGGACTCGTCTAACAGCTCCTGTGGGTGACGCCTATGATCAACATAATCCTTTTTAAATACTAATGCTGTAAGACAGTCATTTGCGTCTACTATCGGTAAACAATCTTTCTTGTGTTTGTGGAGCAACTTATTGGCAGTAGTCAAACTTATCCCTTCCTGACCATGAATGACATCATCAAAGGGTGTCATGTGCTGACCCACAGTTCTACTTAGATCGTCCTCAAACTCCCAAAAATCCTTGTCCGTAATAATGCCAAGTAATTTACCGGTGGCTGTCCCATTTTCAGTAACAGGTACCGTAGAATGACCTGTTTTTTGCATCAGTTCAGAAACTTCCGCCAAGGTGGTCGACTCGGTGGTATTAGAATCACTCTGGACAAAACCCGCTTTATGGGCTTTGACCTGCCGCACCATTTCGACCTGACGGTCGATTGGTTGTGAACAATATACAAAACTCAATCCACCTTGCCGCGCAAGTGATATCGATAATTGCGCCCCCGAGACCGCTTGCATACACGCAGAAACTATAGGTACGTTAATCTGTAATCGAGAAACCTGACCTTTAGTATATGCAGCAATAGGTGTTTTGAGATTAACAGCATCGGCACGTTGTCCCTTTCGCGTCAATCTAGGAATCAATAAATATTCTGAAAAGGTACGGGAAATATCATCTAGGATGATCGCCATAGTTGACTCCTTGTGGAGGTGATGTGATAGAGGGCAGCATTACAAATAGCGTAAGTATTGTGTGACTGATAAACATTAAGCAGTAAAAGTGCTCGCGAAGACAAAGCCGATGAAGGATAAAAAAGACTAGAAACTATTGATGAAACTAGTAAGGATACAAATAAAGAGTGTCGTTCTGATATCGCCATGGCGAATTCTAATTGAATCACAAATTCGAAGCAACGGGCCACGAGCAAATTGCTTTACAAAGTCATGGGTCCATTTTCAATTTTCCACCCCTAAATATTTAAACAAACACATTAATTAATATTCATAAACTGTTGATTTTAAGAAATATTTTTGTATGATACAGAAGGTTAGTATCAGAGAATGGTAATAAACGGCAAAATCATGAACAAATCCGAATTAATCAAACGCATGGCTGACAAGCTCGATCAACTCACGGGTAGAGATGTGGATTTAGCAGTACATAGCATTATCGATATTATGTCCCACAGCCTAGCCACAGGAGACCGAATTGAAATTCGAGGATTCGGTACCTTCTCTAATCACTACCGGAAACCGAGAAGCGTAAGAAACCCCAAGACCGGTGAAGTAGGCATTCACAAGCCCGGGAAGTTTGTTCCACACTTCAAACCTGGTAAAGAACTCAAACGTAGGGTTGACGAGTCCAAAGCGCCCATAGCAGCCGCATTCTTTTAGAAAGATCTACATTTCCAGAAGACGGTGCTTCAATACTTTCCCGGAAGGAGACGCAGGCAACTCATCCAGAGTGACTATACTGGTAGGAATTTTATAAGCCGCCAATTTCGTTCTGGCAAAGCTAAGCAGTGCGCTGATATCGACTCTTCTACCAGGGGCTGTTTGAATAAAAGCTAATATTTCCTCATCCCCTTCTCTTTCCCGCCCAACAACAGCAGAGACACTAACACCTGGAAAATCACAGAGAATCGCCTCAATTTCCGGAGGATACACATTGAACCCCGAGCGGATAATGAGCTCCTTAGTCCTTCCCGCGATAAAAATTGCGCCCATGTCATTTTGATAAACCAAATCACCTGTATTGAACCAATCGTTTTTCAAAACCTGGCGCGTCATTTCTTCCTGTCGATAATAGCCTAGCATGACATTGGGTCCTCGCACCCAAAGCTCCCCTGTGTCACCTGGGACAACTTCTTCACCATCTTTTGCTCTAATCTCAATATCCAATCCCGGAAGTGGATAGCCAACGGAACAATCATTTTGGGGAGCATAAATTCTTGTTTGGCAGATCGTTGGTGCTGTTTCAGTCAAACCATATCCATTATGTAGCACCATACCGAATTGAGACTCAACTCGAAGTTTCAAATTAGGATCAAGGGGGGAGCCACCAGCATAGAGAAAGCGAAGTTTATCAGCAGACCAACTCTTAGGCATGACCTCAAGCAGTAGCGCATACATTGTCGGCACCCCTAAGAAACCTGTAATGCCATCTTCAGATAATGCGCGAAGAGCTTCCTTTGCCTCAAATCGCGGAACAACGTGTAGTGTTGCTCCTGCAAAAAGGACTGAACAGCAGACCGCTGACAAGCCAAATACATGAGAAATCGGCAGCACACAATAGATCTCATCTTTCGCGGTGAGCATGCGGAGTTTGCCTGAAACAAAGGCCATAAAGGTTAAGTTTCGCTGGCTTAGCATGACCCCTTTTGGCTTACCTGTAGTTCCCGTTGTATATATCATTGCCAAAACCTGTTCTTCTGGCTTCAGCTCGTTACTGATATTTAGGGTTTCGGTTTCATCGCTCAGCATCAAGACCCCAAAGCTCATTTCAACCTTCTGGCATGAACGAGCGTTGGCATGATTCACTGCCGCGACTGAGTCTGCCACTGTGTAGATAATGCGGCGTGGCTCACAATCATCAAATATGAGTTCGACTTCTCGCTCGGACAGTCGCGCATTGACAATAACTGCAACCGCTTTTAATTCACTGAGCGCAAGAAAAAGTAAAACGGCTGAGGCTCCGTTTTCGCACACGAGCATGACTCGATCCCCATTCCGTACACCAATGCCTTCAAGAAATTGGATGCATTCCCTAACTGCTTTCGCTAGATCTGAGTAGCTATAGGTGCGATCTTGAGTAACCAATGCGAGAGTGTAGGGCGACTCCTCAGCCCAGCGAAGAATGCCCTGACTGAGGCGATTGGGAAGTGCAGCAACGATTGCATCTGCTGCACAACCAAGACGTATTTCATCCTGTATAAGGATGTCTGCTGGCGACATGTGAAATACTAATTTAGTTTATGAGTAACTTGCGTTCTTTCTCGATGAGGTAATCGGCGATACGCAACATATTCACATTTGAGCCCGCCATGCTCCCTTCAATACGGTACTTACCATTAACAATGATGGCTGGTACACCCCCGGATCGATAGGCACGACCTTTCGCTTCTGCTTGCTGAACGCTTGCTCTGACCCCAAACGAATTATAAGCCTTCGCAAAACCTTCAACATCTACACCATGTTCTTGAAAGAAATCAGCCATCGCCTGAGGCGAATTTAATCTTTGTCTTCGATTCTGAATGGCATTAAATAAAGGTGTGTGTATTTTATCCAAAACCTTCAGCGCCTTAGCTGTGTAATAGGTCTGCGCATACACTTGATAATCCTTATTCCAGATCGCAGGAGTCCGTACAAACTCCACATCATCTGACAATTTGTTATGCCACACTGCAATCAAGGGCTCAAAGTTATAGCAATGATTGCATCCATAAGAAAAGTATTCTGCAACTTCAACTTTATTTGGCTTTCGTGTCTTAAGTGGAATTTGTAATTCGACATAGTGAGTTCCAGCTTCATACTGTTCTATGCCCGCAGCACTTACAGAATGGCTGAGCATCAAGAAGCCAGCTATTAAAATGAAGGGTAGAGCTTTAATTTTGTTTAACACTGAAGTAAATCCCAATTGAATGATTAGTTGAAAGTGAAGCTTGAACTTAAGCTAAAAGTATAGTTACACCCGATGCCGAGTTTAACATCTCACCTAGTACCGTTACATGTTAGCACCGCAAAAATGATTAGACCTTACCTATTAGCGAGTTGTTCCCTAAAATGCTACGCCAAAAAAAGAGCGCGTTAACGCCCTTTCGTCCATAATACAAACCTAATATCTTAATGTAATCCGTAGAGATAACTCGCTACTGCTGCAATTTCTCTATCACTCAGATCAAGCGAAGTAGTACGCATCATTTTTCCATCACCATCGTTGTGACGATCTCCTACTCGGAAGGCTTTCAATTGCGTCTCTGTATATTCTGGCCATTGTCCCGCCAATGCAGGGAAACCAGCAAGGTTGCTACCTTCTCCCTGAGGTAGATGGCAAGCGGTACAGGCAGCAATGCTTTTTCGTTTAATACCTGACCGATATATTGATTCCCCAAGCGCAACTAATTCTGGCTTTGCAGCGCCACCTTTAGGGGTTTGACTTGCATAATAGGCGGCTAGGTCCGCAAGATCATCTTCAGAAAAAGCCTCTAATTGGCCTGTCATCAGTGGTGCCGCCCGAGCTCCAGACTTAATATCCTTTAGTTGCTTCAATAAGTATTTGGGATGTTGGCCCGCAATGCTGGGGAATGATCCCGCCGGGCTATTGCCATCAGCGCCGTGGCAAACAGCACAAGCTTGGCTAATGCTTTTGCCATGTTCAGGATTACCTTCCGCGAAGACTGATATACTGCTTACAAGCAATAAAGTTGCGACAATTAGTTTAAACATGCGATTCCCTTAATATTACATTGCCATGCGATGTTAAAATGACCGGCGCATTATATACAAACTAACATATACAAACTACGCCAAAGCCTCAATTCGCCAGTTACCTTCTCGGATTTGAGTCTTATATGAGGGTTTTCGACACAATTCATGCAAAAAATATCGACTATTCTACCTCTCCAGGAAGCTATTTTTCTTAAAAGCGCAGCTAAACTTTCTCAGTGCCCACGAGACGTCGGCAGTGAAATCGCTTTCTGTGGCCGTTCAAACGCAGGAAAGTCCAGCGCTATCAACTATTTAACAGATCAACAGAAACTTGCACGAACCAGTAAAACACCCGGCCGAACCCAGCTAATTAACTTTTTTTCAGTCACTGACTCTATAAGACTAGTCGATTTACCAGGATATGGTTATGCAAAAGTACCCATTAAAGTAAAAAGCGAATGGCATCGAAATATCGATGCCTATTTTCAGAACCGTCAATCCCTCAAAGGCTTGATACTGGTAATGGATATTCGACACCCGCTAAAAGAGTTCGACCTGATGATGTTGGAGTGGAGTAAAACAGCAAAGATCAATATGCATATTATTCTCACCAAAGCAGACAAATTCAAGAGAGGTACCCAGCAATCTACACTATTCAAAGTGAGAAAATCGGTTCCAGAGCACGTGACAGTCCAGACCTTTTCGTCAACGACAAAAATAGGTAAACAAATTTTAGTTAAACAAATTTTGTCTTTCATTCAAGATGGGGTGGTGAAACAGTAGATAAGGAAAGCGCTTAAAATAAAAAAAACCCGATCACTCTAATAGGGGGGGGGAGTGACCGGGCTAGCATTCTTCGATTTGTTTGGGGGGAAACTATCGAAGCTATTCTTTTACTAATGACTTGTACGTACTCTGACTTGGATATGGTCACTTAGTTCAGAATTATTTTATATTGTTTGGATGACGGGTACGAAATTCAGGATAAAGCGCACCTTCTTAATGCGCTTCTTCCCAGTTATCCCCAACGCCGCACTCAACCAATAGCGGAATACTCAAATCTGCTGCCGCTGACATGAGTCGTTTTAATCCATCAATCACTACATCAACTACATCCTCGGCGGCTTCAACAACTAGTTCATCGTGAACCTGCATTATGACTCTGGCATCGATTTGACTTTCCGTTAGCCAAGCATCGACCTTAATCATCGCTTGTTTGATAATGTCCGCCGCTGAACCTTGCATTGGCGCATTGATGGCGGTTCTTTCCGCGCCCTGACGTCGCTGAAAATTGCTCGCATTAATATCGGGTAAGTACAAGCGACGGCCAAAAAGGGTTTCAACATATCCTTGTTCCGCAGCCAGCGTTCGAGTTTTATCCATATATTTTTTAACACCTGGGTAACGCTCAAAGTAAAGGTCGATATATTCCTGCGCATCACCTCGGCTTATATTCAGCTGGCGGGACAAACCAAATGCTGACATGCCATATATTAATCCAAAATTTATCGCTTTTGCACTTCGACGCTGATCATCTCGTACCTCATCCAAGCTTACACCAAAGACTTCAGATGCTGTCGCCTTATGAATATCTTCACCTGCATTGAAGGCCCTGAGAAGACCGCTATCTTGAGAGAGGTGGGCCATGATTCTCAGCTCAATCTGACTGTAGTCCGCCGCGACAAGTTTATAATTCTTCGGCGCAATAAATGCTTTTCGCACGCGCCTTCCTTCGATGGTTCTAATAGGAATGTTCTGCAAGTTCGGGCTTTGACTAGACAACCTACCTGTCGCTGCAACTGCTTGGTGGTACGATGTATGAACACGACCCGTGGAATCATGAACTTGCTCTGGCAACTGATCAGTATAGGTCGATTTCAACTTGCTCAAACTGCGATGTTCCAGAATCACCTTCGGTAGCGGGTAGTCCAATGCGAGTTCCTGAAGAACAGGCTCCGCAGTAGAAGGTTGACCTTTGGGGGTCTTCTTAATAATCGGCAGCTCAAGTTTCTCAAAGAAAATTCTTTGTAATTGTTTTGGTGAGCCCAAATTAAATTCCTCACCAGCATGCTCATAAGCCTCTTGCTCCAATTCTTTCAATCGAATTCCTAAGGTTTTACTTTGATCTCTCAAAAGTGTCTGGTTCAGTAGTACCCCTGTGCGCTCAATTTTAGAAAGGATACTCAGCACAGGAAGTTCAATTTCTTCAAATACCTTCTTGAGGCTTGGTTCTGCTTCAAGCTTCGGCCATAAAACCTGATGCAAGCGCAAGGTAATATCAGCATCTTCTGCGGCATATTCTCCAGCGATGTCCAGATCGATTTTATCGAAGGTCACCTGCTTTTTACCCTTACCCGCGATATCTTCAAAATGGATCGTACTAAGGCCCAGATACTTGAGGGCTAGATCATCCATATTGTGTCGAGATGCAACCGAGTTAAGAACGTAAGATTCAAGCATGGTGTCGAAGCCGATGCCCTTTAACTCAACATCGTACCTCGCGAGCACGCTCATATCATATTTTAGGTTTTTGACCAATTTTAATCAGGGATTCATCTTCAAGTAAGGGCTTAATTTTTTTGAGGACATCCTCTCGACTTAGCTGTTCAGGTGCACCTTCATAAACATGGGCAACTGGGACGTAAGCCGCTTTGCCTGCTTCAACAGCAAAAGAAATCCCCACAAGCTCAGCTTCCATATAGTCCAAGCTAGTTGTTTCCGTATCGAAAGCAAAGAGGCCAACCTTTTGTAGTTGATCCAACCAATAATCAAATCGATCTTCTGTGAGAATAATTTCATACTCTCCTTTTACTGTTTGTTCTGTTTCCGAGCCAGCCTCACCGCCGGACAATTCATCGACCCATTGCCGAAACTCATATTTAGCAAACAGTTCTCTCAGCCCTTCACTATCGGGCTCACTATGTACAAAATCTTCAATTTGATGCTCCAGCTCAACATCAAGTTTTATTTTTGCTAGCGCATAGGATAGAGGCAGAAAGTGCAAACTCTCTCTTAAGTAACCTCCTACTTTGCCCCCTACAGAATCTGCGTTTTCCATGACCCCATTTAGATTCTCATTCGCACTTAACCATTTTACTGCGGTCTTCGGTCCACACTTAGGTACCCCAGGTATGTTATCGGCTGTATCTCCAACCAGCGCCAAATAGTCTATTATCTGATCAGGGCGTACGCCAAACTTTTCCATCACACCCTCTTCGTCCATCGTCGTTTCAGTCATAGTATTGATCAGGGACACCTGCTCATTGACCAACTGCGCCATGTCTTTATCGCCGGTCGAAATAATCACCTTCTGTCCTGCGTCACTGGCCTGCTTTGCCAAAGTACCAATCACATCATCGGCCTCGACGCCTTCTTTGACGATTAGGGGCAAGCCCATTAACCTAATAATATTGTGAATTGGTGCAATTTGTTCCCGGAGCTCATCAGGCATCTTTGCGCGGTTTGCCTTATAGTCAGGAAACATATCATTCCGGAAAGTCGGCCCTTTCGCATCAAAAACAACCGCAATGTGGCAGTCCGCGTAATCCCTCATTAACTTTTTTATCATGCTTATCACACCACGGATCGCACCAGTATTAGCACCCTTGGTGCTCATCAAGTTGGGTAGTGCATGGAAGGCGCGAAACAGGTAGGATGAACCGTCGACCAAAATCAGTGGTTTTGTGTCTTTCATTTTTACTCGCTTATTTAGATTTGAGCTTTTCTATATCTGAACAATACTGTGAACCGAATAGTGCTTTCAATCATTCTTATGTCAATTTTTGCTTTGTCGGGTCCGTGGACGCTCAATGCAAGCGAAATTTACATCCCATCAAGAGATGAAATTTCTCAAGGTGATGTCAAAATCATCGCAGGAGAAGAGAAAACTATCTTTGAGTATCGTGTAAACGGCAAGCTTCTATTGATAAAAATTGTTCCGGACAAGGGCCTCTCATATTATATGCTTCCCTCTGACGGCTCTGCGCATTATGAGAACCTCGATCACAGTAAAGGTCTTTATCCCAGTTGGATTTTGTTTGAATGGTAGGGTTTTAGAGCAGGAACCTACATCATTAGGGAGTCAAGGATTCGTGTAATATTGACAGCTTGAGGTGGAGATTTAATAAAACCCTGAAACCTGCCATTCGGATTAATCACAACAATACTCGCACTGTGATCCATTGTGTATGTTCCCGGTTCTCTGCCCGGTACTTTCGCAAATGCAGCGTTTAGTTGTGTTGCGAAAGAAACCAACTCATCAAATTCTCCAGTGTATCCAACAAAATCGGGGTTGAAATTGGGCACATATTGCGCCAACAATTCTGGCGTGTCTCGATCATAGTCAACCGATACCATAATGACCTGAGGCTTCTTTTTCATATTGTTAACAGCGCGATTAAGTACGCCCATAGTTGTCGGGCAGATGTCCGGACAATACGTAAAGCCGAAAAACAATAAGGACCAATTTCCCTTAAGATCATCAAGGCCAACTTCTTCGCCGAAATGATTTGTCAGCTTGAATTCCTTAATTGACCGGGATGGTTCGTAGCCGAAATACCCTAGCTTGTAATATTCATCATGACTCAAAGCTCTTGGTTTTAACGCCGATGACACAAAAAGACCAAGCATTAACGCCATTATCCCAAACAAAGCTATTAGCGTGTTACGAATACCGGCTTGTTGTTCAGGGGTTCGAGTTTTCAAATCAGTCTCAGACAATATAATTTACCGGTAGCAAGTAGTGATCGATTAAAAGAGCTGCGAAAAGCAGCATTAAATAGACAATAGAATAGCGGAAAGTTTTCATCGGCGCACCTCGGTTGTTGCCTTTTAGTAAAACAAGGCTCCAATACAGGAACCCGCCTCCTAGTAAAAGCGCACAAACCAGATAGAAAAGATTACTCATACCAACAATGTACGGTAGTAAGGTCGTTAATATCATAATGATGGTGTACAGAAGGATATGTAACTTTGTATAAGCGATCCCATGGGTTACGGGTAACATTGGCACATCAACTTTGGCATACTCATTTTTTCTTTCGATAGCCAGCGCCCAAAAATGAGGTGGCGTCCATGCAAAAATAATTAATACAAGAATCAGTCCACCACCATCAAGGCTATTGGTAACAGCTGTCCAACCAAACAAAGGTGGCGCGGCACCAAAAATACCCCCTATCACAATATTTTGCGGTGACGCGCGCTTTAAATAGAGGCTATAAATTACACCATAACCTATCCAAGAAGCGAGCGTTAACCATGCCGTAAGGGGGTTGATAAAAACCACTAATATGGCAACACCTAAGATTCCCGTAACGCCGACAAATATGGCACCCTGCCGATTACTCACCCTACCCTGCGCCATGGGTCTCGCTTTTGTCCTCGCCATATCAGCATCGATCTTTGAATCAACCAAATGATTCATCGCTGCAGCGGATCCAGAGACTAGCGCTATACCCAGATTACCAAGAATCAGAATATCAAGCGGAACCATGCCTGGTGTCGCAAGAAACATCCCAACTACAGAACACAACAACATGAGCAAAACCACACGAGGTTTGCACATTTCGTAGAAGTCTCGCCATTCAGGTTTTGTGGGCAAACCATCCAGAGCTTGATTGGTTTCGGTATTTTTCATAAAAACGGATTCTATAGAGTTCTTGTATACAATTCAGTGTTATCCAATATTGGATACTTTTAGGAGGAATTTAATATCCTTTAGCATAGAATGACCTGCGTTCTCGGTAGTGTAATACATCATAATATTACCATTTGGATCCATTAAGAAAATGTACTCCCCACTAAAAAAATTATCAACAACGTCAGAAAATACATTGGTTGCATGGCTTTTGTCCACTTCAAACAAATCCATATCTGGGTATTTTTTCTTTAAAGTTCGTATCAAAGCTGCATCGCTAGACTGCGTCGTGACCATAATGCGCTTTACCCTCTTAGTCTCTTTTCCGAGCGCTACATTTACCTGCCTGGCGTAATAGAAAAGTTTCTCGCAGCCTTCATTACAATTGTCGGCGAGAGGAACAACAAGTGACCACTGATGACCTTCAATCGTCAGACCAATCTGTTCATGAGAAATCGATGGTGAGATGAGTTCACCCTGATTCGTTGTCGTAGTGGGTAACAGTTGCGGAAAGAAGACATACACTACATAAGCGACTAGCACCGGCACCAAACCAATAGAAAACATAAGAATGAGGCTCTTACGATTCTTCTTCACTTCGACATCAGATATCATTTTCGCTAACTCTGTTTGTTGGACGGTTTCTGTTTGTTTGATAGGTAAATGCGCCAAAAGCAATGACAACCGTTATCGCCATGAACAACCAAGTATAGCCATACCCAATATGGCGTTCAGGCTGCATAATAACAAGGGGCCAGTGTCGCGGTAGGGCATCGACTTCGTCCAGACCCAGTCGCAAAATTTGAGGCAGCAGTTCATAGCCCAATATCTCTCCTATTCGTGAGGGGTCGTAAGATTGAACAAAGTAGGGGCTATGCTCGCGACTGAGAAAATGATTATCGGGTCCCCTTGAACGTGTCACATAGAGGTGCCCTTTAATTTTTTGATGTTCCATCCTGAAGGCGGGTATTAAAGGTAGATCTGCTCGAGTCTTACCCATGGGAATAAACCCTCTATTGACCAGCACCATCTCCCCTTCATCTGTCTTAAAAGGGGCTAACACCTCAAAGCCAACTACACCATTTAGAACGATATTATCTAACAAAAATATTTTGTTAGTATCAAAATGCCCTTCGACCTCTACCGCTAATCCATCTAAATCTGCTTCAGCGACCGGCAATTGATCCAAACTAACGCTAGGTAAAATGCTTCGCTCTCTATCTTTTTGGATAAGAAGAATCTTCTCGTCTGCACGCTCGAACTGCCAAAAACTCAACTTTCCAAACAACACAGCAAAGAAGATGCTAAATAACGCTAGTTTCCAGTTAATTTTTAACGTCATGCCACCCTTCAATTTTTTCTAATTTTCCACGCGCAGTATATGCAGCCATTTATTTGTATAATGCTCCCTGCTCTCTAGGAAATCAGTCAAATGTGGCTTAAAGTTATCATTATGGTATTACTCATTGGCAATCTCGTCGCTCTGGGCTCCGCATTCTATACGCTCATGGTAGATCAAGGTAGGGCAGGTAAAAGGACTGCTAATTTGCTTTTTGTTAGGGTTGCCCTTGCTGTTCTACTGCTTGTTGCTGTTGCTTATGGTTTGTGGTCTGGGGATCTCGGTATTTCAGCGCCATGGTATAACCCACAGAACTAATTCCAATCATGCCTTAAACCCAATCCCAAAAGAAAAGACCTCACATATGTGAGGTCTGAAGTGTTAGCTTGACTACCTAAGCTTAACTACCGAAAACATAGACGACAAAAAATAGTATTATCCAAACGACATCGACAAAGTGCCAATACCACGCTGCTGCCTCAAACCCGAAACAATCATCATCACTGAAATGTCCTTTGATGGCGCGCCCCAACATCACTGCCAACATAAAAGTACCCAAAGTTACGTGAGCGCCGTGAAACCCAGTCAAAAGGAAGAATGTTGTGCCGTATATGCCAGCATTCAGTGTTAGACCAAGATGGCTATAAGCTTCCTGATATTCAAGTACCTGACAAACAAGGAAAGCAACAGCAAGCGCAACAGTGATGCCTAGCCAGGTTATAAGCTTCTTGCGATTGCCCTCTTTAATACCGTGGTGAGCAATAGTAAGTGTAACACTGGAACTTACTAGCAGTATGGTATTAACCAATGGCAGACCAAACCAACCCATAGGCTTATCTGCACCCGGAAACAATTCAGGGTTTGGTGTATTTAACAAGGGCCATGCCGGTACAAAGTTTTCAAAATAAACCACATCCGCAGGACCCCGATTGCCAAGACCAGCGATCCAGTCAATTCCAAATACACGGACATAAAAGAGCGCCCCGAAAAAAGCGGCAAAAAACATCACTTCAGAAAAAATAAACCAACCCATTCCCCATACAAAAGATCGGTTCATTTGTTGACTGTACATCTTTGCATGGTTTTCCTTGATCACGGTACTGAACCATATAAACATCGTCGTACCCATCAAGAGACCTCCGACCATCAAGATCCAACCCCCTATAGAGTGTTCAGCGCCAGCGGTCATATCATTTAGAACATTACCGATACCAAAAACGGTAAGGAATATCCCGATTGACGCCATGATAGGCAATTTGCTATCACTCGGTACGTAATAGGTCTCATAAGCCTCATTGGTTGCTTCTGACATTCTCTTTCTCCATCCTTAACTTCGGCGCTGCTAATTACTAGCCAAACCACCACTAATTTGCTCAGTAATATCGTACAGTGTGTACGATAGTGTCAAAGTACTTATATCTTTAGGTAAATCTGCATCAATGATAAATCTCAGCGGCATCGCTAAAGATTCACCGCTGGCCAATTCCTGTTGGTTAAAACAAAAACATTCAGTCTTGTGTAAGTATTTCGCTGCCCTGAAGGGCGTCACGCTAGGTATTGCCTGAGCCATAATAGTGCTGCCTGAAGGATTTCTGACAAAGAAGTTTGTCGCATTCAGTTCGCCGGGTTGCACCTCAAGCGACCTTGTTTCAGGCCTAAACTCCCAAGGCATCTCTCCGTTATTGTTTGTTATAAACTGAATCTTAACAGTTCGATCCTCCACCACACGTTCATTTTGTTGTTCGACATACTGACCAGCCGTCTTACCATTCAGGCCGGTTACGTCACAAATAATGTCGTAAAGTGGAACAAGCGCGAAACCAAATGCAAACATACCGACAGTAACGGACAACAATTTTAGTGTTGTCCGCTTAGTGCTTAACCCGCCTTTATTCTCAGACATGTCAATCCTTATCCGTGAGCTTCAGTAAGATCTTTAGGTGGAGTCGTAAATGTGTGATAGGGCGCTGGAGATGGAATTGTCCATTCTAAACCATGTGCTCCTTCCCATACCCGGCTAGTCGCTTTCTTGCCGCCACGAATAGTCTTAATCACAATAAACAGGAAGAAGATCTGCGAGAATCCAAACAGAAACGCACCCACAGTGGAAACCATATTATAGTCAGCAAATTGCAATGCGTAATCCGGAATACGCCGAGGCATACCTGCAAGGCCAACAAAGTGCTGAGGGAAGAAAAGGATGTTAATACCGACGAAAGACAACCAGAAGTGGGTTTTACCCAATGTCTCGTCATACATATTGCCAGTCCACTTGGGTAACCAGTAATAAACAGCCGCCATAATCGAAAAGACCGAGCCTGGTACAAGGACATAGTGGAAGTGAGCTACCACAAAATAAGTATCATGATACTGGAAATCTGCCGGGGCAATCGCCAACATCAACCCCGATAAGCCACCGATGGTAAACAGTACTACGAAAGCAATCGCAAACAGCATTGGCGTCTCGAAAGTCATAGAGCCTTGCCACATTGTCGCAACCCAGTTAAAGACCTTTACCCCTGTCGGAATCGCAATCAACATCGTTGCATACATAAAATACAACATACCGGCGAGCGGCATATTGACAGTAAACATGTGGTGCGCCCATACGATAAACGACAAAAAGGCGATAGAGGCTGTCGCATAAACCATAGAGGAATAACCAAATAACCGCTTACGAGCAAAAGTTGGGATGATCGCAGAAACAACACCAAAGGCAGGGAGGATCATGATATAGACTTCAGGGTGCCCGAAGAACCAGAAAATATGCTGGAATAACACGGGGTCACCACCGCCTCCGGCATTAAAGAAGGCAGTACCGAAGTGTATATCCATTAGCATCATTGTCACGACCCCCGCTAATACAGGCATGACAGCAATCAGCAAATAAGCAGTGATTAGCCAGGTCCATACAAACAGTGGCATTTGCATCAATGTCATACCCGGCGCTCTCAGATTCAAAATTGTCACGATGATATTTATTGAACCCATGATGGAGGAGATCCCCATTAAGTGAACCGCGAAGATGAAGTAAGTTGTACTAGGGGGTCCAAAGTCAGTAGATAAAGGCGCATAGAATGTCCACCCAAAATTGGGCGCACCGCCTTCCATAAACAAGGTGCTGGATAACATGGCAAAAGCAAATGGTAGAATCCAGAAACTGTAGTTATTCATCCTAGGCAAGGCCATATCTGGCGCGCCGATCATCATCGGAACCAGCCAGTTTGCTAGACCAACAAAGGCTGGCATAACAGCACCAAAAACCATGATTAGGCCGTGTAAGGTTATTAGCTGATTGAAAAATTCAGGTTCTACTATTTGTAGTCCAGGCTGAAATAGTTCTGCACGGATAACAAGCGCAAATGCGCCGCCCAATAAAAACATGGCAAAGCTAAGCCACAGGTACAAGGTACCAATGTCCTTATGATTAGTGGTGTAAACCCATCTCATGATGCCTTTAGCGGGACCGTGGTGGTGATCGTCGTGATGATTTTCTTCTATAACTGCGCTCATCTTAGTCTCCTATTGGCCCCCTAACATTGCGTGGATTTCTTTCGGTTGAACCGAATCACCCTTATCGTTACCCCAAGCATTACGCTCATAAGTAATAACGGCTGCCAGCTGAGCAGCGTTGAGCTGTGCACCAAAAGCCTGCATGGCTGTACCCGCCTTGCCGTTCACAACAATATCGATGTGACCCTCCATTGGGCCAATAGTGATTGCACCGCCCACAAGTGTCGGAAATGCAGGTGGCAATCCCTGACCATTAGATTGGTGACAGACAGCACAAGCCTGAGTATAGACTTTCTCGCCCTCAACCATGAGTTCTTCGTGTGACCATTCCTTGCCTACAATAGCAAAGACATCTGCTGCTGCTTGTTGCTTAGCAACCAACCAATCATCATATTCAGCTTGCTCTACAGCCCGAACAACAATAGGCATGAAGCCGTGGTCTTTACCACATAACTCAGCACATTTTCCGCGATAAGTTCCAGGTGTTTCAACAATAGCCCAAGACTCATGTATAAATCCCGGTATAGCATCTTTCTTCACAGCGAAATCAGGCATCCACCAAGAATGGATGACATCACTGGAGGTAATCAAAAAGCGGATTTTTTTATTGATAGGAATAACGAGCTCATTGTCTACGTCAAGAAGATAATGTTCTCTCTTGGGCGCTCTATTGTAGATTTCATCTTTCGGTGTCAACAAAGAAGATATGAATTTAACTTCTTTGGCCGGATCATCATTTAGGTATGTATATTGCCATTTCCATTGCAGACCGCGAACTTCAATATCGATATCGGCTTCACCGGCATCATACATTGCACTTAAAGTTGTTGTTGCAGGTATCGCCATCGCGATAAGAATTACTATGGGTAAGACTGTCCAGATAATTTCAACGGTTGTGCTGTGATGAAAAGTGGCTGGGACAGCCCCAAGAGACTTCCTATGCACCAGCATTGAATAAATCATAATGCTAAATACGATAATCCCGATGACAACACAAACCCAGAGAACCATCATGTGTAGATCGTAAACCTGCCGGCTAATCTCCGTTACTCCCTGCCTCATATTTAACGCCGACCAATCTGCACTCACAAGACTGGTTGACATGAGCAGTGACAAAGCAACAAGCCACTTAGACTGCTTCGCTCTATCCATTCCTAGAACTCCATTATTAAGAATCTGAAATCGGTGTCACAACTATAAGTCTGTCACAACGCTGTATTACAGCATTAACACCGAACGTGTAATGACCTTTCTACTAACTCTAGTCCTGTTTAGAGATAATTCTTGCCATTAGGTCTATTTACGCAATTTTTATTCAAAATTTGTCTATTAAACTGAAAAATCGCCCCTTATCGCTGAAATAATTCAGCTCATAGCCTATTTCCACAATTTTGATGCGAGATTTTATATCATTAGCTCCCCCCTTCTCAACACAAAGCACCAGATTTATTGAGCTTGGGCGGCTTTTTTATGCCGTAAAGCCTAGAATTCCTTTGTCGTAGGTAAAATCGTGCTATAAACCAAGCTTAGATAGATGGAAATGGGAATCAATAGATTCGCAGAAACCCGTTATGGACGCACAAAAGCTACAGTCTGATATTGAAAGCATCATGGGGATTCTTGATGCAGATGCTATTCAGGAACACCTTCAAACCCCATTGTTACGTGTCTCGCTTATGTTCTGCCCAGAACTTAGCCCAAAAGACGGCTCCAAGAAGATTTATGAATTCCTTGTCTCTTATATCAATGTAGGTCCAGGGAACATGTATTCCCTAAGTAAAGAAGGAGAACAACATAATCTTGAAAGCATCATAGATGCCTACCTAGCGCTCGCCAGTCGATACCTAGGCTCGGCCTGTGACGAAATTGAACGCGCACCGAACACCAATTCACTTAAAAGTTTCCTCTCGTTATTACATGGCGCCTATATTTTCCATCGCCTGCTCGAAGAGTTAGATGACCGATTCCAAAATTTCATCGGCATACCCTTAACCGCACATGACATGGTCAATGCAAACCTAATTGCACATGAGGTCATTGGTGATCGATTCGCAAATCGCTTGGACAAAGTCATTCTATCCCTATTTCAGCAATCCATAATCACAAAAACTATTGTAGAGGCACAATTGGACAAGGAGAATATCAAGAAATTGGCTAGCGAGAACCGAGCCTTATCCGGGGATGTTACAAACTGTTTCGCTTCCGAAAACAGACTCGAGATGTCCTATTAGACGCCAGTTCGGTGTTCTGTAATAGAGAGTTCTGAAATTAAGTGCCTGGCATTTTAATGGTCTGAATATCTGGTACCGCTTTCTGGCTCGCCTCGAGATCCTCATTAAAATCACAATCGACACAATGGCGACTCATCCCTTCTGTTCCGGTGAGGGTATAGATCCTATCGACACTATTGCATAGAGGACAAATCGCTCCCGCAATAAATCGCTTTTGCTTGCTATCAGAGGATGCCATCTTGCTTTAGTAAAGCCTCAATATCTGGTTTCCTACCTCGAAAGAATACAAACAGCTCCATAGCATCAGCGGAACCGCCGCGCTCTAGTACGCTTGATAAAAACTTTTCTCCTGTTTGTCTGTTAAATATACCTTCCTCTTCAAATTTGCTAAATGCATCTGCAGAGAGTACTTCTGCCCATTTGTAACTGTAGTACCCCGCATCGTACCCGCCGGCAAATATATGGGAAAAACCATTTTGGAAACGATTAAATTTCGGTGTCTGTATGACAGACACCTCAGCTCTTACTTCATCCAGAATAATTTGAGTCTGGTTCTCTATTTCTTCATCAAATTCCATATGGAGTCTAAAATCAAAAAGCGCGAATTCGATCTGTCGCACTGTCGTCATCCCAGCTTGAAACGTTTTTGCCGCCAGCATTTTTTCAAGAAGCTCGTCAGGCAATGACGCTTCAGTTTCATAATGGCCAGAAATAAACTGTAGCGCCTCGCTTTGCCAACACCAATTCTCCATAAACTGACTGGGAAGTTCCACCGCGTCCCAAGCGACGCCATTAATACCTGACACTTCTGCAAAATCTACTTTCGTCATCATCTGATGTAATCCGTGACCAAATTCATGGAACATCGTGACGACATCATTATGGTTAATCAGAGCAGGGGCTTCACCGACAGGTGCAGGAAAGTTGCATGTCAAGTAGGCTACAGGAATTTGTAAATCTCCATCCAATTTAATACGTCGAGAGCGACACTCGTCCATCCATGCTCCTCCCTGTTTATGCTCCCGAGCATATAAATCCAAATAGAAACGCGCTATCACCTCTCCCTCTTTTCGAATCAAAAAAGTTGTCACGTCCTGGTGCCATGTTTCCATATCGGAACAAGCTTCTATCTCGACGTCATAAAGTCGGCGAACAACTTCGTACATCCCCACAAGCACTCTCGGCACGGGAAAATAGGGACGAAGCGCTTCTTCGCATAGATCGAACTTATACTCTTTTAGCCTCTCGGAATAAAAAGGCATATCCCACGCGCAAAGCTCTGTTACACCATGTTGTTTTTGTGCAAAATCCAACAGTTCCGTAAACTCTCTCTCAGCTGCCGGTTTAGATTTCTCTGCTAGAGCCTTGAGGAAAGTAATAACTTGATCAGTATTTTCTGCCATTTTAGTCGCTAAGGAATTTTCTGCAGCATTATCAAACCCAAGCAGTAATGCTCTTTCCTTTCTTAGCTTCATGATCTCGCTGATATGCTCGGTATTGTCCCATTGGCCTGCAAAAGGCCCTTGATCCGAAGCTCTAGTGGTAAAAGCTTCATACATTTCTCTTCTTAATTCACGGTTTTCACAATAAAGCAGGACCGGGGAGTAACTCGGATAATCAAGGGTCAATAGATACCCTTCCAAATTTTTCTGTTCGGCCATTTGCGCAGCAAGCGCTATTGCACTCTCTGGCAACCCTGTTAGTTCAGATTTATCTGAGAATGTCTTTGACCACGCCATTGTGGCATCAAGCACGTTGTCATTAAATTTAGAGGAAAGCTCAGACAATGTTTTGCTAATTTCCGCAAAGCGTTTCTGTTTTTCTGCGTCAAGGTCGACCCCAGACAAGCGAAAATCTCTCAAGGCATTATCAATCACTTTTTGCTGTGTAGCATTAAGGGTGCTAAAAGATTCTGATTTAGCTAGGTTTTGATAAGCTGAAAATAGCTTCGTATTTTGGCCTAGCTCTGTTCGATACTCATTCAGTTTTGGTAGAACTGTATTGTACGCTTCTCTTATATCGGCGGTGTTCATCACGCCATTTAGATGACCTACAGGTGAAAAACATTGGTTCAAGTGATCCTCTAGAATGGCTAAAGGCTCTATCAAGTTCAACCAGCTTGCCTCTTCAGTTGTAGCCAACAACTCTGATATCTTGGAACGGTTGTCATCCAATATCTTATCAACAGCTGGCACAATGTGTACTGCTTTTATCGTCTCAAATGGAGGCAAAACTTGTTGGTCTAACAAGGGATTATCGCTCATGGTTTTCTCATCTCTATTTTTCTTTTTCTATTCGACTACTTTTTCAGTAACACCTTTTCGGCGGCATCGTTTTTCACAAATTTATTACGTCGCGCATATTGACAATTACCGCCTCAGTTGACACCTCATATCCTGTCCATAGTGTAAATGCCAATGCAGCCTGTTCGATAAGCATACCTAAACCATCATCTGCTGCTTGACATTTTTGTGCCAAGCACCATCGTTGAAATGCCGTCATGTTCTTGGCGTAAATCATATCGTAGCACAGTGTATTCGGGCCGATGATTTTTGATGGTAAGCTAATTTCAGATTCAAGCAAACCCGCTGACGATCCGCTAATGACAATGTCGTAGGTATCTTCTAGGTTTTCAGCTCTTACCGCGCTCAGTTTTTCAAGGCCAAAATCTTGGACAATTTGTTCTGCTTTTTTATGAGTGCGATTGAAAAGACTGACAGATTCAGGGCGGGCATTAACCAAGCTCACCAATACACCTCGCACCGCGCCTCCCGCACCGATGACCAATATTTTTTTCCCTTCAATCTTCCATGATTTGTTTTTTTCAAGATCCGCCAGCAATCCTGGGCCGTCAGTATTATAACCTTTCAGCTTTCCCGAGTTTAGCTTTACGACGGTATTTACGGCTTTTGATTGAAGTGCTTCTTCACTATGTTCATGAACAAATAGAAAAGCATCACCTTTGTGCGGCAAAGTAACATTAAATCCTTTCGACCCACTATCCAAAAATGACAGTGCCGTCGTATTAAATTTATTAGGCGGCACTAGTATTTTCTGGTAGTCCACATCTAGGTTTACTTGCCGAGCAAAGGCACGATGTATTTCTGGGGAACGACTATGCTCTATCGGATTGCCCATTACACCCAACAACATTGTTAAGCGGAACCTCTTACTATTTCACCTGTAATAAGGTCTCTAATCTCACTTACATGGCGCTGAGTTCCGATATCGCCTGAATAGCACTCGTCAATACCAAGCGGAAAATACTGGTTAAGTATCAACTCATTTACTGCCGGTGGTTTTCCTGACGGATTAGCAGAGGTGGAAACAATACCTGTATTTAGCCTTCCACAAATATCCCGAATTGCTGGGTGCGTTGAAATACGAATCGCAATTTTATGATTCTTTCCTGTTATCCAGGACGGTGCATTCTTTGACTTCGGTATTAGGTAGGTAATTGCCGCAAGCCGACTCTCTTCTATTTCAGATTTTTGTGCACTGTTAAGGATGACATAAGGCAATATTTGCTCAATGTCGGAAGCAACTAGAATCAGCCCTTTGACCCAAGATCTGTTTTTTAGCTTCAATATTCTTTGAACCGCAGCTTCGCTTTCTGGCAGACAACCTAATCCCCATACTGCTTCGGTGGGATAAGCAATCACCCCTCCTTTTCTTAAAACTATCTCTATTGAATCAAGACTCATCTCTTTTTGCTTGGCTACAAATTAATCGCATTGTTTTCTTCGCGAATTTTTTCTGCATTTTCTAACCTTTCTGAAACAAGTCGCTTCTTCATCTCAGGATCGCTTACGCCTAGTATTTGCGCCGCAAGATAAGCGGCATTTTTCGCACCGGCCTTACCAATGGCAACAGTTGCAACAGGAATACCTCCCGGCATTTGTACTGTAGATAACAATGCATCAAAACCTTGCAAGGGACCTGCGTCTATCGGGACACCAATAACCGGAGACAAAGTATGAGCCGCTACGGCGCCAGCAAGGTGGGCCGCCATACCAGCACCGGCGATAAAGGCAATGCAGCCTCTGGCATCAGCATCTTCTACATAATCTTTGGCATCCTTTGGTGTGCGATGAGCACTCGTGACCCGAACTTCATAGGGAATATCAAATTTTTTCAGCACATCACAGGCAGACTTCATGATGGGTAGATCTGAGTCCGAACCCATTAATATGGCTACAAATGGTTTTGTCATCTTATTTAGTCCAAATGAAAAAGAAGGGCAATTTACCTTAGTCCCATAATGCTTTCAACCTAGAAACCACTAGAAAATATAGTTTCTAAGTTCAGGGCGCAGCCCGACTGGCTTTTACATAACCTAGTGTTTCCTGAAGAATATGACCCTCCATCTCTAGACTCAGTAGTTGTGAAAGTAAACTTGGTAACGGTATTGCAGTTAACTCGAATAGTTCATCTACAGAAATTGGTGTTGCGTTCAGATGACAAAGAATACCTAAGGACTCTTCAGACAAATTATTCACCGCTTTTATACCGGTTACGCGTCCATATCCGGGTAGCTCCTCAAGAACATCATCTGCACTCTGGATGAGTTTTGCGCCAAGTTTAATCAGTTCATGGCAACCCTCACTCTGAGGACTATATATCGACCCAGGTATCGCAAAAACCTCCCTGTTTTGCTCCATTGCCATCCTAGCGGAAATCATCGACCCACTTTTCAGCGTTGCCTCAACTACCAAAGTGCCCAGTGATAAACCCGTCACAATGCGATTGCGTTGCGGGAAGTGTCGTGCCAAAGGCGGCGTACCGATAGGGAATTCTGAAATAATGAGGCCCATTTTCAGAATCCGCAAAGCTAATCTTTCATGGTTTCGAGGGTAGATTTTGTCAAGTCCAGATCCAAAAACGGCAATGGTTGTACCGGAGGATTCTAGCGCGCCACCATGAGCTGCAGCATCTATTCCATGAGCCATTCCGCTGGTGATCACAATACCTTGGCGCGCAAGCTGACCAGCAATGCTGCCAGATATTTTAAGCCCCAATTGAGTCGGTTTTCGACTCCCAACGATGGCAATTTGATCCATCTTTAACAAGGGGAGATGTCCCATACAAAATAGACATATTGGAGGATCATCAACTTGTTGCAATAGAAAGGGATAAAGTGGGTCGAAAATCGATACAAGATGGTGATTTTCACCCTCCAACCAGCTTAGATCACGATCGACACCCTTCAATATGTCTTGCGACCCCGGACGAGCCAGTAGACTTGCTATACGGGGGGGCAATTTAAATGGATTTTCCCTATTCGATGTATCCCGATAAGCCATAAAAAATGACCGCACACTATCAAGCCCATGGAGCAATCTCATAGCATGATTCGGAAACCCAAGAGTAATGCGGTTGAGGGCTAGTACGGCATGAAGTTCAGATTTGAATTGATGCATAGACCGAATCCCATAAACTGGATCTACAGCCTATGGCTTCAATCGATCACTTGATATGGCGAATCTCTATGGGCTTTGTACGACATCACCGACCCGAAGCGGCTCTTCTGTTTCCAGAACAAGACCATAGGACATTTTTTCAAAATTACGGAAGACTAATAAGATTCCAGCTCGAACGGAAGGCAGTTGAACTCTATCCCCCTGAACTCGATCAACCACAAGTGAGCCTGCCTTGTTTATCGCCAGAATATCGCCCACTTCAAGTCCACTATCAGTTCCTCTGTTAATGGCCACCACATCATTTTGCCCTACCTGAGTAACACCACCCAATACGGTCATAATGACACCTTCAACATATTGTGAAGGCGCCTTGGGGTAGAAGGTAGATTCAACACGTCTTTCTTCCGTAGGAAGAAGTCGGTCACCAAGTCTCACATCTTGTTTTACATTGCCTAGTGAGAAGGTGTAAAGATCACCGTCCTTATCTTCTATTGTTGCTGTCCCGACCTCGATAGCCTCAAAACCAAGTACCTCACGGGTTTCAGGGTCTAAATAGACCTCCCCCTCTCTAAATATCCCAAAAACGGTAGTTTGATCTTTCGGCCATTCACCCCTAGCGTAAAACCCATCCCCCGGGCCAAATACAAGTCGGTCTGCTTTGCCCGCCAGAATATAAGGCGCGTTAGCCAAAGTGTGTTGTTCCACAATTCGGCCTGTTGTCAACATACTGGCTATCGCATCCAAGGGAATAGCCGGTATGGAGCTGGCTAACTTGCTGCTGCGAATCCTCGGCTTTAACTTATAATTTCTGTTTCCCGTCGCCACAGGCTGACCAGGGCTCAACTTTATTGTTCTTGCGGTCTTTCCTCTGGAAACACTTAGTTGAGGCTTTCCATCAACATAATTCAAAGAAATCTGATCTCCAGGAAAGATTAGGTGGGGATTTTCGATATCAGGATTAACGTGCCATATTTCTGGCCACATCCAAGCATCAGTCAAAAACATAGATGCAATATCCCAGAGAGTATCACCCTCTTGCACGGCGTAATGATCCGGGTGATTGGGTTTTAGAATGCTATCTGCCGCTAAGACACTTTGTGAAAGGGACAGCGTAATGACTAGTGAGAGAAGAAATTTTCTCATGGGGCGATTCCCAATAATAATAGGAGTATAATATTTGGTTTTTCGACGTCCGACATTTAAGTCTATTTCAACAATATATTCAACGTGATCATAATCTTAGCAGCACAAGTTGCTTCATTACTAGAGGTAAGAGACCAAGCTGTATGGCTTTATTAGATATTTTGGAGTTTCCAGACCCCCGTTTACGCACAAAAGCATCGTTAATTAACAATGTGGACGGCAAATTGGCTACATTTGCAGATGATATGCTCGAAACAATGTACACGGCTCCTGGTGTGGGACTCGCTGCAAGTCAGGTTAATTTTCACAAACGTCTTATCGTCATTGATGTTACCGAAGAGAAAAAAAGCCCTCTCATCTTGATAAATCCCGAAATAATCACCAGAGAAGGAGATATGGAAACCGAAGAAGGCTGTTTGTCCATCCCTGGTTTTTGGGAAACCGTAAGGCGTTCAGAAAATATTCAGCTTAAAGCCATCAACCGCCAAGGTGAAGAGTTCACTCTCGAAGCAGAAGGATTTCTGGCAGTCTGTATTCAACATGAAATGGATCACCTCGAAGGCAAATTGTTTGTTGACTATATTTCAAAAACCAAACGCCAAATGATTCGAAAGAAGCTCCTTAAGCAACAAAAAGTTAGGGATTAGGGCAAAGTATTGAAAATTCTATTTGCAGGTACGCCGGTTTTTGCAGCGAGTCACCTTTCAGGGTTATTGAATCTTGGCGTAAATATTACAGGCGTAATCACCCAACCGGACAAACCTGGTAAACGCGGTAAAAAGCCCATAGCCAGTGAAGTAAAAAAGCTGGCTCTAGAGCATGAATTACCGCTTATACAACCTGAAAAACTTAAAACGAGTGATCTCGAACCCTTTGACGCTGACGTGCTCATCGTCGTAGCCTACGGCCAAATACTCAGGCAAGCTGTACTCGATTATCCGAAGTATGGTTGTATTAATGTTCATGGCTCTTTATTGCCTAGGTGGCGCGGCGCGGCGCCCATTCAACGCGCGATTCTCGAAGGTGATTCAGAAACAGGAATTTGTATCATACAAATGGATAAGGGGCTGGATACAGGAAATATATTAGCAAGGCGTGTTCAAAAACTTGATCAAAAGTTCTGTAGCGCTGACCTCATTGAATCCATGCCAGAATTGGGAATTGAAGCCCTAGCAGAAGTGTTAGATCAAATGGATAAGAATACTCTTTCGCCCATAATCCAAACAGAGGATGGCGCTTGCTACGCACATAAAATTGAAAAGAAAGAAGCCAATTGCCCCTGGCAGCTCAGTAATGTTCAAATACATCGTATAATACGAGCCTTCAATCCTGAGCCAATTTGTTTTACTTATCTGACGGATCTCAGGGTCAAAATTTATGAAGCGTCACTGCACTTTGACTCAAGCGCAAAGGGAGAACCTGGTGAAATTCTCGATGTCAGCAAGAATGGCATCTTGGTTGCTTGTGGCGAAGGTTCAATATTGCTAAAGCGAATACAACTCCCTCTAGGCAAGGGAAGTATCTTGAACGGTAGTGACATTCTCAACGCTCGCTCTGACTTGGTTTTTGTCGGTGCCATCTTTAGATCAAATGTTTAGGGCAGCTTGATGCAAGAATATCCATGCGCGATTAAGGCTCTGCTTAAAGTCGTTGGCAAAGGTAAAAGTCTGGATGTCAGTTTCCACGCCTCTGACTCACCCCTGTCAAAGCAAATTGCCTATGGCGTACTGCGTCATTATTATGAATTAGAAAACATCATTAAGTCCCTATTGAATAAGCCCCTGGGTAAAAAGCATCTCGACCTCCAACTATTATTATTAGCCGGAATCTATAGCATCGATCATTTGAAAAGACCTAAACATACCAGTGTCAACGCGGTTGTTGATGCTGCCCTTGCCTTAAACAAGCCTTGGGCCAAAGGGTTAGTTAATGGCGTTCTCCGCCAATACATTAGGCAGAAAGACAAAGCCAACTCTTTGAATACTGTCGCAGAATCTTTTAGCAATCATCCAAAATGGTTGGAGTTACGAGTAATCAGAGCCTATCCTGAAGAAGCAAAAAAGATATTTGAAGCGAACAATACTCAAGCGCCAATGATCCTGCGCGTAAATCTCCTTAAGGGCACCCGTGATGAATATAAAAAGGCGCTGGATGAGCATAAGATTGAATCAAGCTGGGGATCTCTTTCGCCCACTTCATTGACCCTCAAAGCGCCAAGCCCGATAGAATCACTGCCAAATTTCCAGGAAGGATATGCCAGCGTTCAAGATCAAGCTTCACAGCTTATACCACCTTTGCTCAATCTAACATCAGGATTGCACGTCTTAGATGCCTGTTCCGCCCCAGGAGGAAAAACCTGCCATATATTGGAATCATGTGAAGGTCTTAAGGTGGTTGCGCTTGATATCGATGAGTCTCGACTTAATCTTGTAAGGGAAAATCTCACGCGCCTTGGGCTGGCCTGTGAACTTAAAGCCTCAAACCTAATGGACTATAAACCCAGTATTAAGTTCGACCGTATCCTACTTGATGCGCCTTGTTCTGCGACGGGGATCATCCGTAGGCACCCTGACATTAAATTGCTGCGAAGAGACGAAGATATTGATAGACTTGCGCTCACTCAACTTGAGTTGTTAGTAAAAGCCTGGTCATTACTAAAAGAAGATGGTGAACTTGTGTACTCTACCTGTTCAATTCTGCCGACAGAAAATGAAGAAGTCATAAATGCCTTTCTCGCATCAGAGAGCACGGCGCTACCGCAGACGATAAATGTTAGCTGGGGACGAGCTGCAGGTACGGGCCGACTACTACTACCATCCACCAGTAGTCTATCCGCCAATACCGATGGTTTTTTCTTTGCTAGATTAAAGAAGACAACCCTATGAAAATTATTATTCTTGGCGCTGGCGAAGTCGGGGGCAACCTCGCTCAAAACTTAACCAAAGAAGCTAGCGACATCACTGTCGTCGATAACGACGCTGATAGATTAAGAGAGCTCCAAGACAGATTTGATATTAGAACAGTTAAGGGTATGGCATCCCATCCTGATGTACTTCGGCAAGCAGGGGCTGAAGATGCCGAACTCATTATCGCTGTGACCAATAGCGATGAAGTCAATATGGTGGCCTGTCAGGTCGCCTATACGGTTTTTCATACCCCTACAAAAATAGCCAGAATTAGAACGACGGCCTACCTAAGCCACAAGGGAATTTTTCGAAATGAGGCAATGCCGGTCGATTTTATTGTTAACCCTGAACAAATAGTAACGGAAGATATTTGTCGTTTAGTCGATAACCCCGGCGCACTCCAAGTTATGAATTTTGCCCAAGGTCAAGTTCAGTTAGTCGGTGTAAAAGCCCATTACGGCGGCCCCTTAATCGACCAGGAACTTCGATATCTAAAAAAACACATGCCAACTGTCGATACTCGAGTCGCCGCCATCTTCAGGAAAAATCGTTCAATTACGCCAAGAGGCAACACTGTCATAGAAGCAGATGATGAAGTGTTTTTTATCGCCACAACAAAAGATATCCAAGCAGTGATGAGCGAGTTGCGATACACAGAAAGAAGAAACCGAAGAATTGTGATTGCTGGGGGTGGGCATATTGGTCAAGGATTAGCACGACGTCTGGAACCAAAGTACGGCGTTAGAATAATCGAGCGTAGTAGGAAGCGTTGTTATGAGCTTTCAGAGACGCTAAATAGAACCATTGTACTTTCGGGTGATGCTTCCGATAGAGAGTTACTCTTAGAAGAGAACATTGAAGAAACTGATGTTTTTTGTGCCGTCACCAATGATGATGAAGCTAATATCATGTCATCAATGCTTGCAAAAAGCTTAGGTGCTCGAAAAGTCATCACCTTGATTAACAATCCTGCCTATGTCGATCTTATCGAGGGAAGTGAGATTGATATCGCGATCTCTCCTCAGCAAGCGACACTCGGCTCAATATTGACCCACATCCGCCGTGGTGATGTTGTTAGAGTGCATTCACTAAGACGCGGGGCCGCTGAAGCTATTGAGGCTATTGCACATGGAGACAGTAAAAGTTCAAAGGTTGTAGGTAAATCTTTGGATGAAATTGATTTACCTGAGAGCACAACTATAGGCGCCATCGTTAGAGGTAATGATGTCATTATCGCCCACGACGATGTTGTGGTGAGACCTGATGACCATCTGATTTTATTTCTCGTAGACAAGAGCAAAATTAGGGAAGTCGAAAAATTGTTCCAAGCACCCTTCAGTTTTTTCTAAAGGTTTAGTATGCATTTACAGATCGCCTTTAGGATTCTCGGTAGTTTATTGATGACTTTTAGCGTCACCATGCTACCACCCGTTATAGTGTCGGTGATTTACAATGATGGTATATGGGACATTTTCCTCCGCGCCTTTGCCATCACCTTTATCAGCGGGCTTTTTCTTTGGCTTTTGTTTCGAAAGCACCAGGCTGAAATGCGTATTAAGGACGGTTTTGTCGTAACCTTTCTCTTTTATCTTGCTCTCGGCGTGGTAGGCGCTCTTCCCCTAGTTCAAGAGTCCGGCATCCAACTGAGTTGGCCTGATGCCTTATTTGAGTCTTTCTCTGGACTAACCACCACTGGAGCAACAATTTTAACCAATATCGACAGCTTGCCCAAATCAATATTGTTCTATCGACAGCAACTACAATGGTTTGGCGGTATGGGAATTATTGTACTCGCGGTAGCAATTTTACCGATGTTAGGCATTGGTGGAATGCAGCTTTATCGTGCCGAAACTCCCGGGCCTATGAAAGACAGTAAACTTACCCCAAGGATCAAGGAAACTGCGTTAGCACTTTGGTCAATATATGTTGGACTAACAATTGCCTGCGCCATCGGATATTGGTTAGCTGGTATGTCTGGGTTTGATGCCATTTGTCATAGTTTTTCCACCGTTTCCATTGGCGGTTTTTCAACACACGATGCAAGCATCGGCTATTTCGATTCCGCATTGATTGAATCTATCGCAATCTTTTTTATGATTTTATCCGGTATCAATTTTGGTTTACATTTCTTTGCCTTTAAAGAAAAAACCATTTATCACTATTTTAAGGACGATGAGGTTCTTTTCTATTTGATGATTCTTAGTGTATCAACGCTGGTGGTAACGGCAGTATTGACAGTAGAGAAAGTGTATTCCGGTGATACCGCTTTCCGCATGGCGTTGTTTGAAGTTGTCTCAATCTTCACTACGACCGGTTTTGCCACTGCTGATTTCAGCTCCTGGCCAAATATGCTACCCGTGCTAATTTTCTTTGGTGCATTCACTGGGGCATGTGCCGGGTCCACCGGTGGCGGCCTTAAGGTCATGCGTGTAATGTTGATTTGCAAGCAAGGGCTAAGAGAAATCCATAGGCTCATTCATCCTAATGCAATATTTCCTATTAAAATTAACAAGCGGCCTGTCTCTAACAATATTATAGAGTCTGTATGGGGCTTCTTTTCGATTTATGTCATTATATTTTTGTTTATGACATTGGCGATGATGTATTCAGGAATGGATTTTCTGACTGCTTTCTCCGCCGTCGGAGCCTCGATTAATAATCTAGGACCTGGCCTCGGAGATGTCTCTGACCACTACGGCGATATTACCGATTCAGCAAAATTGCTTCTTTGTTTCGCAATGATGTTAGGACGCTTGGAAATCTTTACTTTGTTGGTGCTATTTACACCCATGTTCTGGCGAAAATAGTGATTTTGCTAATTGTTTAAACCCACCAGTTTGAGTGCGGCAGATACCAGTCCCACGCATGTGTCATTTTCTAACGATGACAACTTTAGCCACTCGCAAGATAATACCGTAAGCACCAATACGTGTGGTTTGTTTATACTTCTGATCCATGTTTTCTATCTAGCCATCCTCTATTCGTTTAACCACTCAATGGCTTCTATTCTAGATCGAAACACCCGACCCTCCCCTCCGATATCACCTGCACGATAGACCCCAAACTGACGCATCCCTCCAAAGGAAAGATCATTTGTAACCAAAAAAGCTGCTTTTATCGAACTCTTATACTTCTTCTTCGATCTGTATAAGGAGACTTTTCTCAGTTCTTCTGAAGATAGGTCTAATTCAATTTTACTTAAATCCCAAAGCCTATACCCACTAGGTTCACTTTCGGCTAATTCATCAATACATGATAGTACTTGGCTATAATTAGGAGAAGCTTCAAATTCTATGACTAGAATTCCTTCAACCTCTGATATCGAAAACATTTTTTTCATTTAATGATGCGCCCCATCCCATAAAACTCATCATTTGGTTTCATGTTAGTTAAATTTGCCATCCGATTTGATAGAGAAAAAAACGCAGCAATGGCGCCGATATCCCAAACGTCTTCCTGAGAAAAACCGTGTTCATACATTTCCTTGATATCTTCATCCACAACTTCATTGGCATGCAAAGACATTTTGACAGCAAAATCCAACATGGCTTTCTGTTTAGTGGTGATATCCGCTTTTCGATAATTCGTCGCGAGCTGATCGGAAATACGAGAATTTTTCTCTCGAATTCGTAAAATTGCCCCATGAGCCACCACACAATAAAGACATTGATTAAGCCCAGACGTCGCAACAACAATCATTTCTCTTTCGCCCAAGCTTAAGCCGCTTTCTTTTTCCATCAGTGCATCGTGATAGGCAAAGAATGCTCTAAACTCATCCGGCCTATGAGCCAAGACTAAAAACACATTCGGTACAAATCCCGCTTTATCCTGCACCTTAAGAATTCTATCTTTAATATCCTGTGGAAGGTCATCAAGCTCAGGAACGGGGAAACGGCTGATAGGGTTATCTTTCATATGTCACCTGTTAGATCGATACTGGAAAGTTCTATGCTAGGAAGTTCGATGCTATGTTCTGTGGGTTCGGGTGTCACGCTCATCAATTTCACCCCCTTTGGGGTTTCAAAACGATGCCACATTGCTTGTGGAACCACAAAAATCTCACCGCTCCGTAAAATATAGGGAATCTGTTCTCCGTTAGACAGCAGTATTAATGTGGCCTCCCCATCAAGAACAAATACAATTTCATCCCCTTGAATATGACGCTCCCACTCACTTTCCCCTGCATAGTAAGCAACAAATATTGACCCGTCACGATAACTCGCCAATTTTCCAAAGGCATCACGACTTTCTTCGGCGCTCGTATTAGGCGTCCTATTTTCAAGAAATTGTAACTTAGCAATAGCATCATCTAGGGATATGGGTTTGCTCTTTGTCATTTGATATCGCTTTTAGTTAGCTCAGTAAAAATATTATCGGCTTCTTGCCACATCCTTTATCAACCTTGGAATATAGCTTTCAGCATCCGCGCTCAATCGATGATTGTCCGCGGCATCAAATAGATTACCTGTATTTTTAACAAAGATCTTTAGCGCCATAATACGTTGTGAAAACCAGGATTTCTTTGAGGTTTCCTTTTTATTGTTCTTCAAGATAATGCGCTTTCCCGCGTGACTGAAAAAAGGTTCCGGTGGTACATGTGGGACAATATCTCCCGTATTAACCACGCGGTAATGGGGTCCAGAGACGCGAGTATTTAGGGCTGTCGCGAATGACTCATCACCGGGTCGCGGACTGGCAAAAGTATAAACGCCGTAAATACTATAGCTATTTTCAATCAGCATTCCCGCATACAGTGAACACAAGGCACCACCTAAGCTATGACCGGTAACCCATATTTTTTTCGAATTTGCCCCGAATCGATCAATTATCTCAGTTAATTTTATGACGGCAGGGTAGAGAGCATCCTGAAATCCTTCATGTGCTTTTGTATCTTTCAGTGGGCCCGGATCCTTAACCGCCTGAAAATTGGCAAACCAGTCCTTTAAATCGTCGCTTCCTCTAAACACGACGATGATGTTCTTTTTATCAGACATGACAAATACCTGAGTATCAATATCCGATCCTTACTTGACCTCGAAAAATTCGACCTGAGAATAGCCCCAACCGTGGGCAGTCGTCTTGATAAATTTTCTTTTTTTATAGGCCAAATCACATGCAATTGCCAAAGACAGGGCATTCTCTTCACTGTATTTCGCTTTCGTGACAATGGTTTTGAAGTAACCTTTATACTTAGACATCGATATTCTCCCTTTGAGGTTAAGCCAATCCTTTTACTTGAATATGAAAGCCAAATCAAAAATGAAACTGATCCTCAGCGCCCCTAAATTTATAGATTTTTTTAAGTCCCGCTGGTCTTTTACGAAATCGTTTATAACCCCACTGATATTGTTCTAAGGCGGTTCGAGCAACTCGTTCAATTGTTTTATTGAGTCCTATCAATGATTCATCGATATTAGTGGAATAAATCCGTTCATCTACATTCGAAAACCTAACAATAAAGCCGCTGTCTTGCCTGACTATATCGCAACAAATAATTGCAGCTTGGGTCTTTTTTAGCATTCTGGAAACTAGGATGTCGGTCAGTGCTTGTTGAGCAAAAAAGGAAGCATACTTGCCCGTTTTTGGCACTTGATCGGGGAGCACAGTAACGAGTCCTCCAGATTTTAGTCTTTTATATAGTGTCGTGATACCTCTGGTGTTTGTTGGGACCAATTCATTGCCGTATTTTTCCCGTATCTCTAACATCAGTGGTTTCAAAACGTCTTTGTCCGGTGGTTTGTATAGCGCCGTCATATGTCTATTTTTTGAAGCGGTGTAGACGTTGTACATTTCCCAATTTCCCTGATGCGGCAATAGTACAATTACCCCTCTACCAGCCTTCATTGCATCATTGAGTAAATATTCATTTTCCACTTCCTTGATCCAGCCTTGTGTCCGCTCCAATTTTCCTAGCCAGACCGCCGGGCTCTCCATCATTGTTTGCGCTGTATTTTTTAAGGAAGCCAGAACCAATTTTTTTTGTTCTTGTTCATTAAGCTCTGGCAAACAGAGTTGAATGTTAGCTTCCGACACTAAGCAGATGCGCGTTCGTGATACGTAATTTATCCAACCCAACACGTCTCCCATCGCCCTTGACCAAGACAAGGGCAGCCAAGACATAACCATGAGAACAGACTTTGCAAATACCATCAATCTAGACCAAGTCTGCACATTCTTGGTGACGGTAACAGGGCAGCAGATGATCATTCACCATGCCCGTGGCCTGCATGAAGGCATAACAAATAGTTGATCCGACAAAATTGAACCCTGCTTTCTTCATGGTCTTAGCCATAATATCCGATAAGGGGGTTTTAGCAGGCACATCAGTTCGGAACATAAATTGATTCTGGATAGTCTGCCCTTCTACAAACTGCCATAAATAATCGGAAAAACTAGAATGATTCGATTGGATATCTAGGTAGCGCTGGGCATTATTAATCGTGCTCTTGATTTTTAGCTGATTTCTGATGATGCCCTCATTATTCATAAGCTGATTGATTTTGCGCTTTTCATACCCAGCAATTTTCTCTGGGTTAAAATCATCAAACGCCGCCCGATAATTCTCACGTTTTCTGAGTACCGTTATCCAGCTCAAACCTGCTTGCGCGCCCTCCAATATTAAAAATTCAAAAAGTTTTTGGTCATCAAATAACGGGACCCCCCATTCTTCATCGTGGTAGGCCATATACAAATCATCTCCCCCGCACCAAGTACATCGCTCAACATCACGTTTTTCATCAGTACTCATTATCTTCTCTCTATTCGGTCTCTCTATTTATGCCAGACAATACATGATTCTTGTACTGTTCAGGTATACTTACGCACTTTTTCGGCGAAGATGGCTAGCACAATGAGCGGTAAGACTTTCCAGGACATAATTTTGACTCTCCAGCAGTATTGGGCAAGTCAAGGATGTGTACTGATGCAACCTTATGACATGGAAGTGGGTGCAGGTACCTTTCACCCCGCCACTTTTCTGCGCTCAATCGGCCCTGAAAGTTGGCAGAGTGCTTATGTACAACCCTGCCGTCGCCCCACCGATGGTCGTTATGGCCAAAACCCCAATCGTTATCAGTACTACTACCAGTTTCAAGTAGTGTTGAAACCATCACCTGACAATATTCAGGCGCTATACCTCGATTCCCTACGCTTATTAGGGATTAATCCTCTCGAACACGACATTCGATTCGTTGAAGATAACTGGGAATCCCCTACCCTTGGAGCCTGGGGCTTAGGCTGGGAAGTCTGGATAGACGGTATGGAAGTCACTCAATTTACCTACTTTCAACAAGTAGGTGGTTTAGCTTGTTATCCGGTAACCGGAGAAATCACCTACGGTCTGGAGCGACTCGCGCTCTATATACAAGGTGTCGAAGATTTTAAGAATTTAGTTTGGAGTAAAACCGGCAACAACATTGTGACATACGCCGATGTTTTTCATCAATATGAAGTAGAAATGTCTGCCTACAATTTTGACTATTCAAATGTGGACGCGCTATTTTCTCAGTTCGATTTCTATGAATCCGAGACGAAACGATTACTGGATGTTAAATTGCCCTTAGCAGCATACGAGTTTGTCATGAAAGCTTCCCATGTTTTCAATTTACTCGACGCAAGACATGCGATATCAGTAACCGAGCGACAACAATATATCCTAAGAGTGAGAGCGCTTTCTCGCAATGTTGCGCAATCCTACCTTGAGTCCAGAGAAAAATTAGGCTTCCCACTAGCCGAAGAATCAACGCGGAAAATTTACCTTGAGGAGATCGCACATGCCAAATGATCTCTTGATAGAAATTGGTACAGAGGAGCTACCCCCTAAATCTCTGAAACGTTTAATAGATAGTTTTGCGGCTAGCTTTGAAGAAGGGCTGAATAGCGCCCAACTCGAATTTGGTTCTATCCAATCATTTGCAACACCAAGAAGATTGGCGCTCTTGGTCGTCGACCTTGCAAATTCCCAGCCAAGCCAAACTATTGAAAAAAAAGGTCCGTCACTAAAAGCTGCACTTGATGATGATGGCGAACCTACTAAAGCTGTACTAGGATTTATGCGCTCTTGCGGCCTGACCAACATTGATGACCTCCAAAAGGTGGAAACAAACAAAGGTACCTGGCTAATTTATAAAAGCGAGAAAACCGGCGCGACACTTGAAGCGCTACTACCCGAAATCTTAGGTACGGCAATCAACAAATTGCCTATTGATCGAATAATGCGTTGGGGGGCTAATCGAATTGAATTCGTAAGACCTGTTCAGTGGATTGTTGCGCTTTACGGAAATGAGACCAAGTGTGAGATTTTCCCATTGGAGATCTTAGGCTTACAAGCTGGCAATGTGTCTCGAGGGCATCGCTTCATGTCCGACGGAGATATCGCTATTTCCTGTCCCGCTGCTTATCAATCAGAGTTGATGGCCGCTAATGTCGTTGTTGATTTCGCTGAACGTCGAGCACTCATTTCAGAACAACTCGAACGTATATCCCAAAAGGAAAATGCGACTATTGTGATCGATCCTGCTTTGTTAGATGAGGTTACCGCCCTAGTCGAATGGCCGGTCGCTCTCGTTGGGAAATTTGATCCGGAATTTCTTAGCGTCCCAGAGGAAGCATTAATATCTGCAATGAAATCTCATCAACGCTACTTCCATCTTGTCGATAGTAGTGGAAAGCTTTTACCCATGTTTGTCACAATTTCAAATATTGAAAGTACAAACCCAACTACCGTGATTAACGGCAATGAAAGAGTCATCGCTCCACGTTTGTCAGATGCCCGTTTCTTCTTTACACAAGATCACAAAAGCTCGCTCGAAGATAAATTGGCGCGACTTAGGAAAATCGTTTTCCAATCAAGGCTAGGTACCTACCATGATAAAGTTACGCGCATTTCTCAGCTTTCTGCTTTTATTGCTCAAAGGATAGGTGCTGATTCAAAAGTTGCTGAGCGGGCCGGCCTATTATGCAAATCAGATTTGGTTAGCGATATGGTAGGAGAGTTTCCAGAATTACAGGGCGTAATGGGGGCATACTATGCGCTTCACGATGGTGAAATTGAAGGTGTCGCCGAGGCGATTCGTGATCACTACAAGCCGACCCAATCTGGAGCAGATCTACCGTTAAGCCTTGTTGGACAATGCGTTTCTATAGCGGACAAGGTTGATAATTTGACTGGTCTTTTCGGCATCGGCCAACCCCCTACCGGTTCTAAAGACCCCTTTGCCTTGCGAAGACAAACCTTGGGTATTATTCGTATCTGTATCGAGAAAAATTTGGATATTGATATGAATGAAGTAATAAATAGAGCGAATCAATTGCATGAAGCAAGGTTTGACGGTGCGCCTGTATTGAATTATATGCAAGAACGCATGGGTACTTGGTATCAGGGTTCAGATGTGGAACTAGATACTTTTCTTGCCATTCGAAAAAGCGTAAGGCCTATACATAACTTTTCAGAAGCTAACGATCGAATAGAGTCGCTGCAGAAGTTTAGATCCCACCCTCGAGCCAAAGATCTAATTTCCGCTAACAAGCGCATTGCCAATATTCTACGAAAATCTGACTACTATGACCTCAAGTCTCCAGATCCCAAATTATTTGTTGAAGATATTGAAAGTACATTATTTAATGCCTTGCTAGACACTAGAATAAAGTTGACTGACGCCTCGAACATCGAATCCCAATTTATCTTGTTAGCAGATTTCCAAGTCCATATCGACTGCTATTTCGAAGATGTCATGGTGATAGCCGAGGACGTACAGTTGAAGGAAAACCGATTAGCTACTCTTCAGCAGTTACGTGCACTGTTTCTAAATGTTGCAGACTTCTCTGTATTACAAGAATAGTCGCTATGGAGCCTGTGTAAATGAAAGTCATTATACTGGACCGGGATGGCGTCATCAATTATGACTCTCCAGACTATATAAAGTCCCCAGAAGAATGGCATCCTTTGCCCGGTAGCATTGAAGCAATTGCCCTTCTTTCTAAAGCTGGGTATAGAATCTATGTGGCAACTAATCAAGCAGGTCTGGCTCGAGGTCTATTTGATCAGGATATGCTTATGCAAATTCACAAAAAAATGATCGCGCTAGTCAATCAAGCAGAAGGGGAAATAGCCGGCATCTTTTACTGCCCTCATCATCCTGATGAACACTGCCGTTGTCGAAAGCCAGGCATCGGTTTGCTTGAACAGATTTCGGAGCACTCAAAACACAGTCTAAAAGGTGTCCCTTTCGTTGGGGATTCTCTTAAAGATATGCAGGCAGCTCATGCCATGGGCTGTAAGGGAGTTTTGGTCGAAACAGGGAATGGTCAGTCCACCAAACTGAAAGTTAACGAGGAGCTTGAGATCTTTCCTAAGCTCCTCGATTTTGCTGAATCTTATCTACGCTAAACTCACTTTTTGATAAAACTTCCCTAGGGAACGTCTGATTAAGGTCTATTTCCGCCATGTCGGCGTCAGATGCAAACTCCAAAAAGTACTTAATGTACAGCATATTAATCACTTTTCTCCGTTCACCCCTTCCTTGCCCTGACGAAAATATCCACTTAATCAGACGTTCCCTAGTTAACAATAAAATCTAGTGGTAGCTCCGTTGTGGCTTTGATTTCTTCCATAACAAAGCTAGAGCTAATATCAAAAATATCTGCTTGGATAAGTTTCTTATAAAGTCTATCGTACCCCGCCATATTACTGACCACTGCTTTTAACAAGTAATCAAGATCGCCACTCATTCGGTTTACTTCCAGTATTTCGGGAATGCTGGTGACAACCTTGGTGAATTTGATGTTCCACTTCTGGCTGTGTTGATTCGTTCGAACGGATATATAAACCATCAAGGCTAGATTGAGTGACTTTGAATCGAGAAGGGTCACTCGCTGCTTAATAACGCCTTCCTCCTGAAGCTTATTCAGGCGCCTCCAGCAAGCTGTTTTAGAAAGAGATACTTTTTCTGAGAGTAAGCCTACTGAAAGTGACGCGTCGAGTTGGATATGTGAGAGAATTTTTTTATCAATAGCATCTATTTTCATACTTAGGACGAATGTTTCAAAAAATATATAATATATAGAACAATCGTTTCGTTCAATAAGAAAATACACGGCAAATAGAAACAATGTGCCTAGGCCGTCCAGTTACACTACGCTTAACATATAGTCCTCTTGCGATGCCTCATGTCTTACCTAATTCAAAAAATACGCGACAATCTGATTGGCGAACGCCAGGCCATAGAGACCCCTTTTGGTTATAAACCCCTTGTCTATATGGATTACACCGCTTCGGGTCGAAACCTTCATTTTGTTGAAGATTTTATTCGTGACAAGGTCATGCCGAACTATGCGAATACCCACAGTGAATCGTCTTTTACAGGTAAACAAATGACCTTGCTTCGGGAACAAGCAAGGCAGCAAGTTCGGGAGGCAGTCAATGGCCACGAAGATCATAAGGTGATCTTTTGTGGTTCTGGGGCAAGTTCTGCGATTGAGAAAATTATTGGGGTGCTTGGCTTGAGTATCCCCTCAGTACTTGAAGAGAAATATGCGTTTGGCAAACAGATAGAAAATCCAACAGTCGTATTCCTTGGTCCCTATGAGCATCACAGCAATGACTTGCAGTGGCGAGAGAGCACAGCAAAAGTGGTTCGAATTGGATTGACCCCTGAAGGTCTTATCGATGTGGAACAACTTGAGCGTGAGCTCGTTCTTCATAAAGATCATACCCAAAAAATTGGCACCTTCTCTGCTGCCTCTAATGTAACGGGTTTGAAATCAGATGTGGCGAGTATTACCGCGTTGCTACACAAACATGACGCTTTGGCATTTTGGGATTACGCTGCCGCTGCCCCTTATGTGAGTATTGATATGCGAGGCATGAGTTTGGACGCTATATTCCTCTCCCCTCACAAACTGGTTGGGGGCCCGGGTACCCCGGGGATACTCGTTGCAGATAAGAAAATCTTTCACAACAAAGTACCTGTTATGCCTGGTGGCGGTACCGTTAATTTTGTGAGCGGAACATACCAGAGCTACCTCAGTAACATTGAATCGAGAGAAGAAGGCGGTACACCTGCCATTATTGAGTCTATTCGAGCTGGCTTGGTCTTTAAGCTGCAGCAAGCAGTAGGCACTGATCTGATTGAGAAAAATGAGCAAGGATTTGTGAGTCGCGTCATTGCTAGGTGGAAAGACAACCCCTTAATAGAGATGTTGGGAAATTTAGAAGCAGACCGTTTAGCCATTGTCTCCTTTCGCTTGCTTTATAAATCCCGTCATGAAGAACAAGAGCTCCACTATGGTTTGGTTGTTGCGATGCTAAATGATGTCTTTGGCATTCAAGCCCGTGGTGGATGCTCCTGTGCCGGTCCCTACGGACATGTACTACTAGGCATAGGTGAAAAAGAGAGCGAAGCTTTTGCGGAAGAAGCAAGGCAAGGCAATTTCTTAACGCGCCCAGGCTGGACGAGAATGAATTTCAATTACTTTCTGGATGAAGCGACTTTTGAATATACCGTGAAGGCGGTTGAGATGATCGCGGAATTTGGCCACAAGTTGGCAAAAGACTATGTTTATAATACTGACACTGGCACTTGGAACTATTTAGAGAAATCCATTTCATGCCCCGTAAATTTGGGTGACTTTCTTTCTCAGGGCTCTCTTTCTCAAAGCGCTTTTTCTGAAAAGACGGCTAAAGAAAATAAGGAATCATTCAAAGAGAGTTGGTGTCTTGATAGGTTGATTTCACAAGCGAAAGCAATACTGACTTGTCAGGGCGTAAAACTTAGCGCCTGATATCAACCCCATTTGGGGTGCCGACAAAGAGTAGATCAGCCGGTTTTGATGCAAATAGACCATTTGTGACAACCCCAGTAATTTGATTAATCTGTCTTTCCAGCCCTGGTGCGTCCTTTATATGTAGATCGCTGACATCGAGGATAATATTGCCGTTATCGGTAATAAATCCCTCACGGTAGACTGGGCGGCCTCCGAGTTTGACCAATTGCCTGGCCACAGCAGAACGGGCCATGGGAATCACTTCTATAGGAAGAGGATAAGCCCCCAAAGTATCGACTATTTTTGATTCGTCGACGATACAGATAAATTGATCAGCCACAGAAGAGACGATCTTTTCTCGGGTAAGCGCGCCGCCCCCGCCTTTGATGAGTTCAAATTTGTCGTTTGTTTCATCAGCTCCATCCACATAAAACATCATGTTCTTTATGTTGTTGAGCTCGAATACAGGAATACCGTGGGATTTCAGTCTTTCTTCTGAGACTGTGGAACTTGCGACCGTGCCATCGAAGGTGTGTTTTATTTCTGCTAGGGCATCAATAAAATAGTTAGCCGTAGAGCCCGTGCCGACACCCACAATTGAATCTTTACGTAGATGGGGCCTAATGTAATCCGCTGCGGCCTTACCCACTTGTTGTTTTAGTTTGTCTTGATCATTCATAGGCATTCATCGCTTTATCGAGATACTAAATGGGTGTCTGCAAGTCTATACTGCTGCACTAGACACTATCATCTATTGAACATTTCTTTTTGAATAATTCCTGGTGAAACCCATGTTTCAAAAGTACATTAAAAAGATTCTGGAAGCGGACGTCTACGACGTTGCAATCGAGTCTCCCCTTGAGTGCGCGACGAATTTATCTGATCGCCTGCAAAATACTGTCTTACTCAAACGTGAAGATCTGCAAGAAGTGTTTAGTTTCAAACTGAGAGGCGCCTACAACAAAATCAAAAACCTGAGTGATCAGGAAAAGAAACTGGGGGTTGTGACGGCTTCCGCAGGCAATCATGCTCAGGGCGTGGCGCTTGCTGCCAAAAAACTAGGCATACCCGCTGTCATCGTTATGGGTAAAAATACGCCGGATATCAAAGTTGCCGCAGTTCGTCGATATGGTGCCACTATCGTGCTTGAGGGGGATACCTATGATGAAGCCTCGGAGCATGCTTATCAATTAGCCGACAAAAAAGGCTATGCCTACATACACCCCTTTGATGATCCCGAAGTGATTGCAGGACAAGGAACGATAGGGATGGAATTGCTACGCCAACACACTGATGAACTTGATGCGGTGTTTGTTCCCGTTGGTGGAGGGGGTCTGATTTCAGGCATTGGCGCCTTTATTAAATATCTCCGTCCTGAAGTCAAAATCATTGGCGTTGAGGCTGAAGGCAGCGCTTGTCTTTGGGCTGCTCTAGATGCAGGTAGACGGGTTAAATTGAAAGCTTCGACCCTGGATCAGTTTGCCGATGGCACAGCGGTTAGACAGGTTGGTGTAGAGAATTTTCGTATCGCGAAAGAATGTGTTGATGAGGTTATCAAAGTCTCAATCGATGAAATTTGTGCTGCGATAAAAGATATCTTTGAAGATACACGGAGTATTTCTGAACCCTCGGGAGCTTTGAGCGTCGCAGGCATGAAAGCCTATATCGAAAACAATAAAACCGCAGGGCAAACTTATATTGCCGTTGTAAGTGGTGCGAATATGAACTTCGATCGATTGCGACATGTATCGGAGAGAACAGAGATAGGGGAAAAAAGAGAGATACTGTTAAGTGTCACGATTCCTGAAAAACCGGGTAGCTTCAAACGCTTCTGCACAGTTATCGGCAAACGATCTATAACCGAATTTAACTATCGTTTTGTTAACGAACGAAAGGCCAGAGTGTTGGTGGGTATTCAAACTAATGGCAGTGTCGATGATCGGATAAAGGTGCTCGCGAAACTTGAAAAAAATTACGAGGTCATCGATCTGTCGGATAATGAAGTCGCGGTATTGCACATACGTCACATGGTTGGCGGTGCTGCAGAGGGGTTGAAAGATGAGCATTTGTTTCGCTTCGAATTCCCAGAACGACCAGGTGCCTTACTACAATTTCTTGAGGTATTGGGTACAGAACTTAATATTACCCTGTTTCATTATCGGAACCATGGGTCGGCCTATGGCAGGGTATTGGTGGGGATTCAAATTTCCAGATTAGAAATGGCAAAATTCAGACAGGGCCTGGTGAAGATTGGTTATCGATTTTGGGAAGAAACTGACAACCCTGCTTATCAACAGTTCCTATATTGAGTTCTTAACCTGACCGTCTAATTCCTCTGTCTCGTCATTAAGGTGAAACGCCTGATATTCCTTTTCGAAAGAGAAGAGACTGAGGTCTTGAATGTGATCTATGTAGAGTTTTCCGATAAGGTGGTCAAATTCGTGTTGGAATACGGTAGCCAGAAATCCTTTTAGCGTCAGTGAGTTCCTTTTGCCCGTCTCATCTAAATAGTCTACAACAATATGCTGGGGTCGTTCGACATACCCCATCATCCCCGGAATCGACAGACAGCCCTCCCAATAACCCGCGTTTTCATTCTCGACAACGCTGATACTGGGGTTGATGTAGACCGCAAATGGCAACGCTTCGGTTTCACCATATCTAGTTTCAGTGCCCGGAATATCAATAATGACGACCTGAACCGACTCGTTGATTTGTGGCGCGGCGAGACCGATACCCCCGGAGGCTTCTAAGGTTTCTTTAAGGTCATCTAATAGTGAGAAAAAGTCTTCTGTGCCGATTTTTTTGGCGTCATAAGGTGCAGCAATCTGCCTGAGAGTGGGGTGTCCCATTCGAATAATGTCTCGAATTGCCATTTTTTAAGTCCAACTGTTCGATAATTGGGTCAAATAATAGAGTAAATGTACACTTACTGACATAGATAGCAGCCAAAATGGCATTTTTGGCTGAAAAGCGATTGATTATTTTTCAAGCTGGTTATATCTTAACTAACCCGAAAATAATAAAGAAAACAGGGGTATTCAATGTATAAGAAGCCGGATATCGTCTTTCTGATGTTTGTAGTCTTTGGTATTGGTGTTACGGTCAGCGCCCTTGGCCAAGCATTCGGCCTTTAAGTTTCGGCGATCTAACCAATTTTTTCGTTAACTATTATTTTTTGGGTAATTTCCCTAGGCTATTTATCCGCGACAATCAATAGTTTCACTTCCCGTTACGATCCAATCTAAGGGTATATCCCAGGGTTGACTCATTAGGTTTTCACACTCCTGTTCAGCATGTGCAATACCGATTAAGAGCGGCCTGCGCCAGATACAATTTCTCCTGCCAAAGGTCCTGTCATAGTAACCGTTCCCCATACCCAGCCGATTCCCCAGACGATCAAAGCCTACCAGTGGCATTAAAACAATATCCAGCATAGGTGGTTTTAGTTCCAGTTTTGGGTCAGGTAAAGGCTCTTGGATACCATATTGATTTGTCAGCATAGGGGCTTCTTTGAGATCAGGCTGGAAAATCAATCGCTGCCTTTCCCAAGAACGGCGCGTATCGCTTGTGATGGGCAGGAACCAAGTTTTACTTTCATCTTTACCTAATAAAGCCAAGTCGACTTCACCATCGAATGATCGGTAATAAGCAAGGTGTTGTGCTTTCAAAAACTTGGGTAAGCGGTAGAGTCTGGCAATAATATTCTTGCTGCTTTGTGCTTGTTGTTCATTAGAAAGTGTGTGGCGTATTCGCCTAAGCTTTTTTCGAAGGCTTCTTTTTGCATTAGAGGCCTTTGTTTGCACACTTTGTATATTTTCTGTTTGGATTACAGGACGTAACAAAAAAAGTCCCCCAAATTGCCGCTGTTTGATAAGCCCTTGAACCCTGCGGTTCAAGGCGGTGGTCCCTATCAGGCATTAGGCTTCCCGACGAATCGGGCGTGCACATCAACCAAAATAAAGGGCCTCCTGGGTGTCGCTTAAAGGGTCGAGGACATATCGACTGGCAAACAACCCAGGGAACATATTAAGTATATATGATTTTATGCAAGCTGCACTATCTCAAGTTCCATTATTTCAACTTCCACAATCCCGATTTTCATTATCCCGAGTTCAGAGAAATAAATATCCTGAAGCCGCCGACTAAGAAGCGGGTTTTTCGGTGTTGAGTCTATTAAGGGCTGAGTCGAGCTTCGCTGACAAGGACTGAATTCTTGTCTGCTGATGATTAACGATAGTTTTATTCTTCTTTGACTCTGCAAGATAATCGTTGGAAATATTCAGCGCTGCCATCACTGCAATGCGATCAAGGCCGAGGATACTGCCAGCGGATTTGATTTCTTGCATCTTCTTGTCTAGATATTCGGCTGACTGCTTAAGAGATCGAACTTCCTCTGCTTTGCAGTTTACCTGATAATCTTTGCCTAAGATTGAGACTGAAACGGTTTCTACATCACTCATAAGCTTTCTCGTATTAGTCCTGGTCGAGTGATTTCAATCGCATGATCATGGCCTCAACTTTGTTTTTTGCCATTTCGTTCTTTTCGAGTAATCGTTTGCGTTCTTCGCGCCATGAATCTTTGTCGGCTTCGAGAACAGCATGTTTCTTTTCCAGAGAATCACATACCTCTATGAGATCATCTATTTTTTGCTCTAGTTCTTGTATGCTCAAAATGGATCACCTATTCTTTATTGGTACTATAAAGCCAGCCTTCTACCTAGGTCAATCAGAGCTTGTTAAAGCGCGGCTGATAGAAGGCTCAAAATGAGCCAAGGAAGCAGATATTATCCTCGGATACGATAGCGTAGAATATCCCCAGTCACATGGTTTCAGTTTATTCCTATGAATTACAAAGAAGTTTATTCCAGGCTCTCCGAATGCAAAGTCGAATTACACACAGCAGAATTACACGGGCTAGTAACGGGCTGGTTGTGTGCTGGCGCAGTGCCTGGGGAAGCCGCAGGTGCACTCCCTGAATGGCTAGGGGAGGAAGTCACTGATGAATCCCTACCGGTTCTCACTGCAGAAATGGCTAAGGCAACCTTGATTGATTTACAAGATGTTGATTTTGGTTTCCATATGATGTTGCCGGATGATGAAAGCAGTATTACTGAACGGCAACAAAGTATAAGTCACTGGTGCGGCGGATTTCTAGCAGGCTTTGGTACTTCCGGGCGTTTTCAGCAGAGCGAATTACCGGAAGATGTAGCTGAAATCTTTACAGATATGGCGCGCATTGCCAATTTGAATAACGACATTCCAGACGATGATGAGAACGAGTCTGATCTTATGGAAATAAGCGAATATGTGCGCATGTCGGCACTTTTTGTTTATACAGAATGTGCCAGCAAGGCGATACATTAAATGGTGGTCCCAAAAAAGATCTCGTTAAAGGAGTTTGCAAGGCGACGGTTTGAATTAATTGATTTGATGGAAGAAAATAGCATCGCCATTTTGCCTAGTGCGAACCTTGTCACTAGAAATAGCGATACAGATCATCACTTCCGCCAGAACAGTGATTTTCATTATCTGACCGGGTTTGATGAAGCGGAATCCGTCATTGCACTGGTGCCGGGACGTGAACATGGAGAGTGCATTTTGTTTTGCCAGGAGCGAGATCCCTCCTCTGAACAATGGCACGGTAAGGTCACAGGTCCTGAGCGGGCGATGCAATTATTTGGTATCGATGATGCTTTTCCCATAGCGGATATCGATGATATTTTGCCTGGTATGATAGAAGGTAAGACTAAGCTTTATTACGCTATGGGTAGTCATGATGAGTTCGATGGTCAGGTCATCGCCTGGGACAACAGCATCAGCAATAATCCAATGTCCGGCAGCAAGCCCCCTGGGGAATTCGTGCAGCTTGATCAGCACCTGCATGAACTCAGGTTGTTTAAGAGCAAACAAGAAATTCAAGTTTTAAGAAAAGCCTCTGAAATAACCGCCGTGGGCCATCAGCGTTTAATGGATAAGTTAGTGCCCGGTGTTTATGAATATCAATTAGAAGCTGAATTGTTGCACGCTTTTGCCAGCGAAGGAGCACGTTTTCCTGCTTATCCATCAATTGTCGGCTCCGGCAATAATGCCTGTATCCTTCACTATATTCAGAATGAAGATCAGGTAAAAAAAGGAGATCTGGTATTAGTGGATGCGGGTTGTGAATATCAGTATTACGCCTCGGATGTGACACGAACCTTGCCTGCAAGTGGTAAATTTTCAAAAGCCCAGAAGGAACTCTACTCCATTGTCCTAAAAGCGCAGGAAGCGGCAATAGAAATGATTCAGCCCGGTAATCACTGGAATCAGAGTCATGAAACTGCTGTGGAAATTATTACCGAGGGGCTCATTGAACTTGGCCTCCTCGCAGGAGAACGGGATGAGCTAATTGAGTCAGGCGCCTTTAAAAAGTTCTATATGCACCGAACGGGACATTGGCTTGGGCTCGATGTTCACGATGTTGGGGAGTATAAAATCGATGACGAGTGGCGAATATTAGAAGAAGGCATGGTCGTCACAGTAGAGCCAGGTATCTATGTACTCGAAGATCTTGAGGATGTACCGGCAAAATACAAGGGTATTGGCATTCGAATAGAAGATGATGTGCTCGTCACTAAGCGAGGTCATGAAGTTCTAACTGCTATGATTCCCAAAACAATAGAAGAAATTGAACAGAGAATGGCACATGGCTGAGATCGATACCGACGCTCATTTCGACATCGCTATTTGTGGTGGTGGCCTTGTGGGTTTAACCCTTGCAAATGCTCTGGGGAGAAGCAACTTCAAAATTGCCGTCATTGATGGCCAGGCTCGGCCCACCTTTTCTGAACAAAAGGCACCTAAACAAAAAGCAGCAGAATATCAGGCCGTAACGCTGGATGGATGCAAATTGGCATCAGGCTTTGCGCCCAGAGTGAGCGCGATTAATGTTGCCTCAATGAAAATCCTTGAGAATATCGGCGTTTGGCAAGATATCAAACGGATGCTTGCCTTTAAACAGATGTCTGTGAGAGATACCAGTGGTAGCGCCAATATAAAATTTTCTGCTGAGGATATACAACTCGATTCTCTGGGTTATATCGTAGAGAACCGAGAGATTCTGGTTGCCCTTGCGAACAAGCTGAAAACCCACGAAAACATCAGTGTATTTTGGGATACGAAACTCAATGGCATTGATGACACCCCTCAAACTACAGACACTGCTCAAGCTACAGACAAGACACATACTTACCGGCTCTCTATCGGAAACCAGACAATCTATTGCGATTTGTTAGTGGGTGCCGACGGTGGAAATTCACGTGTCCGGGAACTATCAGGCATCAAAACCCTAAGATGGAGCTATGATCAAGAAGCACTGGTCACAACTATTAAAACAGAATATCCTCACGAAAAAATCGCTCGGCAGTGGTTTACGAGTGAAGGCCCTCTGGCATTCTTACCGCTAGCAGAGCCTAATCTCTGTTCCATTGTTTGGTCCCTCAACGATGTAAGTGAACACAAGGCCTCGAACCTTCGCGAATTTTGTGCCCGCTTAACGGAAGCAAGTGAAGGGGAGCTAGGGAATATTATTGGGGCAGATCAAAGATTCAGTTTTCCGCTGACTCAGCAACATGCCTTCTCTTACGTAAAAGAAAATCTGGCCTTGATAGGTGATGCAGCCCACACGATTCATCCTTTGGCTGGACAGGGAGCGAATCTCGGCTTTGCAGATGCCAGTGCGCTTGCCAGTGAATTGATGCAGGCGAAGTTCAGCGAAAAGGGCATCGGAGACCTCGCTTTGTTACGTCGATATGAACTTGCAAGAAAACCGCACAACCTATTGATGACATCGGTAATGGAAGCTTTAAAGAGACTGTATACCAGTGGCGATCCAGGCATTAATTGGATTCGAAACACCGCCATGAAGATTGCCAATGACAATGATTTACTGAAGAATATGATGGCTCGATTGGCGAGTGGACTCTAAGAAAATAGTGCTTCTGCTACTATGCCCTGGGCGCTGAAAACGATAGAATAGCGGTCCGTGACATTTGCCTCAAAATACACGATTTACATAGACACTGTTTATATATGCGCACCTTTTACAAGCGCACCTTATATACAACGTGCCACCGGCACCGGAATAACTAGATGGGACTAAAAACACCAATCTTTGAACTGCATGTCGAGGCGGGTGCCAAGATGGTAGATTTTGGCGGTTGGGATATGCCCATTCACTATGGCTCCCAAATCGAAGAGCACCATATCGTTCGCAATTCTGCTGGGGTTTGTGATGTCAGTCATATGACTGTTGTGGATCTGTCAGGGGTTGATAGTAAAGCCTATCTGCAAAAATTATTGCCTAACGATGTTGAGAAACTAAACCGACCCGGCCGTGCACTATACAGTGCGATGCTGAATGAAGACGGCGGTATTCTTGATGATTTAATTGTTTATCTTACTGATGCGGGTTATCGAATCGTTGTTAATTGTGCAACCAGAGAAAAAGATTTGGCCTGGATGCAAAAACAGATAAGCACCTTTGATTGTCGATTGACGGAAAGGCCTGAGCTCGCAATTTTAGCAGTACAGGGGCCTGAATCTATTGATTCACTGAAATCAGTTCTACAGAAATCAGCCCCGAACCATGTGGAATTCATTGATACCTTAAAGCCTTTCGTAGGTGGCTTCAGTGATACATGGTTTATCGCAAGAACGGGTTATACCGGCGAACGTGGTATTGAACTCATTTTGCCAGCCGAAGATGCAGTTCAATTGTGGCAAGATTTATCCAGTGCCAATGTAAGACCCATTGGATTGGGAGCCAGAGATACCCTTCGTCTTGAAGCAGGGATGAACTTGTACGGCAGTGATATGGATGAAAGTGTTACGCCGCTAGAATCGAATATGGCCATCACCGTTGTCATGGAAGGTGAAAGAGATTTTATTGGTAAGGCAAAATTAAAAAGTCAGCTTGATGAAGGATTGTCACAGGAACTCATTGGGCTGATTATGCAAGCGCGAGGCGTTCTTCGGGCACACTATCCTATTTATTCCGGTGATGAACAGGTAGGTGAAATTACCAGCGGTGCATATAGTCCAACTTGTGGTCATTCTATTGCTCTCGCCAGGGTAAAGTCTGGTGCAGAGGATCTTGAAGTGGACATTCGTCAGAAACGCATCCCTGTACTCAAGATCAAACCGCCTTTCGCGAGAAATGGAAAGCAAGTTTACAAACTCCCTTAATTAAAAAATAAATAGGTATTATCTATGGCTGAGTTTCCTGGCGAATTATATTATGCAGAGAGTCACGAGTGGGCGCGTCTAGAAGAAGGCGGAACGATCACCGTGGGGATTTCTGATCATGCACAAGCGTCTTTAGGTGATGTTGTTTTTGTTGAATTACCCGAGCTTGATGCCGTCATAGCAGCAAAAGGAGAAGCGGGTGTTGTTGAATCTGTTAAGGCAGCTTCCGATATCTACTCTCCAGTTTCGGGTATCGTTATCGCCATCAATGAAGCCCTTGAAGATGCGCCAGAAACCGTGAACGAATCTCCATTTGACCAAGGTTGGTTTTACAAGCTGAAACCCGCTGACCTTAGTGAGCTAGATGCGCTCATGAGTGTTGGCGCCTACGAAACCCATTGTGAGAATGAAGCGCACTAAATATCTTCGCAAATAACAACACTGATTAGAGGTAAGTCATGCCTTTCGTACCCCATACTATAGACGACGAAAAGCACATGCTTGACGTCATCGGCGTTGAGTCTATAGAAGAACTGTTTGATGAAATACCGGCTGAATTACGAGCCGGAGTCCTCGCGAATACGCCAGATAGAATATCCGAAAAAGCCTTGTTACGACTTATGTCACAGCGCGCTCGACAGGACGAGGTTGATCTGTCTTTTCTAGGAGCCGGCGCATACGAACACCACATTCCGAGCGCTGTTTGGGACATCGTGACTCGGGGTGAATTCATGACGGCATATACGCCTTACCAGGCGGAAGCAAGTCAAGGTACGCTTCAGCTGATCTATGAATTTCAATCTATGATAACTCGGCTTACGGCAATGGAGGTGGCCAACGCTTCTGTATATGACGGAGCCTCTGCCTTGGCTGAGGCAGTATTAATGGCAGTTCGCGCTAATCGCGGTTCAAAGTCCAAGCGGGTTCTTGTTGCAGGCAATGTTCATCCTCAGTACTTGAGTGCTTGTAAAAATATCATACGCAACCAACACATCGAATTGGAGATACTTAAACTCGATGAAACAACAGGTCTTATTGATCATGGCCATTTGTCCGCCCATGAAGGTGAAGATTTTGCAGCCCTGGTGATTGCCTATCCAAACTTCTTTGGTGGGATTGAAGATGTTGTTCAACTAAGCGATTGGGCCCATGCCCAAAAACAACTCCTGATAGCGGTTGTCAATCCTATGGCCTTAGCTGTCTTGGCACCTCCGGGAGAATGGGGAGAAAAGGGGGCGGACATCGTTATTGGTGAAGGACAACCCTTTGGTATTCCGATTGCCTCAGGTGGACCTTACATGGGGTTTATGTGTTGTAAAAAGGCCATTGTTCGACAAATGCCTGGTCGTATTATCGGTAAGACAGTCGATCTCGATGGTAAGCCAGGATATGCCCTGACACTACAGGCGAGAGAACAACACATACGACGTGCCAAGGCGACTTCGAACATCTGCACCAATCAAGGATTGTTAGTCACTGCCGCAACAATCTATCTTAGTATGATGGGTGATCTTGGGCTGAGATCGGTTGCGAGTCAATGTCACAATAACTTAATCAAATTGTTAGGTGGGATCAAGGGGATTGAAGGTGTCAAGCGACGTTTTTCTGCGCCGGTATTCCATGAAGTAGTGATTGAATTGCCGAAATCTGCGAGCGAAATTTTGGAAAGTATGTTAGGTGACAAGATTCTAGGGGGCTACGACATGAAATCGTTTTCGATGGATAATTGCTTGCTTGTCAATGTGACAGAAACCAAGAATGATGAAGATATTGAATTGTTTATTCGAAGCTTGATAAAAGCGGTGGAGAAATAAATGCTGATTTATGAACGAAGCCGCCAAGGACGAAGTGCTGTTGCTCAATATGATGAGGCTACAATTGAGAGCAACGAGTTGCCCCAGGCCTTAATAAGAAAGAGTCCATTAGGCTTGCCTGCAGTTTCAGAGCTACAAGCGGTAAGACACTATACTAATCTGTCAAAGCTTAACTTTTCTATCGATGGTGAGTTCTATCCCCTCGGATCGTGCACCATGAAATATAATCCCCGTGGCGCGCATAAGGCTGCGAGCCAGGCAGGGTTTTTGGCTCGCCACCCCTTTGCACCTGAAAGTGTTAGTCAGGGTTTTATGGCATGCCTTCATGATTTGCAAGAATACCTAAAAGATGTCACAGGTATGCAAACAGTATCACTGACGCCTATGGCAGGCGCTCAGGGTGAATTTGCCGGCGTAGCGATGATTCGAGCCTATCATGATAAACGCCTTGATAATAAACGAAGCGAAATTCTCATTCCCAACGCGGCCCACGGAACAAATCCCGCGACGGCAGTTATGTGTGGTTATAAAGTCCGTGAAATTCCTGTTACAAAGGAAGGTGATGTTGATGTTGATGCATTAAAAGAAGTCGTAGGGCCTCAGACAGCGGGTTTAATGATGACGAATCCATCGACCTGTGGTGTTTTTGACAGGCGGATTCAGGAAATTGCGAAAATTATTCACGATGCAGGAGGTTTGCTTTATTACGACGGCGCTAACCTAAATGCAATCTTAGGTAAGGTGAAACCAGGAGATATGGGCTTTGATGTTTTACACATGAA
>JAESSY010000005.1 GCA_016763855.1 Pseudomonadales bacterium
GAAATTAGCAGCGAAATTTGCTGTTAAAAGAGCTGCTTTAAAGAAGACTATCGCGGATCCAACAGCATCTGATGAAGATCGCTGGGAAGCGCAGCTGAAATTGCAAGCGTTACCACGAAATGCAAGTCCTACAAGACAAGTACGTCGTTGTAATTTAACCGGTCGTCCGCACGCAGTTTATCGTCGTTTCGGATTGGCTCGACAGAAATTAAGAGAAGCAGCCAACCGCGGCGATGTGCCTGGTTTGGTTAAGTCTAGCTGGTAGGGGAAACAGACACTCATGACTATGCAAGATCCATTGGCAGATATGTTGACACGTATTCGTAATGCGCAAACTGCCCGTATTGAAGAAATTGAAATGCCTTCATCTACAGTTAAAACTGCGGTAGCGCAGGTGCTTAAAGATGAAGGGTATATCGTTGACTATTCAGTTGATAGTGATGCCAAGCCTCACTTGAAGATAGCGTTGAAATATCATAACGGTCAGCCAGTCATCGAAGAAATCAAGCGCGTAAGCCGACCAGGCCTGCGTCAGTATAAAGGTAAGGATGATATTCCTAATGTAAAAGGTGGTTTGGGAATTATTATTTTATCTACAAATAAAGGTTTGATGACCGATCGTACTGCTCGCGCAGCGGGACTTGGCGGCGAACTGATTTGCTCAGTATTTTAAACTGCCCTACTTATTATATGAAATTTAAGTTTGCAGAGAACAAAGGTTTATAGAATATGTCGAGAATTGCAAATAGCCCGGTTGAGATTCCTTCAGGCGTCGAAGTTACGCTTGGTGCTGGGTCAATAGCCATAAAAGGTAGCAAGGGTAATCTGAGCGTCGATATACACGAGGCTGTTGTCATTAAACAAGAAGATAACTTGTTAAAGTTTTCTACTTCTGTAAGTGGTAAAAAGCCGATTGCATTGTCAGGTACTTTTCGAGCCATAGTCAGCAACATGGTTGAAGGTGTGACAAAGGGTTTTACAAAAGAGCTGACTTTGATTGGTGTTGGTTATAGAGCCAAGGTTGCTGGAAATAAATTAACCTTGAGTCTGGGTTTTTCACATCCCGTTGTATATGAAATCCCTGAAGGTATTCAAATTGAAGGGCCGAGCAATACTCAATTATTTATTAAGGGTGTTGATAAGCAATTAGTCGGTCAGGTAGCTGCGGACATCCGTGCTTACCGACCACCAGAGCCTTATAAAGGTAAGGGCGTTCGATATGCTGACGAGTACGTCAAGCGAAAGGATGCTAAGAAAAAGTAATCAAACCAGATTTGATTAAGTTAAACGAACTGGTACAAGTATTTTTTGAGGAAAATATGAGCAAGAAGAATGACGCTCGATTGAGAAGAGCAAGAAGAGGCAGAAAGCATATAGAAAAGCTTGAAATGCCAAGACTATGTGTTTACCGATCGCCTCGGCATATTTATGTGCAGGTGATATCGGCCTCTGGAAACGTAGTTGAAGCCTCAGCATCATCTGTTGAGAAAGATCTTCGATCTGACACAACGGGCAATGTTGACAGTGCAACTCAGGTTGGCGCGCTCATTGCTGAAAGAGCGAAAGCCGCAGGTATTGAGCAAGTCGCATTTGATCGATCAGGTTATAAGTACCATGGTCGTGTAAAAGCATCAGCAGAAGCAGCCCGTGAAGGCGGACTGCAGTTTTAAGGCTGTAGAGGAATAGACATGGCGTATAACGATCAAGATAACGAAGAAGGCATCCAGGAAAAGCTGGTTCAAGTAAACCGTGTAGCCAAAGTTGTAAAAGGCGGTCGGATATTTGGTTTCACTGCCTTGACTGTCGTTGGTGATGGTAACGGTAAAGTGGGCTATGGACGTGGTAAGGCTCGCGAAGTGCCATTGGCTATTCAAAAGGCGATGGAAGCAGCAAGACGTAATATGATCGACGTTGATCTAAAGGGTACAACGATTCAGTACCCCATTACTGCTCGACATGGCGCATCAAAAATATTCATGCAGCCTGCATCAGATGGTACTGGTATTATTGCTGGTAAGACGATGCGTGCGGTATTAGAAGTAGCCGGTGTACAAAATGTACTGGCTAAGTGTTACGGGTCAACAAATCCCGTAAACGTTATTCGAGCGACCTTTGAAGGTTTGCAGAACATGCGGGCTCCAGCAAGTATTGCTGAGAAACGTGGCAAATCTATTGAAGAGATAACAGGATAAGCAGCGTCATGGCAAAGCAAAAGACAATTAAAGTTACCTTGACTAAAAGTACCATTGGTCGACTCAAGAGCCACAAGGCTTGTGTCGCCGGTCTTGGTCTTAAGAGAATACGCCACACAGTTGAAGTGATTGATACGCCAGAAAATCGCGGCATGATCAACAAAGTTTCATACATGGTCAATGTCGTAGGCGAGTAGGAGCAACAAAATGCAATTGAATTCATTAAGTCCGGCTGACGGCAGTAAAACTAACAAGAAGCGTGTTGGACGTGGGATTGGTAGTGGCACAGGTAAAACTTGTGGGCGCGGCCATAAAGGCCAGAAATCCAGAACAGGTGGTGGCATTCGTCCAGGATTTGAGGGCGGTCAACAGCCTTTGCAAATGAGATTGCCTAAGTTTGGCTTTAATTCGAAAAAAGCACGGGTTACTGCTGAAGTAACCTTGTCTGAAATTGCGAATGTTGACGCAGATGTTATTGATCTGCAGGCGCTTAAAGAAGCCGACATTATTGGAGAAGGTATGATGCGCGCCAAGGTAATGTTGTCGGGTAAAATTGAAAAATCAGTAAAGCTCAAAGGACTTGGTGTTACTAAAGGTGCTAGAGCTGCAATTGAAGCCGCTGGCGGCAGCATAGAAGCTTAAGTAAAGAGAGCGTACAGATACAAATGACCAGTTCACTGGCACAAAGAGCAGGCGGAGCGGTAGGCGCAGGTGGCGGATTATCAGAGTTACGCCAGCGTTTATGGTTTGTTTTTTTGGCAATCGTTGTTTACCGAATTGGAAGTCACATACCCATTCCAGGTATTGACCCCGAACGCTTGAGATTGTTATTTGATCAAAATCAGGGCGGCATCCTAGATTTGTTTAACATGTTTTCCGGTGGTGCGTTGGAAAGGATGAGTATTTTTGCATTGGGTATCATGCCGTATATTTCGGCATCAATTATCACCCAATTGCTGGTTGCAACGACACCATCGTTACAACAATTGAAGAAAGAAGGTGATGCAGGACGGAGAAAGATAGCCCGGTACACCCGGTACGGTACTTTGTTGCTTGCAACAGTGCAGGGGTTTGCCTTTAGTAGCGGTTTGTCTGCACAGGGTTTGTCCTACACAGGAAATTTCGCCTTTCATTTTGTGGCGATTTCAACCCTGGTGACGGGCGCGATGTTCCTGATGTGGTTAGGGGAACAGGTTACTGAGCGAGGTATTGGAAACGGTATTTCTGTAATTATTTTTGCTGGTATTGTTTCAGGCTTCCCAAGTGCGATCGGGCAGTCCTTTGAGCAAGCAAGGCAGGGTGAGATCCCCATTATTGGTTTGTTACTGATAGCCGTGCTCGCCATTTTAGTAGTCGCTTTTGTTGTCTATGTAGAAAGAGGGCAGCGACGTATAACGATTAATTACGCTCGGCGCCAACAGGGTAGAAAGATGTACCAGGCGCAGAGCAGTCATTTGCCATTAAAAGTGAATATGGCTGGTGTCATACCGGCGATTTTCGCCAGTAGTTTACTGCTATTTCCTGCTTCATTAGGGCAGTGGTTTGGACAGTCACCCGGTATGGAGTGGTTGCAGGAATTGAGCTTGCAAATTGCCCCAGGGCAGCCCTTGAACATTATTTTGTTTTCAATGGGAATTATATTTTTCTGCTTCTGGTACACGGGCTTGATGTTTAACCCAAAAGAAGTAGCAGATAATTTGAAAAAGTCTGGTGCATTTATTCCAGGTTACAGGCCAGGTGAACAGACAGCGAAGCATATTGATACGATTTTGACGAGACTGACGTTATTTGGCTCGTTATACATGACAGCGGTATGTTTATTACCACAGGTATTGGTGGTGCAGTTTAACGTCACCTTTCAGTTAGGTGGTACAGCCTTATTGATTGTTGTAGTTGTTGTGATGGATTTTATATCACAAATTCAGACACATCTGATGTCAAATCAGTATGAGTCATTAATGAAGAAGTCCAATTTACAAAATTTTGGACGTAATAAGTAGGAAAGCGGAGCAGATTATGAAGGTTAGAGCTTCAGTAAAGAAGATGTGCCGAAATTGTCGAATTATCCGACGCAGAGGGGCTGTCAGAGTGATCTGTTCAGAACCAAAACATAAACAGCGCCAAGGTTGATAGGAGCGTCTGAATGGCTCGTTTAGCTGGAATTAATATTCCTGATCACAAACATACAGTAATTTCACTGACATACATTTATGGTATCGGTGCAACTACTGCGAAACAACTTTGCGATTCAACGGGCATTGCCCCTGACGCGAAGATTCAAGATCTCGATGAAGGTCAGCTTGACCAGCTTCGTGCTGAGATTGCAAAATTACCTGTTGAAGGTGATTTGCGACGAGAGGTTCAGCTCAATATTAAGCGTTTGCTTGATTTGGGTTGCTACCGCGGCATTCGGCATCGTAGAAATTTACCGATGCGCGGGCAGCGTACGAAAACTAATGCCCGTACACGGAAAGGTCCTAAACGACCCATCCGCCGGTAAGTATCTTTCGATAGAGAGCGCGAATAAAAATTTCTCGTCAATTTGATGAGAACAAACATAAAAGAGCGAAGTGACTAATATGTCTGAAGAAGAAACAACACCAACACCGGCGAAGCGTAAAGGCAAGCGCCAGGTGGTCGATGGTTTGGCTCATATTCACGCGTCATTTAACAATACGATCATTACGATAACCGATCGGCAAGGTGGTGCGCTGTCATGGGCGACTGCTGGAGGATCTGGTTTCCGTGGAGCAAGAAAGAGCACGCCTTTTGCGGCACAGGTTGCGGCAGAAAGAGCGGGCAACGCGGCGCTGGATTTTGGCTTGCAAAGCCTGGAAGTGTTCGTTAAGGGTCCCGGTCCTGGTCGTGAAGCAGCAGTTCGAGCACTAAACAGTGTTGGATACAAAATTACTAACATTACTGACGTAACACCTATTCCACACAATGGATGTCGTCCACCTAAAAGACGTCGGGTGTAACAGAGGAGATCGATTATGGCCAGATATCTCGGCCCTACATGTAAATTAGCAAGAAGAGAAGGCACCGATCTGTATCTAAAGAGCGGTGTTAGACCTATCGAATCAAAGTGTAAGATTGATAATGTACCGGGGCAACATGGCGCTCGTCGTACACGTCTTTCAGATTACGCTGTTCAGTTGCGTGAAAAGCAAAAGGTACGTCGTATCTACGGTGTTCTTGAAAAGCAATTCCGTAACTATTATAAGAAAGCCGATCGTCAAAAGGGTGCAACAGGTGAAAACTTGCTGGTTATTCTTGAGCGTCGCCTCGACAATGTTGTTTACCGTATGGGCTTTGGTTCAACACGTGCTGAAGCCAGACAGCTTGTTTCTCACAAAGCAATTTTGGTCAACGGTAATATGATCAACATTCCTTCCTTCCAAGTGGAAGCCGGGGATACGGTTTCTATTCGGGAAAAATCCAAGAAGCAATTGCGGATACAAGGCGCATTGTCAATCGCGGCTAACCGTGTAGTAGATTGGGTTGAAGTGAATAAAGAAAAACTGGAAGGCGTGTTTCGCTCTTTTCCAGAACGAGATGAGTTGCCTGCTGAGATTAATGAGAATTTAATCGTCGAGCTCTACTCTAAGTAATTGATAAAAACTTTTTTGAAAAAGAAAGTAATTGAAACCATTCGGAATATTTCTTTAAAGGTATATTTATGGCCCATTCGTCATTAGAGTTTTTAACGCCTAAGCATATCCAGGTAGAACAGGAGAGCATCACGAAGGCGAAAGTTGTACTTGAGCCCCTAGAACGCGGCTTTGGTCATACTCTAGGTAATGCCCTGCGTCGTATCCTCTTGTCATCTATGCCAGGCGGTGCGATCACAGAAACTGAAATTGAAGGCGTGCTTCATGAATACAGTGCGATTGACGGTGTCCAGGAAGATGTCATTGAGATCCTGCTTAATTTGAAGGGAGTTGCCATCCGATTGAACGAGGCGGATGAGACAGAACTTGTTATTGATAAGCAAGGACCTTGTGTTGTAACAGCTGCAGACTTCGTGCTCGATCACGATGTTGAAATTTTCAATCCCGAACATGTTATTGCGACTTTGAATGAATCCGGTAGTCTTAAGCTACGTGCCAAAGTAAGTCGTGGTCGTGGTTATGAGCCAGCTGATCTTCGTAAATCAGCGGACGAAGATGGCCGGATCATTGGAAGTTTATTACTGGATGCCTCTTATAGCCCGGTTAGCCGAGTGTCCTACAAAGTAGATAGTGCTCGCGTAGAGCAAAGAACTGATCTCGATAAGCTTATTATCGACTTAGAAACTAACGGTACAATTGAGCCGGAAGAAGCTATCCGCAGAGCAGCGACTATATTACAACAGCAAGTAAGTGTATTTGTTGACTTGCAAAGCGAAAAAGAACCAGAGCCAGAAGAGCAGGAAGACGAGATCGATCCTATCTTGTTACGGCCTGTTGATGATCTTGAGTTAACCGTAAGGTCGGCAAACTGTCTTAAAGCTGAAAATATTTATTACATCGGTGATCTTATTCGACGTACAGAAGTCGAATTGCTGAAGACACCAAACTTGGGTAAGAAGTCACTGACAGAAATTAAAGACGTATTGGCATCTCGTGGGCTGTCACTTGGCATGCGTCTGGAAAACTGGCCGCCTTCTAGCCTTCGCGGTGATGACCGACTCTTAGGTTAAGCCTTTATATTATTGATTAGCGACATCAGGAAATTATCTCATGCGCCATAGAAAAAGTGGTAGACAACTAAATAGGAATTCATCGCACAGAAAAGCGATGTTCCGTAATATGGCCTGTTCATTGTTCGAACATGAAGTCATTAGAACAACTTTGCCAAAAGCAAAAGAGCTGAAGCGAGTTGCAGAGCCTCTGATTACGCTAGCGAAGTCCGATTCTGTTGCAAATCGTCGTTTGGCTTTTTCAAGAACAGGTAGCAAAGACGCAGTGGGTAAATTGTTTACTGATCTTGGTCCTCGTTATGCCGAACGTCCAGGTGGTTACACTCGAATCTTAAAGTGTGGATTTCGTACCGGTGATGCAGCACCAATGGCTTATATTGAACTTGTTGATCGACCTATCGTTGATGATGAAGATGATATCGAGGAAGATGAAGAATAGAGGTTTCTTTTTTCTGAGGAACTCTAAGCACTCATTTTAAAAAGGCTCGCCAATTGGCGGGCCTTTTTGTTTTTATCTAGCCCTGACTCTTTATTTGGCCCCGACTCTTCATTTAGCCACGGCGCTTTAAGCTTGTTTTGCTAATTTTCTGGATAGTACCGGAGCAAGGTATTGACCTGTAAATGAAGCATCTATCTCTGCCAGATCCTCCGGTGTACCTTCGGCGATAATTTTTCCACCGCCGCCGCCGCCTTCAGGACCCAAGTCGATGACCCAGTCTGCGGTCTTGATGACATCTAAGTTGTGCTCAATGATAACGACTGTATTTCCCTGATCTCGTAACTTATGTAGCACCTGAAGCAATTGCTCAATATCATGAAAGTGTAAGCCCGTCGTAGGTTCATCAAGAATATAAAGTGTTTGCCCTGTGCCTCTTTTTGAAAGCTCCCTTGATAGTTTGACTCGTTGGGCTTCACCTCCTGACAAGGTGGTTGCACTTTGCCCTAATCGAATATAACCCAGTCCTACATCAACCAAGGTTTTTAAACGACGTTCTATCATGGGAATTGCAGAGAAAAATTCATGTGCATCTTCCACTGTGAGTGACAGTACGTCGTCGATGCTCTTTCCTTTATAGAGTACTTCTAAAGTTTCTCGATTATACCGACGCCCTTGACATTCATCGCAAGTAACGTAGATGTCTGCCAAGAAATGCATTTCGACTTTGATTAAACCATCTCCTTGACAGGCTTCACATCGCCCCCCCTTGACATTAAAACTAAATCGACCGGGTTTATATCCCCGCGATCGAGCTTCATGTGTTGCTGAAAACAATTCGCGAATGGGTGTGAAAATATTAGTATAGGTTGCAGGATTCGAGCGCGGCGTCCTACCAATAGGGCTTTGATTAATATCGACGACTTTATCCAATTGTTCCATTCCGACAATGGATTCGTAAGGAGATGTTTTTGGATTCAATGCGCCGTTAAGTTGTTTAGCAGCGATAGGATATAGGGTGCTATTGATGAGAGTAGATTTACCCGAACCTGAGACCCCAGTAATACAGGTCATCAAACCCAGAGGGATGCAAAGATCTACTGATTGTAGATTATTGCCCGTAGCTTTTAGCAGGTGTAGTAGTTTGTCTGGATTGTAAGCGTGCCGTCTTTCGGGGATTTTTATTCCGCGGCGTCCCGATAGGAATTGCCCTGTTACAGATTCCTTGGATGAAAGAATATCCTTTAGTTGACCTTGGGCGACAATCTCTCCGCCATGAATACCAGCACCTGGTCCAATATCAATGATGTAGTCGGCTGCCCGTATTGCTTCTTCATCATGCTCGACGATGATCACGGTATTTCCAATATCTCGGAGATGATTCAAGGTATTCAAGAGCCGTTGATTGTCTCTCTGATGTAAATCAATGGATGGTTCGTCAAGAATATACATGACCCCCACAAGCCCCGCACCAATTTGACTGGCTAATCTGATTCGTTGGGCCTCTCCCCCACTCAAGGTGTCAGCGCTTCTGGATAAGGTCAAATAATTCAGGCCGACATCTTTGAGAAAGCTCAGTCGTGCACAAATTTCGCTTAGTATTTTTTCCGCAATCTGGGCTTTTTGTCCTGCAAGCTTTAGGGTCGAAAAATATTCATGGGCGGTAGAGATGGACCAACTTGTCATCGTAGGAAGTGACAAGCCTTCAATGGTGACTGCTCTAGAATCCTTGCCGAGGCGTGTTCCCTTACAACTTGGACAATCATGGGTACTTAGAAATTTACCTAGGTTCTCACGGACCACGTTCGATTCGGTATCCTTATACCGTCGTTCCATATTGGGAATAATGCCTTCAAAAGAATGAGCACGGGTGTATTCATCACCTCTGTCATTCACATAGTGAAACTGAATATGTTCCTTGCCTGTACCGAATAAAATAGCGTCTCGTTGAGAGGCTTGTAAATCTTGAAATGGTGTATCAATTTTGAAGTTGTAATGCCGTGCCAGAGAGTTCAGCATTTGAAAGTAGTATATATTACGCCGGTCCCAGCCTTGTATTGCCCCCTCGGCCAGTGACAACTCTTCGTCGTGGACTACGGTACTCAAATCAAAAAATTGTTTATGTCCCAATCCGTCACAGGTACTACATGCTCCAGCAGGATTGTTGAAAGAGAATAATCTTGGCTCTAGTTCTTGGATTGAGTGGCCGCATTCGGGACAGGCAAAGCGAGCTGAAAATATAATGTCTGCTTCCGTTGAATCGTCCATGTAGGCAATGGTTGCAAGTCCATCGGAAAGTTGAATAGCAGTTTCAAAAGAGTCTGCCAATCTAATATTCAAATCCTCGCGAATTTTAAATCGATCGACAATGGCTTCAATGGTGTGCATTTTGTTCTTTTCAAGTGCCGGAACTTCATCGAGGTCTGTCACAATGCCATCGATTCTTGCTCGAACAAATCCCTGAGTACGTAATTGGTTGAAGAGATGAAGGTGTTCGCCTTTGCGTCTTTTCACCAAAGGCGCTAATAACATCACCCGAGTTCCTTCGCCGATGTCCATGACGTGATCAACCATTTGAGAAATGGATTGAGCCTCAAGTCGAGTGCCATGTTCTGGACAATGTGGTTCCCCTACACGGGCGAATAGTAAACGTAGATAGTCATAGATTTCGGTAATTGTCCCGACCGTCGAACGTGGATTATGACTAGTCGATTTTTGCTCAATTGAGATAGCAGGGGAGAGCCCGTCGATATGATCAACATCGGGCTTTTCCATCAATGAAAGAAATTGCCTTGCATAGGCGGAAAGGGATTCAACATATCGCCGCTGACCTTCAGCATACAATGTATCGAAGGCAAGCGAAGACTTTCCAGAACCAGACAAACCGGTAATGACTACAAGCTTTTCTCTGGGTATGTCCAGATTAATGTTTTTGAGGTTGTGTGTTTTGGCACCTCGTATCGAAATGTAGTTCATAGAGGTACGTATTTACCAAGATTGATTAGGGCTTTGTCGATTATTAACGTCATCCCTTTGATGAAATATGTGTAAGCATAGACCTAATTTGTTATTATTACTTTTGTAATTAAGTCATCCTACTTTGATACCCTCGCGATCCGACAGGAGTCATCGCGAGCAATGCGAATAATATAATTTTGTCTCCCTGTAATCAAAGTAGATATGTCCCTCTCTCGTAAATAATGTATTAAAAGCTGAGATAAATGTAGTTTCTGCTTGGGTCCCTGAATGAATATACCTCTTAGTAATAGAGTGTCTGAATGAGCAGGCTGGAATTAAGCGCTACTTTATCCATCGCAATGCTCTACGTCGTGCGTATGCTCGGTTTATTTATGATCTTGCCCGTATTGCCTCTGCTGATGGATGAACTTTCCTTGGCAACGCCCTTTCTCATTGGTTTGGCTTTGGGGGTTTATGGCTTGTCCCAGGCTGTATTACAAATCCCTATGGGTCTCTTGTCGGACAAAATAGGTCGCAAGCCAGTCATTTTCATCGGCTTGAGTATGTTTATTGTTGGTAGTCTGGTGGCTGCGTATGCAACAAATATTTACGGAATCATTGCAGGGAGATTTCTTCAGGGTTGTGGCGCCATTGCCAGTACCCTGCTTGCCCTCTTGTCGGACGTCACTCGTGTAGATAATAGATCCAAGGCAATGGCGATTGTCGGCATGAGCATTGGGGCGTCTTTTGCCATTGCGCTTATTCTAGGGCCCTTGGTAAACAGCCTCTATGGAATAGAGGGCATCTTTTTTGGGACGGCAATTGCCGGGTTACTTGGGATTGCTGTTCTGCATTTTTTTGTCCCTGTTCCTAAATTGGGCAAAAGTAAAAATGAACCCAAAGCTCAACTTGCGAAAATGTGGGCGTTGGCAAAAGATCCAAGTCTAAAAAGAGTCACTTTCTCAGTCTACTGTCTGCACTTTTTGTTGATGTCGAGCTTTGTTGCGTTTCCCGGTGTAATGCAAGCTACGGGCGAGATCGCTGTAGCTGACCACCATTGGATCTATCTAAGCGTGTTACTCACAACTTTTGTTTTAATGGGTCCTTTTATGTGGTTGGCCGATAAGAAAGGAATGGCTAAAACCATGATGCTGACGATGGTAGCTGTCTTTGCGTTGTCCGCTCTTATTATGTCTGAGAGCACAGCTTTTTATCCTGTAGTGATCTCATTGATCCTATTTTTCATGGCCTTCAATTTACTTGAAGTCATTTTACCTGCCCTTGTATCGAGCTTGTCACCTGCGGGTTCACGAGGTGCAGCGATGGGTGTTTACTCAACAGCGCAGTTTGCAGGTGCTTTTTGTGGCGGTGCAATTGGAGGATACGCCCTCGGTTTAGGGGATATATCCCAACTCATGTACGTCAATATCGCACTTTGTCTTTTATGGTTGGTTGTTGCAAAGGGCCTGCCAAAAATAGGTAATATCAAAAGCATGACATATTCATTGGCAGAGAATGACAATCGCTGTGCAAATTCACAGCTGAACGCGTTATTATCTGTGGAAGGTGTTATTGAAGCGGTGCTGATTGAAGCGGAGGATATTGTCTATTTAAAAGTGGATTCGGATGTGTTGGATAAGAATGCATTAGACGAATTAAGGCAAAATAGCGTGGTACCTGCTGTTTGAGGTGTTCGTGCAGGCGAGCGCTCAATAAGTGCACTTAATAGCATCTGCAAGATCAGAGCGGCTTAACAGACTAAGATACGAAACTATATTTATTTACGCGAAGTACACAAGAAGTACAAACGAAGAAAAGAACCAAAAAGAAATCAAAATTTAGGAGGAGGCCTCATGGCTAGAGGTATTAACAAAGTAATCCTGGTAGGAAATTTAGGTAACGATCCCGATACGCGATACTTGCCCAACGGTGACGCAGTCACAAATATTAGCATTGCGACATCTGAAAGTTGGAAAGACAAGCAAACCGGGCAAAATGTCGATCGAACAGAATGGCATCGAGTCGTCTTTTTTAGACGTTTAGCAGAAATCGCTGGTGAGTATCTGAAAAAGGGATCGAAGGTTTATGTAGAAGGTAAACTTCAAACTAGGCAGTGGGAAAAAGACGGTCAAAAACATTACACCACAGAGATTGTCGCAAATGAAATGCAGATGTTGGACAGCCGTGGTGATATGGGTGGTGGTGGATTTAATCAAGGCTCCAGCAATCAAGGCTCAAGTAATCAGGCGAGTTCACAATCTCCCGGTACTTCCTTTGATGCCCCCCCTCCTGAAGATTTTGACGACGATATTCCGTTCTGACAGTTACCATAAGCTATAGTGTAAATGATTTCATTGAGGGTCCCGCTTATTGGGGCTTTCATGATTTTAACGGTAGGACTTCTTAAGTTATTACCGTGCAAGGTGAAATTGATCCACCAATCCCTGAAGTTTCGATGCCAATCTAGCGAGCTCTTGTCCCGCAACCGTGACTTCCTCGACACTTGCTGCATTTTGTTGTGACATGTCGTTGATAAAGCTGATACTACTGACAATCTTGTTTGCGACAACACTTTGTTCTTCTGCGGAGGATGCAATTTGAGTGCTCATTACGTCGATTTCCTTCACGCCAGTTGAAATGGATTCCAGAGTTGAACCAGCGGTGGTTGCTTTGTCGATGACAGCGCGACTTTGGTCTCGGCTATTTGTCATTGATTTAGTTGCTGTTTTGGCTCCTGACTGTAGTTTCTCTATGATGCTATTAATTTCTATTGTTGATACCTGAGTCCGACCTGCGAGAGTGCGAACTTCATCTGCAACTACAGCGAACCCGCGACCCTGTTCGCCCGCCCGTGCAGCTTCAATTGCAGCGTTTAGTGCTAACAAATTTGTCTGTTCTGCGATGCTTCTGATGACCTCAAGGACTGCACTGATATCTTCGCTACTTTGTTCAACCTGATAGATCACATTTGCTGTTGTATCTATTTGAAGTGCAAGCTTTTGAATTTCACTAATTGTTTCAGTTACAATTTGCTGACCTTTAGTCGCTTCGGTATTAGCGATAGCAGTGGCGCTGGAGGTTTCGGCAATCTTCATGGATACACCTTCCATAGTGCGGGTCATTACTTTAACGGAAACTGACGCTTCTGCTGTCGCTACTTGTTGTTCTTGGGTGTTGGCTGCGGTTTGCTCCATTGTTGTTGCTATTTCTTCAGATGCGCTGGCTAATTCTTGGGAGGTTGAATTGACCTCTTCCAAAATATCGGAAAGATTACATTGCATAGTTTCTATTGATTGTAATAATTTGCCTATTTCATCATTGCCATCTATGTAATGCTTCTAGTTAAATCTCCGCTTGAAATTATTTCGAGGTTGACGGAAGCAGTTTGAATGCGCTGTATGATGTTCTTTGATACAGCCAAGCTGGTAGGGACGCCAATAAAAATTGTTGCGGCGGTCATGAAAGCTAGCAATGTCATAGCGCGCTGCTCGTGCTCTAGTGCGCGCGAGCTAGCTCGCTGGATGAATTTACCAAGTTTAAATACTAAGGATATAAGCTGCTCATTCAGTTTGGCGCCTTTCAACTCTATCGTCCTAACGTTTTCTGTCACTAAGTCAACTTGATCTGTTGAAAACAATGAAAATGTTTCGAGGACAAGATGTTCATAATCTCTGTGGGCGGTACCAATTAGCGCTATGGTGTTGGCAAACTGGATAAGCATCTTTGAATTATCTTCTGTTCCTGATGATGTGACGGAACTTGTGAGCAATTTCTGGGCATCTTCTAGCTCAGAATCAATTTCATGGCTAAGCCTGCTAAAGGTAGCGATTTCTACATCAAGGTTTTTCTGCGTCTCAGGGTCTGCTAATGAAAGCCCGTACCGAATGCCGCGCTCAATGTGGATATTTTGTTCGAGTTGATGTTCTGTTATGGTCGAAATTTTCCGCAGTAATGGAACACCATAATTAGATATGCCATCTAGTTCGTTGCTAATCAATACGCATTGAATTCAGCGATATGCTTGCAATAATGAACAGGAAAACTAACAATAAGATAGAGTTGCCAGCAACTTTGAATTTAATGGATAAGTTATTCAATGCCGTAGTCTTTTTTTCGCCTTCATATTCCCATATTATTGCGCTAATAAAAGGGTAAATAAAATATGCTCACCCCAAGTATAGAACCTGTTGGTTTACATTAAAGTGACCTTACAAATGAGATACCATAGACCGAGGAACTTTTACCGTTCACGCTATCAAAATTGATGGAGGGTTCAATTCCAATTCCGCCGATATGAAATGCATAAGCTATACCCAGTCTATATAAGCTTTCTGTGAAGGGATGCGATCCTCCTACCTTTTCTTTACCTGCACCCAAACCTATACGCCACCCTCCATAGGGATGGTAGTAGAGAGCCGCGATACGAGAATTAATACCGTCGCCGTTATGGGCATCTTTAGCATTTTCGTACAAAACACCAACACCAAATATTTTATTAATCCGGTATTCATATTCAATCCCTATAATAGAATCAGTTTTCCCCGTATCCAGTACGCCGACAAAAAAACCCAGATGATGCTTCTCGTCATGTCCAACGTGACCTTCACTTTGATGTCCATCTGCCGCGAATGTGGGCTGACAAAGCGCTAAAGTCGTTGTTAGATATAGCATGAATCGCAAATTTCGGTTGATTTTTGAAATGATAATGAACCTAGTCATGGCTTGCTCCCAGCAAAGGAAAGTTTATTCTGAAAGATACTGTCCCAAGCCATGATGTATGACGTGTGCCAATTCAGTCTTACTTTGTATCTAGGGCATCAAGATCATTTAGATAAAGTTCTTTCCTGCATTCAGGGGATACCACTGACGAGAGCTAGCGACAATGGGTAATTTTTCAGTGAGATAATGATGCGTTACTCTAATAAAACTAGCACAATCTTGAGATTATGCAATATATGTACATTTGTTGATGGACGATATCAAAGTGATGGTATGTACGAACGGCACGAGTGTAGAGAGCAAATCAGGGTTTCTTAAGAGATGACCAGTATCAAGAACACACCGAGTAGTAACCTGTAGATAACAAAAGGAGTGTAACCCAAGGTGTTAATAAGGCTCAGAAAAATCTTGATGCATAAGTAGGCGCTAACAAAGGAAATGGCAGACGCTATTGCCAGGTTTAACCAATCAACAATCGCTTCTTGTTGCATCAGATCTATCGTTTTCAATGTCGTAGCTCCGGCAATGGCGGGAATAGAAAGCAAAAAAGAAATTCTGGCAGCGCTCTCTCGTGTGTAGCCAAGTATGAGTGCTAGGCTAATCGTGATCCCAGAACGAGAAGTTCCTGGAACTAATGCTAAACATTGAGCAAAGCCGATGACTAGCGCGTCTTTCCAATCCAATAAACTTTCAACCTTTTGCTTCTTTCCTACTTTATCGGCGATATAGAGTAATACGCCAAATATGATCGTCATTAGAGCGATGACATGGGTGCTGCGTAATTCACTTTCGATCATTGGTTTTAAAATCAGACCTACCGGAATTATTGGAATACTAGCGATCAGCAGGTTAATTGCGAATTGACCTTCCTTGCTGGTGTTGCCTCTGATCTCATGGGTGAATGCGAGCGTAAGAGAGTGAATATCTGCTTTGAAATACCACATGACAGCTAGCAGCGTGCCTAGGTGTACAGCGGTATCAAAAGCCAACCCTTGATCAGGCCATCCAAAGAGTGTCGAGGGTAGTATTAAATGGGCAGAGCTCGAGATGGGGAGGAATTCTGTCAGGCCTTGAATCAAAGCCAATATGATTGTTTGAAAATAATCCAATATGTCTTGTGTCAATTGAAGAGAATAGGCAGTGTAGCTATGCCAAAGGACAATCACAAAGTTATAATGAAATTTAGTTTAGTAGTCGAGTTCTATGAGAGTATTACCCTGCCTGAATTCAAGTAATAAGTACTCGGCTTCTTTAGAAATCGGTGATAGCGCTCATGGATTCAACTTATTCACTTACTGGTCTAGCATTAAATAAATGAACAAAATAAGCCTGTTCCCGCTTCCCTTGGTGATTTTTCCTGGAGGAAGATTGCCGCTTCAGATTTTCGAGAAGCGATATCTAGATATGATCAAAAGCTGTTTGCGAGAAGGCAAAGGTTTTGGTGTCATTATGATCGAATCTGGGGATCAGGTGATAAGAGACTCGATACAGAAGTCTGCGCATATTGCGAGGCAGGGCACTTATTGCAAGGTCATTGATTTTGATCAGCAAACCAATGGCTTGTTACAAATAGTGCTGATGGGTGAAAAAAAGTTTAGGGTGGAATCCCTTTCTGAGAATGATGATCGCTTACAAGAAGCTAAGGTCAATTTTCTGAATCTCGAAACTGATACGCGCGTTCCGGCAGATAAAAAACACCTCGTGGAATTATTAAACACGCTGGTCAGCCATGTATCGACTCAAGGTTTGGCGTTTAATGAGGAGAGCGCAATCGACGTGGGCGCGCGACTTTCGGAATTACTCCCTTGCGCGAATCAGTTTAAACAGGAAATGCTTGAGCTTGAAGATCCACTCATAAGGCTGGAATTAATAGAGGAGAAAATCCAGCGTATGCAGAAGGAAGTTTAGATAAGCGAGACTTAATCAGAGGTACCTTAGCGCTGTTTGATTCAGGTATAATACTTGTTTTCAGCGCTCCAAACCAATATCTCAAATTAATCATCGCGTTCTTTTTTTAAGTAAGGAAATGGGAAAGGGTTTAGAGCGAGACGTTCACCAGAAAAACATGAATAAATACCAATGAAGATTAGCGAACTAATAAATTCGATGGGCATTGCTGCCCAAGAAGCGGCGAAGACCATTAATAAGGCGAGTACAGGTCAGAAAAATGATGCCCTGGAGGCAATAGCTTGCGAGATTATTAGTCAGCGCGAAACATTGATGGCCGAAAACAAAAAGGATCTGGTAAATGCCGAAAAAAACAACATCGGTGAAGCTTTGTTGGATAGGCTGAAATTCACTCCTGCTCGATTCGATTCTATGGTTGAAGGCTTGCGCCAGGTTGCAGCGCTTGACGATCCTGTTGGAGAGATTACTAATCTCGCATTTCAGCCCAGTGGTATCCAAGTGGGTAAAATGCGAGTGCCCCTCGGTGTTATTGGTATCATTTATGAATCGCGCCCAAATGTAACCATCGATGCTGCAAGCCTCAGTTTGAAATCAGGAAATGCAACTATACTTCGTGGCGGCAGTGAGGCAATTCACTCAAACAAGGCCTTGGCAAAATGCATACAGAGTGGTCTCAAAGTGGCAGGGCTCCCAGCTGATGTTGTGCAACTTGTACCAATAACTGACAGGGAAGCGGTGGGGAAGCTCATCACCCTAAAAGAATACGTCGATATCATCGTTCCCCGAGGTGGCGACAGTCTAATCGAGCGTGTTTCTCGCGAGGCTACTATTCCTGTTATTAAACATTTAGATGGCATTTGCCACGTGTACATCGACGAGGAAGTTGACAGGCAAATGGCTATCGATATTGCTTTTAATGCTAAGTGTAATCGCTATGCTGTCTGTAATGCGATGGAAACATTATTAATAGCGCAGTCTCAAGCACAAATTATTTTGCCAGAGTTAACGAAACTGTACTTGTCTGAAGCGGTTGAATTAAGAGGCTGTGAGAAGACAAAGAAAATTGTCGCTGGACTAAATACAGCTGTTGAAGAAGATTGGAAGACTGAATATGTGGCTGCAATTTTGTCTATTAAAATCGTTGAAAACATAGATGAAGCAATCGAACATATTAATCGCTATGGTTCGAAACATACTGACACCATCGTGACCGATAGTTACAAAAATAGCATTCGCTTTTTACGTGAAGTTGATTCCAGCTCCGTTATTGTAAATGCGTCGACCAGATTAGCAGACGGGTTTGAATATGGATTGGGTGCCGAAGTCGGTATCTCAACTGACAAATTACATGCCCGCGGACCTGTTGGTTTGGAAGGGTTGACCTCTCAAAGATACGTGGTGTTAGGGACAGGGCAAGTTCGGCAATGACTTCTGTTTCAGAGATGCCGGTTTCAGCGACCGCAGCACCAGCGCTAGCGATGTATGGCGGTACCTTTGATCCGATTCATTTTGGACACCTGAGATCAGCAATCGAAGTGGGTGAAGTCTTAGGTGTAAAAACGACTAAACTACTCCCGTCCTTTATTCCACCCCATCGTTCCAAGCCGGAAACCGAAACTGAGCATCGCTTGCAAATGCTGAATTTAGCCGTTCAGAATATTAAGAGTTTGGAGGTGGATACGCGGGAGCTAGATCGGGCAGGGACTTCCTACACAATAGATACCCTGAAGACATTCAGAGATGACTTAGGAGTGCATGCACCTTTGTATCTTGTGATAGGTCTGGATGCATATTTACTTCTTCATGAATGGCATGAGTGGCAAAAGCTCACAGATTTGGCGCATTTGGTCGTCATTGAAAGACCAGGTTATGAAAATCAAGAACCCCAAAAGACCGTGAAGCAATGGGTAGAGAACAAGTTAGCCGAAAAGCCTTGTGACTTGAAAAGATGTGCTGCAGGCTTTGTTTGCCGTATAAAACTACGCCAAATGGATATTTCCGCTACGATGATCAGAGAGGCTTTAAGAGAGAATTTATCCGTTGATTGTTTATTACCGGAAGCAGTGATCAAATACATTAAACAAAACCAATTGTATCAATACTCTTAATCACTTTCTTTAATAAAGATATTTACTAAAGAAAGTGATTAAAAATAGTTAAGATTAATCGGGTACGAATGAGTGATTGTGAGTACCGAACATAAGGAAACCTATGCCAGACCCTTTAAAAGACATCGACATTAAAAAACTCGCCATAGATGCACTTGAAGATTTAAAAGCCCAGAATATTCTATGCCTTGATGTTAGCGATAAAACAGATATTACTGATTATATGATCGTCGCCAGTGGTACCTCTAGTCGCCATGTGAAGTCTCTCGCAAACAACGTAGTCGCAGAAGCCAAGCGTCGGGGCCTTCAACCTATTGGTGTCGAAGGCATGGACCAGGGCGATTGGGTATTGATTGATTTAAATGCTGTTATTGTTCACTTAATGCAACCTCAGGTTCGGGACTTTTACGATATAGAAAGTTTGTGGTCTCTTAGTCCGAACGCGCTCAATGAAAGCGTTAATCAGAAGGATGATTAATTGAACATTGAGATAGTAGCCGTTGGCACTAAAGAGCCTGATTGGGTTACTACGGGTGTGAAGGAATACCAAAAACGTTTGCCAAAAGACTGGCAAATTAAGATAAGGGAACTTAGCGTTTCCAAACGACACAAGGGCGAACCTATAGAAAAACATATCTCCGATGAGGGGAGGCGGATGATGCCAATGTTAAATACAAGCGGTCGGATTGTCGCCATGGATAGTCGAGGATCTAATTGGAGTACCCTTGAATTATCCAAGAAGTTTGAAGCCTGGCAATATGATTTTAAACAGGTACAATTTTTAGTTGGAGGGCCCGATGGATTATCTGATACGTGTCTTTCAACTGCCCATGAGTCCTGGGCACTTTCCCGGTTGACCTTTCCCCATTTTATTGTTCGAATTCTACTTGCAGAGCAAATTTATCGGGCATGGTCAGTCTTAAACAACCATCCCTACCACAAATAGGTCAGGATGCCAGAACCATTAGCTTTCAAGGATCACAGTGGCGAGAGTCGAATTTATTTTGATCGCGTAGTTGTGGCCTTTGCTTTGTTATTGTTAGCAACGCTCTTTCTTGTAGCGAGAATGTTCTATTTACAAATTATTCAACATGATTTGTATTCAACCCTCTCAGATAAAAATCGTATTCATGTAGAATCTGTGCCTCCAGTTCGTGGTTTGATCTTTGATCGCCATGGCGAATTACTAGCGGATAATATTCCTTCCTTTCGATTGGCCATTACTAAAGAGCGTGTCAAAAATCTAGATGACACCATTGCCGAAATTAATAAACTGATTGGCGTCAGTGACGATCGAATTAAGTCCTTTAACCGGCGACAATCCCAACGTCGTCGCCCCTATGAATCCGTGCCAATAAGATTACGATTATCGCAGGAAGAAATCGCGAAAGTAAGCGTCGCTCTCTATGATCTACCGGGAGTTGAAGTAGAGGCAAAATTGATTCGGCACTATCCAATGGGTGAGCTCATGGCTCATGCCGTTGGCAGTGTACGGCGCATTAATGAATCGGATGCCAAGAGAATAGATAGGATTGCATACTCTGGAACAGACCATATAGGGAAAATCGGTATTGAAAAATACTATGAAGACCTTCTTCTGGGCAAGGTGGGTTACCGACGAGTGGAAACTGATGCCCGTGGTCGAGTCATGAAAATACTTGATTCCACCCCTTCATCTCAGGGCAAGAATTTGAAGCTTCATATTGATGCGAACCTTCAAAAAGCGGCGAGTGATGCGTTGGGAGATCGTCGAGGTTCTATTGTTGCAATTGATCCAAAAACTGGTGGTATATTGGCGATGGTGAGTAAGCCATCCTATGATCCGAATTTATTTGTGAACGGAATTGATTTTGCAACCTATGCCGGTTTACGCGATTCCATTGATGTGCCTTTGTTCAATCGAGCTGTGCAGGGGCAATATGAACCGGGTTCAACAATAAAACCTTTTGTGGCACTAACGGGTTTAATCACCGGCGCCACTAATGAAGAATATAAGGTAAAAGACCCTGGTTGGTTCAAGCTCCCTAAAAGCAATCGCCTTTATCGCGATTGGAATTGGACGAAGGATGGCACCGGTGGTCATGGCCTAGTGAATATAACCAAAGCGATTTACAGATCCTGTAATATCTATTTCTACGAATTAGCGGTTAAGCTTGGCATAGATCGCCTTCATGAAAATCTTGCTATGTTTGGTTTTGGGAAAAATACCGCGGTAGATCTGCCCGAAGCAAGAAGTGGATTGCTACCCTCTAGAGAATGGAAAATGGGAGCTCGGGGTGAGATTTGGTATCCAGGAGATACCGTTAATATCGGCATTGGCCAAGGTGATATCTTAGTGACGCCATTGCAGCTAGCAAGTGCAGTAGCGGTTCTGGCAAACAGGGGTAAAGTACTTGCGCCAAGATTGTACATGGATATTTCAGATGATGATCTCGTTCCACCACAAAAACAAAATGATATTGATTTAATACCTGATCATGATTGGGATCTAATCATAGGTGCGATGGAAAAAGTTGTGCACCGTGGAAATCAAGGTTTTGGCGAAAATGGAACAGCATGGGCCTATATCGGTCGTGGTATAAAATATCGTATGGCAGGTAAATCTGGAACGGCACAGGTTGTAGGCATTGCTCAGGGGGAATTGTACGATGAGGAACTATTGACTGAACGTCAACGAAAGCATGCATGGTTTGTGGCGTTTGCACCTATCGAAGATCCTGTTATTGCCTTAGCTGTATTGATAGAGAATGGAGGGGGAGGCTCTAAAAATGCCGCGCCGATAGTTCGTGAAGTGCTCGACTATTATTTGATAGAAGGCCATGGGAAGAGGGTGGCAAAAAAATGAGTCAGGATTTTGTGCGAAGTATGCATCAGGCTGACTACTCTTTAAGTCGGCGCCCTGGTCCCAGTAGTCTCTTTCATATCGATGTTCCACTGTTAATGATTCTTACTGTCATCATGACCTATGGCCTCATTGTTTTGTACAGTGCTGTGGAACAACACAATGCGCCGATGATTTCCCAAGGCATAAAAATTGGAATTGCCTTTGTTGTCATGGCTGTGATGGCTCAGATTTCACCTGTTTTTTATTTAAGACTAGCACCCTGGTTATACCTTGTTGGTGTTATTTTATTGGTCTTAGTGCTTTTCTTTGGATATTCAGTCAACGGTTCACAACGTTGGTTACGCATACCCGGTCTGTTTTCTTTTCAACCTTCTGAAATAATGAAACTGGTCCTACCGATGATTCTTGCCTGGTACTTTCATGACCGGCACCTACCTCCCAAAATCAAGCATTTGTTTTGGGCGGCGGTGATGATTTTGATACCAGTTTTATTGATAGGGCGACAGCCAGATCTGGGTACAGCTTTAATTATAGGTACCTCGGGCCTGTTGGTCTTATTCTTGGCAGGTATCCCTCTTAGATATGTTCTTGGTGTTATTGGCCTCGCGATTGCGGCGGCCCCGGCCCTTTGGTTTGTCATGCGAGACTATCAACGCCAACGAATTTTGACGCTCCTCAATCCAGAAAGTGATCCATTAGGTGCAGGATGGAATATCATTCAGTCAAAAACCGCAATAGGATCTGGGGGATTGATGGGCAAAGGTTTGTTCCAAGGGACGCAATCCCATCTCGATTTTTTACCTGAGAGCCAGACTGATTTTATCATAGCTGTTTTGGCAGAAGAGTTAGGATTAGTGGGCGTGATGTTTTTGCTTATTCTGTATATTCTGCTTTTAGGGAGAGGGGTGCTTATATCCGTTCAGGCTCAAGATACTTTCGGTAGGCTGTTAGCCGGTACAATCACTTTCACTTTTTTTGTTTATGTCTTTGTTAATATCGGCATGGTTAGCGGTATACTACCGGTCGTTGGCGTACCTTTGCCGCTGGTGAGTTACGGTGGAACATCTATTCTGACTCTGTTTGCGGGATTTGGCATTATTATGTCGATTAATAGCCATCGTCGCATCTCTATGTAATCAGAGACGGTGTAAAGAAACTAAGTAAACAGACGGTGTAATTAGAGATCGTTCTTAGAATCAATAGGAAATATTTCAAGGAGAATTTTTGTTTAAGTTTGCATTTCTGCTCCAGTACAAGAGAGTGGGACAAATCCTAATCCTCTTGATGCTAATCAGTGCTTGTCAAAGTGAGTTTGTGCTTGAAAGTGTGCCAGAACTCAAGCCCCAGAGTAATGCTCCCTTTACAAGGGGTAATAGATCACCCTACGTGGTATTTGGTAAAACTTATGAGGTGATGCCAGATAGCCTGGGTTACCGAGAGATTGGTATCGCGTCCTGGTATGGAAAAAAATTCCATGGCAGGCTGACTTCCAATGGTGAAGTCTATGATATGTATGAGATCAGCGCGGCTCATAAGTCATTGCCCCTGCCGACAAAAGTTAAGGTGACCAATCTTGATAATGGCAAAAGTATTGTTATTCGTGTCAATGACCGAGGTCCATTCCATGATGACCGGGTCATCGATTTGTCCTACCAAGCTGCTATGGCGTTAGGTTTCGTAGAAAGAGGAACCGCACCCGTTGTTGTCGAAGCAATAGATGAACTCAATTTTCCAAACAGAGAACCCGAGTCAGATCCAGAGCACTATTATCTCCAGATAGGTGCATTCTCAAAGCTTCTCGGTGCGAAAAAACAGGTAGCAGAAATAAAATCGCTCCTTACCAATCGACAACTTCCAATACTAGAAGTGAATATCTTAGCCAATGAAACAGAATCTCAAACCCTCCACAGAGTATGGCTTGGCCCTATAATAAGTGAAAGCACGCGAGATCAAGTTATAGTGTTGGTTCAGCAAGCTAGGCTTGGGGACGCGATTCCTATAAAGACGAATAGAATCAAATAGGAACTAACACTAATGAAGCTAAACAGCTTCGTACCCATTCAACATTATATAGAGTAAAAATGATCAAACAAAAATTAGTCAATATCACAGTACTTATTGCCAGCTTGTTTTGGCTGACCTCAAGTATGGCTGCACCGCAAATCATACCGGCTGCCCCGCAACTAGCAGCTGAAGGTTACTTACTCATTGATGCCGATACCGGTAAGGTTTTAGTTGAATACAATAGTCAGCAAAGACTACCTCCGGCGAGCCTTACGAAAATAATGACTTCCTATATAGCATCGAGTGAATTGATCAACGGTACGCTGAAGCTGAATGAAGATGTGGACGTCAGCGAACGAGCCTGGAGAACTGGCGGATCCCGTATGTTTATACAGGAAGGAACGAAAGTTAAAGTCGAGGATTTGTTAAACGGCATTATTATCCAATCTGGTAATGATGCGAGTGTGGCGCTGGCAGAGCATATTGCTGGCAATGAAGATGCCTTTGCAGACGTAATGAATCAACAAGCGCAGTTGTTAGGCATGACGGACACGCACTATATGAATGCAACAGGTCTGCCGAACGAAGAGCATTACACTACTGCGGCAGATCTCGCGAAATTGACAATTGCTTTGATCAAAGACTATCCGGAATACTACAAGCGATACAGCGAAAAATATTTCACCTACAATGATATAAGGCAACCCAATCGAAATCAGCTTTTATGGAGAGATAAGTCGGTAGACGGTGTCAAGACGGGTCATACTAGTGCTGCAGGGTACTGCCTTGTATCTTCAGCGGTAAGAAATGGCATGCGCCTTGTTTCGGTTGTTATGGGGTCAAAATCAGAAGAGGCAAGAGCAGTTGAAAGCCAGCGCTTACTCTCTTATGGATTCCGATATTATGAAACTCTAAATCTATACAAGGCAGATGAAACCTTAAAGACTGTTCGGGCATGGCGTGGTCAAGTGTCAAATATTGATTTGGGTTTGGCCGAGGGAATAACAATAACCATTCCTCGGGGGGCAAAGAAAAACTTGGAAGCATCTATGGATATTCAGCAGGTTATTAAGGCGCCCATAAAAAAGGGCCAGGCTGTCGGTAAGTTAACGATCATGAGTGGTGAATTACTTGTAGCTGAAGTGGATCTTGTTGCGCTGGTTAACCTTGAAGAAGGTGGTTTTTTTAGTCGATTATGGGATGCTATTGCATTGTTTTTCACCGAGCTGTTTTCCGGAGATACACTGACGGCTACTACATAGCGAAGATAGCGTGTGAGGGTAGGAATTTAAGAGTAAAACAATGGACAAACTAACTGAGGCAGGCCAATCAAAAATTGAATTTCCCTGCAACTACCCGGTGAAGGTAATTGTCGAAGTGAATGCAAATATAATTTCCGACGTCACCGCCATTATAGAAAAACATGATGCTCGCATGTCTCCGGAAAAGATGGAGCAGAACCCAAGCCGAAACAGCAAATTTATTTCCCTCAGGTTTATGTTGTGGGCGACAGGGACAGCACAACTGGAAAAACTCTTCGAAGACCTTAAGCAGTGTGACGCTGTAAAGATGGTTCTATAGTGAATTCACAATTGCGCGTGAGGCATCTGGGTATGAGTTCATATCAGGATGTTTGGCAACAGATGAAAGAATTCACCCATAGTAGAAATAATGACACTTGTGATGAGGCTTGGGTGGTTGAGCATCCCCCGGTTTTTACTCTGGGTCAAGCAGGGAAATCGGAACACATCCTCGCGGCAGGTGATATCCCTATTGTGAAAAGCGATCGAGGAGGGCAGGTAACCTACCATGGCCCAGGACAACTAATTGTTTATTTACTCATCGATATTCGACGTTTGGGTATCAATGTCAGGCAGCTCGTAAGTGGAATCGAAGTGTCCATTGTTAATCTCTTAAATACATATAACGTTGTTGCCGCAGCGCGTAAAGACGCACCGGGTGTTTATGTCGACGGAAAAAAAATAGCAGCACTTGGACTTAGAATTCGAAAAGGATGCAGCTATCATGGATTGAGCCTGAATGTGGATATGGATATGGAACCTTACAGTCAAATTAATCCTTGTGGTTATGCAGAAATGGAAATTATTCAATTACGAGATCTGGGCGTTACTCAGAGCTTAATGCAAGTATCTGAATTATTGCTTACTCACATACAAGGTCAGTTCAGCTATACTTCACTTATACAAGACTAGTTTTTTACTATGACCAGAGATCCCAAAAATAAACTTGTCCAAGGCATAAAGCTGCGTGGTGCCGACAAGGTTCGGCGCATTCCAATCAAGGTTGTACCTAGCGATGAATTGCTACGCAAGCCGGATTGGATCCGGGTTCGAATTCCTGTTAGTGCGGAAATTGGTCGAATTAAAAATGTCTTACGACGCAGAAAGCTAGCCTCAGTTTGTGAAGAAGCAAGTTGCCCTAATCTGGGCGAATGCTTTGATCATGGCACAGCGACCTTCATGGTGATGGGAGAAATATGTACACGTCGATGTCCTTTTTGTGATGTGGGGCACGGTAAGCCAAACCCTCTGGATCCCGATGAACCTCGCCAATTAGCAGAAGCCGTGGCAGAAATGCAGTTGAAGTATGTCGTCGTGACTTCTGTTGACCGAGATGATGTAAAAGATAGTGGCGCGTCCCACTTTGCCGAATGTATTAATCAAATGCGATTACTTAATCCCAATACGAAAATAGAAGTTCTGGTACCAGATTTTAGAGGGCGGATGGAAATAGCGTTGGAACGTTTGTCTGCCTATCCGCCGGATGTCTTCAATCATAATCTTGAGACCGTTCCTCGTCTCTATAAAAAGGCACGACCTGGTGCGGATTATCAATGGTCATTGAGCCTGCTGAAACGGTATAAGGCCGTTCGACCTGAGGTAACGACTAAATCGGGTTTAATGCTGGGTCTGGGCGAGACAATAGAAGAAGTAAAAGAAGAACTAAGAGACATGCGAGCCCATGATATAGAAATGCTAACGCTCGGGCAGTACTTACAACCTAGCCGTGAACATTTAAAGGTGGAGCGATATGTCCATCCTGATGAATTCGCAGCACTAAAAGAATTCGCAGAGGCTTTGGGTTTTCACCAGGTTGCCAGTGGTCCACTCGTTAGATCTTCCTATCACGCAGACTTGCAGGCAAAGGGCGAAGAAGTCCGATAGCTCCCAAATTAATGAAAGGCTGAACTGAAGTTTGAGCAATTCTTTGAAAATAAATCGTCGAACAAAAATTGTCGCCACCATTGGTCCTGCGAGTCAATCTGAAACAGTGATTGGTCGTTTGATAGATTCAGGCGTTAATGTCTTTCGTCTCAATTTTAGCCATGGCTTAGCTTCAAATCATATTGACGTCGCTAAACGCATTCGCAGTTTGTCTGCTAATCGAAATCTTCATGTGGGTATTTTGGCTGATTTGCAAGGGCCAAAAATAGAATTGGCGGCTTTAGTGAAAGTAGTGTCACAATTTCCAGGGGTGATAGCTTTACATTGGATCTGGACTGTGACGAGAATTCAGGAGATCAAAGCTGTGTTGGTCTTGAGTATAAAGACCTGTGCAAGCAAGTTTTCCCAGGAGACATACTCTTGCTGGATGATGGCAGAATTCGCTTAGAAGTGGATGAGGTTGCTGACAGGACCGTATCAACCACTGTGGTAGTCGGGGGGACACTGAGCTCAAGAAAGGGGATTAACCGACTTGGTGGCGGCCTTGCAGCGTCGGCACTGACAGACAAGGATAGAGCGGATATTAAAAGCCTTGCAGAGGTAAATCCAGATTTCGTTGCAGTATCATTCGTTAGCTGTGCTGAGGATGTAAAGATAACGAGAGCCCTACTAGCAAATGAAGGGCTAACACCCGCCATTATTGCCAAAATTGAACGGGCCGAAGTGGTTGCTGATGATCAAATTTTGAGCGCGATTTTGGTGGAAGCGGAAGGCGTTATGGTTGCCAGAGGCGACTTAGGGGTTGAAGTAGGGGATGCGGCCCTAATTGGTATCCAAAAAAACCTGATTGCCCGAGCCCGAAAAATGGACAGGGTAGTGATAACAGCCACCCAGATGATGGAGTCCATGATCTCGGCTTCCATGCCCACTCGGGCAGAAGTGTTTGATGTCGCCAATGCAGTGTTGGACGGCACCGATGCCGTCATGCTATCGGGTGAAACCGCGGTAGGGGAATATCCCGTTGAAGTGGTGACGGCTATGTCCGAAACTTGCCTAGGAGCCGAACGCCATCCCACTATCAGATCCTCTCATCACCGTGTTGATCGGAAATTCACGAGTGCACAAGAAACGATTGCCATGTCAGCCATCTACGCTGCGAACCATTATGCCGACGTGCGAGGGATTGCCTGCCTGACGGAATCAGGTAAAACGCCTTTATTAATGTCGCGTTTGAGTTCCGGATTACCCATTTTTGCCCTGAGTTTCAGCGCTAAGACTCTTCAAAAACTGAGTCTTGCTAGAGGTGTTATTCCTTTGTATTTTGACTTTAATGCCTATGCAGCAAGTGAAATTGATTCACGCGCGATTACCTTTTTGAAAGAAGGGGGGTATCTGCAAGCGTCAGATTCAATCTTAATGACAAAGGGTGTGACTATTGGAGAGCAGGGCGGCACGAATATTATGCAAATACTCAGGGTTTGAGCGTCTAGTCAGAGTGCTAGATATAGCACTTCATACAAAAGAAACCATAGGTCTTATTTTGTGCTGCTGCAGGCATGACATTTAGGATTTTTAGGTAGTCGAAGCTTTCGCCAGCTCATATCAATACCGTCAAAAACCTGTAGGAACCCCGCTGAACTCTTACCAATATCGCTTAGAAGGCGAAGGGCTTCCATAGCTTGCATTGTGCCAATGATCCCAACGATAGGGGCCGCTACACCATTTTCTGCACAATTAAGTGTTTCGTTCTCGAGCTTGCCATACAAACACTCATAGCATGGTGAATCAGGATCTGCGTCATAAACTAAAATTTGGCCTTCTAGCCTGATGGCGGCTCCAAAGATGACAGGGGTTGCGGTTTCGAGACTGAGCTTGTTAATGACTATACGGCTATCAAAATTATCAGTAGCGTCCATAATCAGATCGACATTTTCTAGCTCGAGGCGAAGACGCTCTTCCGTAAAACGCACTTTTCTGGTTTCGACATAGGTGTTTGGATTGATGTCTAGAAGCGCACGTTTTACTGAATCAACTTTATAGTCGCCAATATCCTTTGTACCGTGGGCAATTTGTCGTTGAAGGTTACTCAGATCGACAATGTCATCATCGGCAATAATGAGATGGCCCACACCAGCCGCCGCAAGATAGAGTGCGATAGGACAGCCAAGACCTCCCAATCCGATAATTAACACACAGGCGTCACGCAATTTTTCCTGACCTGCAATTTCGATTTCTGGCAGCATGATTTGCCGACTGTAGCGAAGCAATTCGTCATCTGTCATCTCGCTCGCTATCTTATCGTTCATGACATTACTTCTCTCATTTGGCATCCGGTCCATAAGCCAGAATGACTCTATCTTGCCCGTTCAAATCTTTCAATTTCTCAATACCAGAAAAACCATATTCGACTAGAATACCCTCGACCGCCGATTGCTGATCATATCCATGTTCAAGAATGATCATGCCACCTTTGCGGAGTTTTTGTTCTGCTGATGAAATGATCTTTCTGAAATCACCGAGACCCTTCTCATCTGCAACAAGGGCGTTATAAGGTTCGTGTTTGAGCGATTCAAGGTGTTTGTCATCGGCTTCAACATAGGGTGGGTTGCTGACGATTAAATCGAACTGACCGTCTTCGAATGCTGTTAACCAATCGCATTGTACAAAGACAACTTTATTTGACGACACTTGCTGACTATTGCGTTGTGCTGTGCAGAGGGTGTCAAACGATCTGTCTGTAGCGACGATCTTAAAGTGTTTTCGCTCGCTGGCAAGGGAAATGGCAATAGGGCCTGCCCCCGTACCAAGATCGATTACCTGTACCCTGCCTTTTGAATGATCCTTTTTTGTGTCGGGCGGAAAACGATCCAATATCGCCTCAATTAATAATTCTGTTTCAGCTCTCGGAATGAGAGTGGATTGATTGACGGTGAATCGAAGGCTCCAAAATTCCTGTTCTCCGAGAATGTAAGCAATAGGTATCCCTTCCTTGCGTTGCTGAAAAGCGGAGAAATAAGAGGCTGATTCGGATGTACTTAAAATGTAATCATCGTGAGCGAGTAACCAGGATCTTGGTTTACCTAAAGCTTGTCCAAGCAACAAATGACAATCAAGGAGCGGAGAATCACTTTGGGTTAACTGAGTTTGAGTCTTCAGCGCTTCCTTGACACTAATATATTTTTCGTTGTTGGATTGCTTCTGGATAACGCTCTCGCTCAAATACCTAAATACAGCTTAATGTTCAGTGTTTTTTTGCGTTTAGCTTGCATTTTGCCCCAATTGGCTAAGCAAGTCAGCCTGATGCTCCTGAACCAGTTGATCGATAATGGGTGAAAGATCCCCTGTCATCGTTTGTGCTAAACGGTGCAGCGTTAAGTTGATTCTATGGTCTGTCACTCTACCGTCAGGGAAATTATAGGTTCGAATTTTTTCTGATCGATCACCACTGCCGACAAGAGACCGGCGCGTTTCAGCTTGTTCTGATGCGCGTTTTTGTTCTGCGGCATCATTTAGTTTGGCTTGAAGAAGCCCCATAGCGCGGGCTTTGTTCTTGTGTTGGGATCGTTCATCCTGACATTCCACAACAATGCCCGTTGGAATATGCGTTAAGCGGACTGCAGAATCGGTTTTATTCACGTGCTGACCACCTGCACCCGAAGCGCGATAGGTATCAATGCGAAGATCGCCTTTATTAATTTCGATTGCATCCAAATCCTCAATTTCGGCCATGACAGCAACAGTACAAGCTGATGTGTGAATGCACCCTTGTGACTCTGTTTGGGGGACGCGCTGTACGCGGTGTGCGCCAGATTCAAATTTCAATTGACCGTAAACATCTTTGCCGTCGATTCGGGCTACTATCTCTTTGTATCCCCCGTGGTCTCCCAAACGCTCAGTGATGATTTCAACCTTCCATTTTTTTGTTTCAGCAAAACGGCTATACATTCTAAAGAGATCCCCCGCAAAAATAGCTGCTTCGTCTCCCCCTGTACCGGCGCGAACTTCAAGAAAAACGTTGTGACTATCGTTGGGGTCTTTCGGCAGTAAGAGCATTTGTAATTCACTATCCAGACTTTCTATCTCGGCACTGAGGCTGGAAAATTCTTCTTCGGCCATTTCTCTAATGTCGGCGTCGTCGTCCTTGAGCATTAATTTGGTTTCTTCTAGTTCATGGCTATTTGCTTCAAATTTTCGAAAGCAAAGCACAACCGGCTCAATTTCTGCATATTCCTTCGAATAGGCGCGGAAAAGATCTTGATTGTTAATGGTTTCGCTGTCACTGAGCAATGCGCCGAGTTCACCATAGCGTTCTAGTAGCTGATCGAGTTTGGTTTTTAGTGAAGCTTTCATGGTGGGTTCATCTACTGCTAAGACTCATCTGAATTAAGTTGAAACAAAGTCGAAATCGCAATCAGGACTTCGTCTCGCCCCTCTATTTTTGCCTGTTTCATTTGAATGCTGGGTGTGTGTATTATTTTGTTGGTTAACTGATTGGCAAAATTAATAAGAACATCTTGGGCTGCGTCCCCAGCTTCCAATCTCTTTAATGCCTTATCCAGCTCTGTGGTTTTGATGTCTTCGTGCTTGCGCCGAAACTTCACTAAGGTATCCACGACGGAGAGAGAAAGATCTGTTTCCTGAAAATCAATCACCGCCTTTTCAATTATTATTTCTGCTTCACTGGCTGCTTCTTCACGAGATTGCTGATTCTGATTAATAATACTTTGCAGATCATCAAGGGTGTAGAGATAAACATCACGCAGATCGTTAACTTCGCTTTCAATATCTCTGGGAACGGCTAAATCGACCATGAATATGGGTTTGTGGCGCCGAGCTTTAATTGCGCTCTCGACTATGCCTTTACCGAGAATCGGAAATTGGCTCGCAGTTGAAGCAATCAGGATATCCGTGTCAATGAGATGATCGCTTAGGGCTGAAAGCGGGATAACTTTGGCGTCCAGTTCCTTTCCAATGCCTATTGCATTTTCAATTGTTCTATTAGCAATGACGATTTGTTTGACATGACTGTTTTTCAAATGACGTCCAACCAGCTCGATAGTTTGCCCGGCGCCAATGAGCAAAACATTGCAAGTTTTAAGATCGGCGAAGAGTTGGGATGCCATCACCACGGCGGTGGAAGCGACAGAAACAGAATTTTTCCCAATTGCTGTATCAGTTCTGACTTTTTTCGCAACGCGATAGGTATTTTGAGATAAGCGGGTGAGGTGTTTACCCATGACCTGATTAGACTGCGCTGAGGTAAAGCTGTCTTTTAACTGCCCTAGAATTTGAGGTTCACCTAAGACCATAGAGTCGAGCCCGGCCGCGACCCTAAGAATATGTTTTATCGCACTTTGGCCAAATAGTGAGTAGATACTGTCGCTGAAACTGCTAGAGGGTATATCGTGGTATCTAGCCAGCCAATTTACTATCCCTAATTTAACTTCGTTCTCAGGGCTGTCCCTTTGTTTTATGGCATAAATCTCGGTTCTATTGCAGGTACTTAAAATTGCCAGCTCGTCCAAAGACTGGTCCGATTTTAAGTTTACTAAGGCGTCATCAAGCTGATCTTGCGTAAAAGCGACCTTCTCTCGAAGGGCAATTGGTGCAGTGTTGTGATTGATGCCTACAATTAATAAATCCATTAATTAATTTCGGTAAGAACTAATTATTAAAAATCTGATATTTTACCCTCTATTTAGGGAATGATCAGATGACTTTTGTGGTCTCGTAAAAGTAGAATGAACCCTTTCGAATACATGCCGTACTCAGCTAGAGTGATTTGTATCATTTTCTCATCATTAGAGTACGTTACGTTTTTGTGTATTGTACGTTGGTTGTCTAGTCGAATATAGGTATTGTGTGAAGCTTCGAATCCAAATTAGATCCTTTCTATTAGCTTGTGGCCTTTTAATTATAGGTGGGTGTGCCAGTAATGCACCTCAGCAAGGCACTGAAGTGTTTGCTGAGTCTTCGCAAGAAAACGTGAAGGAAGCTGAAGTAACGCTAAAAAAGCGCCCTAAACCCCCAGAATATCCTGTGGCCCCCTTTGAGGATGATGCGCTTTATCAGCTTTTAGTCGCCGAGGTTGCGGGGTATCGACAAGATTACGAAACAGCCCTGATTAAATATATGGAAATGGCAGAGCAGACACGGGATGCAGGTGTTGCGGCCAGAGCGACCCGACTCGCCAATTACCTTAAACGTCACGATATGACACTAAAAGCCGCGCAGATCTGGGCTGAAGTTGAGCCAGACAATATCGATGCACATCGACATTCTGCAGATCAGCTTATGAGAAGCGGCGATCTCGAAGGTGCGGTGCGACATATGGAAGCGGTGATGAATTTAGGTGGATTGGCAAATTTTGATGTTTTTGCCTATCGAGCTGCCAATCTTGATGATCTATCTAGAAATTCACTACTAACTGCGATGACGGAGTTATTAGAGCGCCATCCGGATAATCTTCAACTAAAGTTTGCCAGGGGTGTACTGCTTGAGCAAAAAGGAGAGTTGGAAGCAGCGCTCGCTGTGGCTGATGAACTGCTGGAAAATAGAACATCGACCAATGTCATCACATTGAAGGTGAATGCCTTAAAAGGACTGCACCGAACTGATGATGCAATTTCTTTCCTTAAAAATATCATTGGTGACGGCGAAGGCAATATTCGCCGCCTGCGTTTAATGTATGCACGCTTTCTCTTTGAGGCAGCTCGCCTTGATGACGCTAGAGTCCAGTATGAATTTGTCCTAAAAGAAACACCTAATGACGGGGATGTTCTTTTTGCTCTGGCTTTGGTCGCTATGGAGCAAAAGAAAGACGATAAGGCAAAAAGCTACTTCCAGCAAATGATTAGCTGGAATCGCCGGGTAGGTGAAGCACATTTTTATCTGGGGAGTCTCGCAGAGAAAAATGGCCAGACACCCGAGGCCCTCAGAGAATATCGCCAAATTCGCCAGGGCTACGAATTCTTACCTGCCCAGGCAAGAATCGCTCGCTTGATGTTAGACCAAGGCCGATTGGAAGAGATGCAAAGCTATTTTAAGAATTTGCGAGCAAGGAGTCCTGCCCAGGCAAATCAGCTTGTGATGATAGAAGTCCAAGCATTAAGCGTGAGAGCGCTGTCTACGGCTGTATTTGAACTGCTCGATGCAACCGTTGATGCTGATCCAAATAATGTCGAGCTGCTCTACTTCAGAGCCATGACGGGTCAGAGGCTTGGGTTTTTGGATGTGCTTGAGCGGGATTTGAGAACCGTGATTGCATTACAGCCTGAAAATAGCGAAGCCTTAAACGCCCTTGGATATACTCTAACCGACCAAATGGGTCGCCATGAAGAGGCACTTGAGTTGATTCAGCGAGCGCTTTTGATAAAACCTGACGAACCTGCTTTTATCGATAGTATGGGATGGGTTCAGTTTCGACTCAATAATATTGAAGAAGCCATCATTCAACTTCGTCGTGCCTTAGACTTATTTGTCAATGATGAGGTCGCTGCACATTTGGGTGAGGCGCTCTGGGTAGCGGGTGAAAAGATTGAAGCCAATAAGGTATGGCTGAAAGCACTCGATTTAAAACCTGACAGTAAGATTCTTAAAGAAGTTATTGAACGGCTAACCGGAAACTAGGTCTGGGCCTTAACTTGATTAATCGCCGTGAATCTCTAATAGTACCGCGCCTTTTTGTGCAGAGCGTGCAGCTTCTGTTATCCTTTTATTTCTCTCCAGTTGTGTCAGCACACCGGAGCTTTCTCGTGGCAAGGTGGTTAGTGACAAGATAACGACAACAGGTGGTTGGAGTCTTAAAGGTCGTGTGGGACTCAAGATGCCCCAGAAATCAGGCAGTTTTAATATCAATTGGGCGCAACAGGGAGATGGCTTTGAAATTTACATTACCAGCACGCTCGGTTTGTCCATTGCTCATCTCAAAGGAAGCGGCAGAGGTGATTCTCGGCGCGCGAGCATTGATATTCCAAAGCGAGGTCATTTTGAAGCAGCCAGTGCAGCATTGTTATTGAAAGATCATACGGGTCTCGTTATCCCGATAGAATCCTTGCAATATTGGGTGCGGGGAGAACCTGCTCCCGAGTCTATCTTTGAGAAGAAAAAAGACTTTAAAAATCAAGAAGGCTTTGAGCAACAAAAAGACATCTTGATTCAATCAGGCTGGGTAATCGAATATCTGGCCTATGAAGATGAATTACCTGTTCGAATCAAACTGGCTCGGGGAGAGGTCAGCGTGATGCTTATCATTAAGGAATGGAAAGATATTAAGGTAAGGAAAGATGCTAAGGCATGGGAAGGCACCACTTGAACGATTCATTTACATTGCCAGCCCCCGGTAAACTCAATCTTTTCCTCAATATCACAGGTCGGCGAAGTGACGGTTATCATGAACTCCAAACTGTTTTTCAACTGATATCTGAATGCGATGAGTTGACTTTCGAAAAATCAGACCAAATTGAGGTGGTTGCTCCGGCAGAAATCAAGACAGAAGAAAATCTGATATATCTCGCTGCAAAAGCACTGACAACCCACGTTGGAATAGCGTCCGTTGGGCAAGTCAGAGGCGCGAAAATCACCTTGCGCAAAACCTTACCCATGGGTGCTGGTATGGGAGGAGGGAGCTCGGATGCTGCTACCACCTTGGTGGGCTTAAACAAGCTCTGGGATTTGAACTTAAGCCAGAAGAAACTCTTATCCATAGGGCGTACCCTTGGGGCTGACGTGCCTGTTTTTATCCTGGGTAAGTCCGCGTGGGCAGAAGGCGTTGGGGACCAGCTATCCCCCGTGATTCTGCCAAAACGTTACTATCTGGTCATGCAACCTAATTGTTTTATTTCTACTGCTGAAATCTTTTCACATTCCCAATTGACAAGGGACTCCCCACCTATCACAATAGCGCGCTTTTTAGAGGTCGGTTCAGGTAACGATTGCGAGGCGATTGTTCGCAAACACTACCCTGAAGTTGATCAAGCCCTCATCTGGTTAAACCAAAGAGGCCCTGCTAAAATGACAGGCACGGGATCTTGTGTTTTTTTGTCTTTTGAAGACAAGAAAACAGCTGAAGACGTCAAAAGGGAAGTTCCCGGCAATTGGCGTTCTTTTGTAACGGAAGGGTTGAATGAATCGCCTTTGCTGGCTGCGTTGTAACAAGTAGCAGAAAGCATCGCAAAAGTTTAAAAAGTAAAAGTTAGTCATCAAGCGTAGAAATTGGGGTGTCGCCAAGCGGTAAGGCACAAGGTTTTGATCCTTGCATGCGCAGGTTCGAATCCTGCCACCCCAGCCATACGTTTGATGTAGAGCATGAAGGCGCAGAAAGAAAGCGCATATTGAAATGTAAGCCAACGTCTGGAATTGATTTATGGCTGAACTGAAAATTTTCACTGGCAATGCACACACCGTTCTCGCAAATCGAGTTGTTGATCGATTGCGGATGGAGTTAGGTACCGCTGACGTAGGTCGCTTTAGTGACGGCGAGGTCAGTGTAGAGATAAACGACAATGTGCGCGGTAAAGATTGTTTTATTATCCAGCCAACTTGTGCGCCGACTAATGATAATTTGATGGAGCTGATCGTGATGGCAGATTGCCTGAAACGCGCATCAGCGACGCGGATAACCGCAGTTATCCCATACTTCGGATATGCAAGGCAGGACAGGCGGGTTAGATCTTCTCGGGTCCCAATCACAGCGAGAGTGGTTGCAGACATGCTGAGTAGCGTTGGAATAGATCGCGTATTAACGATTGATCTACACGCAGATCAGATACAGGGTTTTTTCGATATCCCTGTTGATAACATTTATGCAACACCCGTCTTGTTGTTAGATATTGAAAGAAATGAATATGATAATTTGATGATTGTGTCCCCTGATGTAGGAGGTGTGGTTAGAGCTCGCGCCGTAGCGAAGCAGTTAGATGATGCAGACCTTGCTATAATTGATAAAAGGCGCCCTAAAGCAAATCAATCAGAGGTTATGCACATCATCGGTGATGTTGAAGGTCGAACGTGCCTGTTGGTTGATGACATGGTCGATACTGCAGGCACCTTGTGTGCTGCAGCTGATGCTTTAAAAGCAAGTGGTGCGATCAAGGTCATCGCCTACTGTACCCATGCGGTATTGTCAGGAAATGCACTGCAAAATATAGATGGATCGACATTGGACGAATTGGTTGTTACCGATACGATTCCCTTGTCAAAGGAAGCGAGTTCTAATCCTAAGATTCGGCAACTGAGTATTGCTGATGAATTAGCAGAATCGATTAGACGCGTAAGCAATGAAGAGTCACTCAGTGCACTTTTTGCTAAAAGAATTCAACCAGCGCTTTTCTAGAACTTGTTCTTGTTGTAAAAGAGTAAAGAGCGTTGGTTAAATGAGCTCTTCGGGGCATAAACGCCGGGTATTATGGTCGCAGTAATCTCGGCATTTTTTTGATAGCGAGGAAGGGTCGACACATTCCCTTATTAGCTGTTTTTTTTGGAGAACAATTATGTCTAACGAATTCGATCTTGACGTCGAGTTGCGAACCGATTTAGGGAAAGGTGCGAGCCGCCGCCTACGTCGCAACGCTAACTTGGTGCCAGCAATATTATACGGTGCTGATAAAGACCCTGTTTCATTATCAATTGCGAGCAATGTTCTGAGCAAAGCTTGCGAGAATGAAGCATTTTTCGCTCACATTATTAAGCTGAAAGTAGCAGGCAAAGCAGAAAACGCGATTGTCAAAGCCCTACAACGGCATCCCGCTAACAACCGCATTATGCATGCTGACTTTCAGCGAGTTCAAATGGATCGCGAGATCAACGTCGACCTACCACTGCACTTTCTCAATGAGGATCTGTGTGTTGGTGTTAAGCAAGACGGTGGTATGGTGTCTCACACAATGACCTCCATACAAATTACTTGTTTGCCAGGTGATTTACCTGAGTACATTGAAGTCAATGTTGAGAATATGCTCCTAGGTGATTCACTGCATATGAGTGACTTGATCTTGCCTGAAGGGGTTACGATTCCTGAATTGGCTCACGGTGAAGATCATGACCAAGTCGTCGTTTCGGTAACTGCTTCTCGTGCTGCGATAGAAGAGGAAGATGCAGAGACTGATGAAGAGACACTTGAGTCTGATGATTCTGCTGAGTCTGAAGAAGACTAAGGAACGTCTGATTTAAGTGGCAATAGACCGTAATCAGGCGCTTTGTAGAGGCAATTGTGAGCTTGCTTAAGCTCATTGTAGGAATAGGCAATCCCGGTGAACAATATGCCAGAACCCGTCACAATGCGGGGGTCTGGTTCGTTCATCGTTTTGCTGAGCTACAAGGCGCAATATTCAAAACAGATAAGAAATTTCATGGGCAGATAGCGCTTACGCAATTTGCTGGCCATGAAATTCGCTTGCTCGTGCCCAGCACTTATATGAATGAGAGTGGCAAAGCGGTTGGTGCCATTGCTCAATTTTACAAAATCACGCCTGAAGAAATCCTTATTGCACATGATGAGCTCGATTTGCCGAGCGGCAGCGTTCGATACAAGCAAGGGGGAGGGCTCGCGGGTCACAATGGACTTCGGGATATCACCCGATCACTTGCGGGCCAACAGAATTTCAACCGATTGCGTATTGGCGTGGGTCACCCTGGTAATAAGTCAAATGTGACCGGGCATGTACTAGGCAAAGTGAGTCGGGAAGATGAAATCATGATCAACGACTGTATAGAAGAGGCAATCCGATATTTGCCGCTTGCGGTAGAGGGTGATTGGCATCAGGCGATGACCTCATTGAATGGGTTTAAAGCAAACCCCTGAGAGGTTTGCTTTTATATTTTTTAGGGCAGGAGAAAGAAATGGGTTTTAATTGCGGAATTGTGGGGCTGCCAAATGTAGGCAAGTCGACCCTATTCAATGCATTGACCAAAGCTGGGGTTGGCGCTGAAAATTTCCCTTTCTGCACGATTGAGCCAAATGCTGGCATCGTCGCCATGCCAGATCCTCGCCTGGATCAATTGGCTTCGATTGTAAAACCCCAAAATGTAATCGCGACAACCATGGAATTTGTGGATATTGCAGGTTTGGTAGAAGGTGCTTCGAAAGGAGAAGGGCTGGGCAACAAATTCCTTGCGAACATCCGGGAAACAGATGCGATTGCGCATGTGGTTCGTTGTTTTGAAGATGAGAATGTCGTTCATGTTTCGAATAGCATTGATCCGGCTAGAGATATTGAAATTATCGACACAGAATTGCAGTTAGCTGATCTCGAAGGTATTGAGAAAGGTATATTGCGATATGGCCGCGTTGCTAAAAGTGGTGATAAAGAAGCCATTGCGAACAAGGCATTTCTTGAAAGCCTTCAAGCGCATATCAATGAAGGACAGCCTGCTCGTTCTTTTGAATTTAACGATGATCAACGACAAATGATCGGAGAATTACACCTCTTAACGATGAAACCAGTGCTTTATATCGCCAATGTTGATGAAGAGGGTTTTGAAGATAATGCCTTTTTGGATGTGGTTGTGAAGATCGCAAAAGAAGAAGGGGCCGAAGTTGTTGTCATTTGCAATAAGCTTGAAGCCGAGATTGCAGAGTTAGAGGACGATGAGAAACTAGAGTTTCTTTCAGACTTGGGTATGGAAGAAGCGGGTTTAGACAGAGTGATTAGAGCAGGGTACGCGCTTTTAAATCTGCAAACCTATTTCACTGCGGGCGAAAAAGAAGTACGTGCTTGGACTGTTCGTCAAAAAGCAACTGCACCACAGGCAGCTGGCGTGATCCACACGGATTTTGAAAAAGGCTTTATTCGCGCCGAAGTCATTGGTTTTGACGACTTTATTGAGCACCAAGGTGAAAGTGGTGCCAAAGACGCAGGAAAATGGCGTTTGGAAGGCAAGGAATACCATCTCCATGACGGGGATGTTATTCATTTTAGGTTTAATGTCTAGGGTAGAGATTTAGGGGCTTAGCTCCCTTTGCTGCCTTGACAAAAGTGCCCTGAAAATGGAGAATGCGCACGCCTTTTAGGGGCGAGAAGTAAGTAGGATATGGCTATGTAGCTCAGCTGGTTAGAGCACAGCATTCATAATGCTGGGGTCGGTGGTTCAAGTCCACCCATAGCTACCAAATCCGGGGCTTTTGCCTTTGGCAAAAACACGGATGCCGGCAGTGTTTTCCGCTTGCGGAAAATCACGAGAGGCGCGAACCCTAAATCTACCCCAATCTTGCGTTTTTGCCTTCGGCAAAAACGCAAAGGCCGGCAGGGTTATCCACGAAGTGGTAAATCCCGAGAGGCAACAAACTTCCAGAATACCCACATCCGAATCAACTCGAATCAAACCTAATGGTGACCCCGTAACCCCACAGCATTATTCCTATAAATGCTACTCCCTATGACACCAAAACGTATACATATTCGCAAAGCTTCTGAAATCTTTTTCCTCAAGTTTTTCAAGTTTTTTAAATGAACGATAAGCTTTTGGATCTACTTTGCCCTCAACGTTTGAATGCTCCATTCCTATAAACTTCATTTGGCGAGCTTGTAGTGCTTCAGCGATTTCAGGGATAGAGCTTACATGCTCGTTACGAGCGCATATCATATCTGCAAAGGTATGCAGGTTATAAAAGTCTTTGAATAATTTGACCTCTTCAAAGTGGTAGAAGTGAGCATCACTCTTATGTTCGAGAATCTGTTTTCGATTTTCAGTCAGAATATCATTGGAAAGTAAGCGGTCAGGCATGCCGGTGTGATCGTCAATAGCTTGGGCAATTAAATTCCAGATCGTTCTCACCTCGGAAGCTGATCCCGATTTTAAGTGACCCTGATCCCAGAGTTTCAACCTAAATGCGCTATCAACTATCCGCGCAGCTAGGCTATAAATACCGATCCTCATATACCCTTGTGGTTTGAGATTCCTAGTAAGTTGATCAAATGAATGCCAAATGTCTTGGGTATGCTGAAGCACGCCGACGCATTCAATGATATCAAATTGCACCCCAGAGGCTGAGAAGTGCTCGATATCATTAAGCTCAATCCGCAGGTTCTGAATATTAAGCGCTTTTTGTTTTCGGATTGCATAGGCCAAGGCTCGGGGGCTTACATCATAGGCGACAACGGTAGCATCAGGGTTTGCAATCGCCACTTCAATTGCATGCTTTCCTGTACCGCAACCTGCGATTAGGATATCCAATCCTTTTTTTCGTAAGTCTTCGTCCTTGTGCCCGAAAAATTTAAGTATTTGATATGTATTTCGGACAATATTGTCTAATTCCTTCCATTTGGGATAGGGATAGTCCAAATACATTTGTTCAAAATCACCATTCAATAGAGGGGTGTTTGTTGTGAGTTGGTCTACAATTTTTTGCTCCGTTTGGATGAAATCAAATGATTTCAAAACGAGTGGGTTTTTGAGCTGAGTTTTTATGTGCGGTAGTGCAGAGAGCGTCTCAGGATCACTAATATCATTGATAGGCATAAACATCGCGATGATCCACAGGCAAATTCGACCGTCATTGGCATTAAGGGTCGATGATAGAAATAGATCCTGCAGGATTTGAAGATTTACCGTGTCCTGATCATTTTTTTCAAAAAGATAATCGTTCTCAGAACATTGTGCCGCAATAGCTTCAATAATGGGTTCGAGGTCAATAAAATTCTGTAGGTTCGGATTGGCACGCTCTAGGATAAGTCGAATTATCGTATTTAAAAATAATATTATACTAATGTTGGTAATTGGCCCCTGCTTTAACATCCAAAGGAAGAGCTTGTCGTCTTGGAGTAGCTGTAGAGTACTCAACAAGTTACTTTCGTTGAGTTTGCTAGGCTTCCAGTGGAAACCAAAATAGCGTTGGTTTTGGATTATTGCTGTTAGATTCTCTGAGTATAGATTTCTATCTATGGCTTGCTGGCAGGCAAAATCTAGTATGGGTTCGTGAGAATTAAGATTTGACCAAGTAATGACCTCACCCATTCTTTCAACTGACTTCTTCGTGATAAATTCTGTACACCAGGTTATCGCAAATTCTACTGCCTCCTTTTTATTGCCTAACTTTTGGTGGCAGCGAGTACCGTAATCCAAATATTCTGCTCTAACCTGACCTTCTTTATCAACAATTTTTGTATACATGAAATTCAATGCAGCTTGATATTTTTGTTGTTGATACAAGGACTTCAATTGCCTGAGATGTTTGTTGGGTTTAACTTGTTTACTGATGGTATTTCTCTTTGTTTGTTAATGGTTTGCTGATGGCCTACATGGGCTATTAGGTATGTGTCTAAAATTTATTGCTTAGCTAAGTATTTCTCAATTGCATAGGGAAAAACAATAGCGATACACAAGAATATATAGATCCATTGAATTGGCCCAATCACAAAGTACAAATCCGATGAGAAAGATTGATGCCAATGCCCTAAAAGGTTGGGTGCTCTTTCTAGAAAGAAAATTGTCCTTTCGCCGACATCCATTAATCCACCGGGGGGAATAGATTGCTGAGTGGCGAGTCTAAGATAGTCAAAATAGAAGAGAAGCGCTGCTAGTGAGAATGCCACGCCATAGAGCGTCATCACAGAAACCCTCAGCAAGTCGTTCTCCGAGCGAATTTTAGAACCAAGTTGATGATAACTTCCGTAATAGAGAGTTAAACCGCAAACACTGCCAATTTGGTTAAGGATGAAATCGTTGAAATCCAAATAGCTGCCGTAATCTCTAGTTAAGTAAACGTACTGATAAAACTCATCCAATATTCCCAATGCTGTACTAATCAAGATTAACGCTAGAACGATGCTTTGTCGGTAACTGCTATCGATACTGTATGCCAATAGCCAGGCGATAATGCCGTATTGAAGAAAGTGAATATTTTCGAGGGGTGTTGTGAGCAAGGCTAAATTGATAACCCAGATGATGAACGATATTGTGACCCAAATTACAATTAATGGTGTTTTGTTCTTCGTTCTCGATAATTGATAAGAAATCAGCAAAACTGTACAGAGACCAAAAAATATAAAAATTTCCCAAGAGTAGTTTTTGGGTTGGAAGGTGATGCCGAAGATTTCTCGGGTTGAAGAAATCCAATGAGAAAATGTTAAATGATATTTTACGGTAAGTAGCCAAAAAGAGAGTGCCAAAACAAGTCCCAATATCTTTCTCACTTGCTTAACCTGCTATCTGCAGAGACTGCCCGCTTACACTGTTGATCTAGCAATGCTTTTACTGAGCTGAATACTTGGTCTGTTATGTTAATCGTTAACGTATATTTGGACCCTTCTTCTAGTCGACATAAATTTTCAACCTCATTTCCCTGAGCATCAGCTTTAAGCAAAATTGAAAGATTTGGTGCTCCCTTTCTGCTTTCGGTGTTTTTTATGCTTTTAAATTGATTGTTTTTTGAGTGGTCCGAAAAAATTGACATTGATCCATGAGCGGTTGATCCAAAACTGAATTCTCCAAGTTGATAGTGATTATTACCAGATAAATCAAAGAAGGTGGCGATACTATGATCCCAAGCTGCACCTGCATTTGCTGACCCTAGACTGCGATAGTCATCTGCACCGCCCTGTTCAATGAAAAACCCTAGCCCTGCATGAGCGGCCCAACCAAGTTGATAACGTGCCCCAATGTACGAGTCGCTTTGCTTACCGAGATCAATTAGCGCACCTGTACCAAAAAAGTAACCACCGCCTTGAGAAAAAGACGTCGATTGATATTGATCTCTGCCGTGATGATCGATAAGCAAGCCTATGCCGCCTCTGGCATAGGGCCTGATTCCGGCACCTACACCTTGGGACCAAGCGTCAGATATCCCAGGTGTTCCGTAGCTTGTTGGTGTAAAACCCTGTGCGATAAATACATCGTCTCCAGAAAGATCTTGTAAAATTCCTAGGCCATTGCTTAAACCTACACCTTGACTCAGTCCTCGGCTCTTGAAGGTGTCATTCCCCGCTATGTCAAGAATTTCTCCTGTACCATAGTGCGCAAATCCTTGGGACATGAGCCTGGCGTTATATGCGTCGTCACCTTCTAGATCAATCAAAATGCCGTGGCCAACGAGTCCTGCCCCTTGAGAAAGTTGATCTCCCAAATAAATATCATTCCCAGAATAATCAATCGCAACAGCAACTCTGCCAATACCAGAGGCAATGCCACCTATATGAGAAGATTGGTAAACATCATCACCACTAAAGTCGACAATGAGCTGAGGAATACCCGTGAACAGCGAGCTAGAGGAGTTGTTGTAATGATTATTACCCCCTAGACTGGCGATAAATAAAATGTCATTTGCAGAAATACGCTTGTCAGCCTTTCCACCGAAAATAATCTTGCCGTATTCAGTTTCAATTTCTAAAATTATTGCGTTACCAGCCCTGCCGTGAGCATTCATCAGTTTGTATATATGGCTTAGCCATGCAGGATCTGCGAGGTTTAACCATACCTCCCGGCTACAGAGCCCCTGATTCAAATCAACATTATTGAGAATTCGAATTACCTTTTTCGTCTTATAGCGTTCAAACCACGATTGCTTTGTAGATGTGAAGGACAGGAGGGATGCGTTTAATAACGCGCTTGCATGTTTTTGTAGGTATCTCCAAGAACGTGAGTTTAAAGACTGGAGCATGTGCCTTTTGGATTCAGAAGCGTGATCCTCTATTTGCTTAGCAGCTAATTGTAAATTGGCGGGCTTTAGTAGGGCGGAATTTTCGCACGCGTTGCTTAACCTGTAATTCAAGCGGTATATTTGACTAGTATCTCGGATTCGTTCTGACCATGCAGTTGCTATAAGCGTTGAGCCATAGGATGTTGGTTCTGTGACTGTTTCAAAATATTTCATGGGGAAATTGTTAAAATGACTCTCTATGGGATTCTCGAACGTGTTAGTAAAAACTAAGGGAGAAGTGCCTAAGAGCTTACGGTTCTTCGCTAATGCTTTTTTGAGGTAGGGTCGAAAGTTAGATTCAATGTCTTCTGTTATTTTTTTTACAGTGGGAGCAGGTTCAACTTGACCTACTATAGCTAAATTCAACATACAGAGACTTGTAGTGATAAAACATTTGATTGTTGTGTTTTTGACAAGAAATTTAATCAATTCCTAACGGTTCCCTTTCTAATGTGAAATGAAAAACGGAATATTTGTTACGTACGCAGATTAAAGGGTTGTATCGGTGTTGCCAAAGCTCAAAAATTGTCAGCGGCAAGTTTGTATTTTAAGCTAGTCAAGTAATCTGAAAGTGCAGATTCTACGTATGTTTGAGTACAAATCGATGTTAAATTGATGTGTAAATAATGTACACTGAATTTATCGTCAGAAGACTGGTATTTCAAAGAATACTTGTCTACACTTCGGTTTATTCTACTTGTGGTCAGAAATTACAATTTTCTTAGGTAGAATCAGCTATTTAGGCTTGATAAGTAAAGCGACATGGTATAACTTCCATTTTGCTTTACGAGCTTCATGGAAAAGCATGTGGCGCAATTGCTATAGTAACAAGAAAAAATAAAGCCCTCCTTGGTTTGGCGGGGTATCTAAAATTAAGGAAGGGATTAAATAATAATCTTTACGAAACAAAAACTTGCGGCTATCGTATCGGGTGCCGCGCTACTAGGAACCGCGCAAATGGCTAGCGCTGTGATCAATGTTGATGCGACCACAACTGCAACTGCCGTTTTTGCATCAGAAATTTCTCAAACAACAACTGGACTAATTAAATTGTCTGACGGTGGAGCCGCTGGAACAATTGACCTGACTGGTATTTTGAACCCAAATAACACACCTGCAAGTACTGATGTTCGTGTCACTTTAACGCTTGGTGGTGGTGCTACATTTACTGCAAATCCGACAATGGCTGCCATCAATGATCAAGCTGGGGCGCCAGTCGCTCAATCATTTCCAATTTTGTCTGGCGGAGCGGGTACTTCGGCGGTAACTTTCACGGGTAACTCTGGTGCTGGTTTTGTCGCAGCAGATACTTTCACAATTGCTGTTGAAGGTATTGATGCTACAGGTACTGGCGCAATCACTGGCCAAGTTTTGGTCCAATCTGCTGATAACTTTGGTGCAACAACACTAAAAGATACTGGCGCTAAAACGATTTATTCGTTTTCTGCAGCTTTAGCAGTGACTTTCCCAGCTACACCTACTGTAGATGCAATTGACGTTGAAAATGATTCCAAGCGATTCTTGTCTGGAACCACAGGCTCAACTGCAACAGCTGATTCTGGTGATATCGTAACAACAATGACTGCACGATTAGCTGCTAATAGTGCTGCGTTAACAACAATCAACCAAATCATCGCTAGCAGTATCTTTACTGTAACCGGTGCAAACGGTTTGGCTGCTTTTAGTCAAACAGGTGGTAGTGTCACTGTCGGTGGTGCTGCAACTACGATTACAGGTAATGATGCGGTTACTGGTGCCGTAGCTGCAACAGCAGTTGCAACTACTACTAGCCAGGTACTTTTCACAGTGCCGGGTACAAATGCTACTATCATTGATGAGACTACTGTGAACGTTGCAGTTGCTACAACAGCTCAATCTGGTTATAGCAATACTACGTCTTCACAGACTAGTGCTTTGGGTGCATAGCGCGTAACGGTTCAACAGACAGACTTACTTTTGTACTGACGCCTGGTGGACAGTATGCAAACATCCTACGTATTACTAACCCATCTGCGATTGCTGGTGACGTTACGTTTACGTTAACCAATGATGATGGTACTTCATCTACAGCGGTTGGTCTTGGATCTGTGGCTGGTATTTCTTCTGATAATTTGGGCGCTGGTGCAAGCACACCTAATCTAACTGTTCAAGCGTTGTTTGATGCAGCTGTAGCAGCGGATGCGACATTCGCATTAGGTGCAGGTAGTGACAAGCTTCGAATAGATGTAACTGCTGAGTTCGGCGCAACCGGTTCAACAACTGGGGTTATCGTTAACGCCTTTACGCTCTCTAAAGACACTAACTCGTTTGGTGTGATGAACAATGTAAACAACTAAACGTTGGATACATGAAGATAAAAGGGTGGCTTAGCCACCCTTTTTTTGTCTACGATTTATGGAATTTTAATGGTCAACGATGTGAAATATTTTGTATTCAGTCCGACAAATTGCCATACCCTAAGGTTTAATCCAAAATAGGTGGAGACAATTGAAAGTGGTGATAGGGCTTAGAAGCCAAGAAAATGAAGACCCTAGGAAATTAGGCGCTATGAATTTAAGTGCTACGAAATTAAGGTATAGGTGTTGACGGATTGAAAATCCACCATCCCAGTTGGTGACAAATCGTTCTCCGATAGGACGCGAAACATAGCGATATCCAAGAGCCGATGTAAATAGTGTTGCTCTCCTTGTCTATCACCGAGGACGCCAGCGTTAAGAAAGTAGACAGCCGGATTAAGGTGGCAACAAAATCTAAACTCAACCATGAATTCTTCTCCGGCCTGTGCAGTATCTATAGAAGCCTTGTGGGTCGAATTTGATGCAGCACCACCTAAGGTAATGCCTGTTAAACCCTTTATCGCCATTCCGAAATTTACGCGTTGGGCAGGTTCTGTAAACTTTACGCAATATTGATACCGATACTCCCGACCACCTTTCAAGTTATTGACCTGTCGGCCATCTAAAGTCAGAATTTTTGGGCTGTGTATCGTTGCTCCTTGCGCTTCATAGCTAATGGTGCTCTTTGGAACCAGTTCAGGGTCATAGGTCTCTAGATCATCTTGATCCTTCAATGTTTTCTCTTCAGGTTGGTTTGTACCGGCTACTTCAGGATCGCTGTGGCGGCCATCTCGAATTTGACAACGAATTTCTTCTACTTTGTCCGCAGGGGCATAAAGCAATCTTTGGTAGTTTCCGACAACAGTTTTTGGTGAACCTATCGCTAACAATTCCCCTGAGTCAATTAGCAAAACTCTGTCGCAAAGTTCAATTATTGTGCCTGCAGCATGGCTAACAAAAAGTATCGTTGCGCCTTTATTCTTAATCTCTTCTATTCTCGAGAAACATTTTCGCTGGAATCTTTCATCTCCAACGGATAAGGCTTCGTCAACCACAAGAATTTCTGGATCGACACTAATTGATATTGCGAACGCGAGTCTTAACAGCATACCACTGGAGTAGGTTTTGGTGGGCTGATCAATAAAGTGCCCAATCTCCGCAAAATCCAAAATTGAATCTAAACGAAACTCAATCTCTTTAGTGGTAAGACCCAAAATGCTCGCGTTGACAAAGACATTTTCACGGCCCGTAAATTCAGGATTGAATCCGGTTCCTAGTTCCAATAGTGCTGCTATCCTGCCATTTGTCTCCACGCTACCTGAGGTCTGCGTCATCGTGCCGACAATGATTTGTAATAAAGTAGATTTTCCGGAACCATTCCGGCCCGTTATTCCTATTACCTCACCTTTGTTAACCTCAAAGGAAATTTTATCTAGTGCGCTAAATTCCTCAAAAAATTGTTTTTTCCCTCGATAGACCCCTTGCATTAACCGATGGTGTGGCTTCTTGTATATTTGAAACTTTTTACAGACATCAGTAACGCGAATTGCTGGTTGGTCCATACCATCTTGGATAGATAAAAATGGGCTAAATGAACTAGAGGACATCTGCGAATCCTGGCCTTGTTTTTTGGAAGATGTAATATCCAGCTGAAGCAATGGCTAAACTAGAAGCAAAAGAAGCGCCTAAATGCTTCCAACTAGGAACATGCCCCCATAATAAAACTTCTCGAGCTTGTTCTACGATTACAGTGAGGGGGTTAAGGTACATATAAACCTGAAAAGTTTCGGGCAGCGTAGAGATAGGATAAAAAATGGGGCAGAGAAAGAGTAGGACAGTTGCCAATATACCTGTGATCTGGCCGATATCTCTGAGGAAAACGCCCATAGCCGCGAACATCAATGAAAATCCTATTGAATATAAGATGAGTGGAACAAGTACAAGTGGCAGAAACAAAGCTGTCCAGTGGAAAGTTTGATTGACGATGAAATAAAATGTAGCCCATACCAAAAGACTAATGCCTGAATGGAAAAGGGTTGTGCCAAGTGCGACCCAAGGCAAAACCTCTAGCGGGAAAACGACCTTTTTGACATAGTTTGCATTGCCGATAATAAGTGAAGGTGCGCGGCTAATGTTCTCTGCTAGTAGGCTATGGGCTATCATGCCGATAAATAGGACGAGTGCGAAATCAACTTTGTTCTCTGAGCCGGTATCCCATCGTGCTTGGAAAACAAAACTAAACACAAAAGTGTAGATGGCTAACATAACAATCGGGTGGAAGAGCGACCAGAGCATGCCGATAGCAGACCCTTTGTACCGCGCTTCTATGTCGCGTTTAACGAGTTGATAAATGAGTTGGCGATTGTGAAGTATGCCCGTGATCATCGTTACTGGGTTTTTTGAATTCGTTAACATGCTGCGTTAGTTTCTGTCTACAATCAAGGCTTTGCTTATTATAGCCTGTATAGAACAGGTAACGTGAGATAAACCAAAGTGCATTGCCGCGACAAAAAGGTTTGATGGAAGCGGGCACAAGTTGAAACTTAACCCAAATTAGCATAAGTCCTGTAGAATTAACCTATAGCCGTGTTTTAAATGTGAGACTAGAATTGGATGAAAAACTCATTGGTGAGCTTCTAGTTGAAAGGAAGCTTGTCCAAACAGAAGATATTGATAAAGCCCTTGTATTGCAAGCATCAGTGGGTGCGCGTTTAGGCAGTCTATTAATTCGGCTTGGCGCTATCTCAGAAGACGCATTGTTACCGGTTCTAGCTTGCCAGTTAAACCTACAACAACTTAGTGATAGTGAACAACCAGAACTATTAGCCACTTATCATTTTATGAGTAAATCAAATATAAATTTTGAGTGGTATTTATCTCAAAATGTTGTCATATGGCCAAAGACAGATCAGGTGATTCTCTGCATTGCACGAGATATTATTGATCCACATTTGAAAGAAGTGATGAACTTTCATTTTGCCCAGGAAAACATCATCTACCGTCTTGCAACCAGTTCCCAGTTAGATCGACTGCTGGATTATCTAGAAAAAGAACATTCTGTTGATAGCCTATTAAACGGTGATGGAGATGCCCGGCATTTAAAAGAGCTTGCTGAAGAAGCGCCGGTAATTGAGCTCGTCAATAACGTTATGGCTCAAGCTGTTGATGCAGGAGCATCAGATGTGCATGTTGAGCCGCAGGAAAATACCTTCGCGGTAAGACTGAGGGTAGATGGCGTGTTGCAGGAACAAATGACACAACCCATTGAACGATTTGCCGCGGTCGCATCTAGAATCAAACTCACATCAGGGTTAGATATCGCAGAGCGTAGATTACCGCAAGATGGACGGAAGACGTTACGCATCAGTGGTCAAGAAATGGATATTCGCGTATCGACCGCGCCAGGTGTGCATGGAGAATCTATTGTTATGAGGCTTTTACCAAAGGATCGGGATGATTTGTCTCTAGAAAATCTAGGGATGGAGTCGGATCACTTAGCTCTCATGTACGAATGGATGAGTTTAAGTAACGGTATTGTGTTAGTAACAGGGCCCACAGGATCAGGTAAGTCCACAACTTTGTACAGCTCTCTTGCAGCAACTAATGATGGTTTCAAAAAAGTGATTACAGTTGAAGATCCTGTAGAATTTCAGCTCAATGGCATAACTCAAATTCAAGCCCACGCCGATATTGGTTACACCTTTGCACGTGCATTGCGCGCTATCTTACGACAAGATCCTGATGTCATTATGATCGGCGAAATTCGTGATCTTGAAACTGCTGATATTGCAATCCAATCCGCGTTGACGGGCCACTTAGTGTTATCAACCCTACATACCAATGACGCTATTTCTTGTTTTAATCGCTTAACTGACATGGGCGTTGAACCTTACCTTGTTGCGGCTCCGATAAAAGGTGTGCAAGCCCAGAGGCTAGTCAGAAGAGTTTGCCCCTCCTGTTGTAAGTCTTCAGAAGTCCCTTTTGACATAGTAGAAGAAGTTAAGAAATTGCCTCAAGCACTCGTAGGTAAATCTTGGGTTGAAGCCGTGGGTTGTGATCGCTGTTCAGGAACGGGTTATAAGGGTCGTATTGGTATTTATGAAATGATCGCTGTCTCGGAGAAAATGCAAAATCTTATTGTCGCTAGCGCTCCGTTGAATGATCTTAAGCATCTTGCAGAGCAAGAAGGATACAGAGATCTTTATCAAGATGGATTAATCAAAGCTTCAAAGGGCATAACGACCTTGGATGAAGTTATGCGTGTCGCGAAGGGGGAGCACTAAATATGCAGTTTCGATACGAAGCTGTCAGCGCGGAAGGTGCGACAGTCGTTGGTGATTTAGAAGCAGACAATAAAATTGCAGCGGTGAAGAAATTGGAATATCAACAATTAACCGCAATAGACCTTAAAGAAAGTTCAGTCCTTCAGCGATCAGGTAGAAAGAAAAAAGCAAGCTCGCAAGAGAAATTAATCGCCTTGCATGAGTTAGCAACATTGTTAGAGTCAGGGGTTGGCATAGCGGATGCCATTGAGTCTCAGAGCTGTGCAGACTACGCCGTTGATTTACATTCAGCTTTTCTATCGATTGGCACTGACTTGAAAAGAGGATCTAGCTTCTCTGAATCCCTGCGTGGATCAGGATTTTTGTTGCCAGAGTACGTCTTTCAACTAGTTCAAGCAGGGGAGATTACAGGCAAGCTGGGTGCTAGCTTAAGAAATGCGGTTAACCAGATGGAATATGATCAGAAACTTGCTGGGGAGTTCAAGGCTGCATTGATATATCCTTCAATTCTGGTTGTTTCAGGAATTCTAGCAGTCATGCTTGTTTTTGTTTTTGTAGTACCAAAATTTGCTTCACTGGTCGAAAAAAACGACGATTTACCTTTGCTCGCTGAAATAGTACTCAAAGGTGGCATTTGGTTCAACGAGTATAGTTGGTGGCTAGCGGGATTCATCGGATTGTCAATCGTATTAGTCGTCACTCTCTTTAAGGAGCCTGCCGTTAGACAAAGAGCGTTAGACATTATGTCTGGTCTACCGCTCCTTGGTGCTTGGATTGGAGAAACTGATACCGCTAAATGGTCTGCGATCATGTGTGCATTACTGACAAGCAAAGTAGAATTACTCGCCGCATTAGAACTGGCTCGAATTGGCGTAAGTACCAGTGCACGTCGAGAAAAACATAGCCGGGTGATTGTATCTATTCGTGGGGGGAAATCTTTAGCCGACTCCCTAGAAGAGGCACAGGTACTAACGCCTACCGGTTACAACTTAGTTCGCGTTGGCGAGAAAGCAGGTAAACTACCTGAAATGATGAAGTCTCTTGCAAAACTCTATGATGAAAGTGGCAGGAATCGAATGCAGACAGTTCTCGCTCTAATAGAGCCGATTGCTATTCTGACAATTGGGAGTCTGATTGGCGTCATCATTTTAGGTGTGATACTCGCTATTACAAGTGTTAATGATGTGGCATTTTGATGCCGTTAGAGAGTAATTATGTTGAGATATAGAATGAAAAAACCACAATCAGGTTTTAGCTTAATAGAATTGTTAGTGGTGCTGGTCATTATGGGAATGTTAGCAGGCCTTGTTGGACCTCGACTGTTTGGAAAGGTGGACAGTTCTAAAGTGAGGACTGCTGATACGCAGGTCAAAATGTTGAAAACTGCCCTGCAGACATACAGGCTTGATGTTGGAACCTACCCGACATCAGAGCAAGGTTTAGCTTCATTGATTAGCAAACCCCAAGACGTCAAATATTGGAATGGACCTTATCTAGAAGACGAAATCCCTTTGGATCCTTGGAAAACACCTTTTGTCTATCAAAGTGGCGTGGATAATTTACAGGGATTTGCCCTTTATTCATACGGTGCGGATAACAAGGCAGGGGGTTCAGGGTTAGATGCAGATGTTGGATATTTACCCTAGGTACGAATCAAACTTAGTGCGTAGAGGGCTAAGTTGTGGCTTTAGTTTGCTGGAATTGTTAGTTGTCTTGAGCTTGTTGGCGTTAGTTACATCTTTAGCTTTGCCTAATCTCTCTAAAATGTATAACAGTTTTTCAAGTGCCTTACAAATGGATGAAGTCGTTCGTCAAATTAATGGGATAGGCTATCAAGTACACAATCAAAGACAGGAATACTGGTTTCGGGATATTGTAGCTAAAAAAGCTATACAGGCTCGATCAGGAATTGATGTTCATCTACCCGAAGGCTGGAGTCTCGTTGTAGAAAAACCATTCAGATATGCTGAAAATGGTGCATGCATGGGCGGCTTTGTTAGAATTTTTTTTGAGGAAGAGCTCCTACAAACTGTTCAGCTAGAGGCGCCGTTTTGCCAAGTCAATTTGTAAGCAATAATAAGCAAGGTGGATTTACGCTACTTGAAGCTATTGTAGCATTAGTGATATTGGCTACTAGCAGTGTGAGTATTTATCTCTGGTTGGGGACTTCCTTGGATAGCCTCGGACGAGTGAATAAAACAATAGCAATGGCTCAGCTAACTGACGATCTCGATGCCTACTTTCGGACTCTGAAACTAGAAGGTGAAACGAGCCGAACCTTTAAACTTAATGGTTACCAAATTGATTGGAGTGCCCGACTTGTGGAGCCCAAGCGTGTTGGCCTTCATGGCTCTGGGGCAACTAGTGATTATGAATTAGGTTTGTATGACGTAGATGTTTCGATCTCTCGTAATCAAAGTGTGGTCGGTAGTTTTGAAACTAGACTGGTATCATACAAATATATCCCTCCGCCTAGTGCGAATCCGGTTTTTTGATCACGAGTGATGAAATATTCAGCTAAATCATTTTTCTCACATCAAAACGGAATTTCCTTGTTGGAAGTTTTGGTGGTCATTGTTTTGACTGGTCTGACTTCAACGATGTTATTACAAGCCACCACCTTTACATTAGCAGCATTTGAAAAAAACAAAGGATATCAAAGCCGTTACCAACGAGAAATATTGTATTTAAGTTGGATGAGGGATTCGATTGAAAATATGATGGCATCCCACGATGCAGAGTTCTCAATGAATGGGAATGCGTCGAAAATTGAAGGATATTCCCTTGCCCCTATTTATAAAAAGTCAGGGGAATTGGTTCACGTAACCTGGTTCATTGAAAGACAGAGCGAAAAAAATAAACTTTGGTATAAAGAAAACAACGGGAAAAATGCGTTAATGGCTAGCTGGCAGGCTGACGATGTCCATTTTTCTTATGTTGATATGAGCGGTGCTGAATACAGTCAATGGCCCGCTGGTGACAATAAATCTGGTCATATACCCGCCCAAGTGAAGCTGAATATTGAAGACGACTTACCGGAGGCAAGGCGCACCATCATAATGGCTAACAGAATTCGGCTTCAGCCAGTATTTGATTATAGAGATTTTCTGTGAGCGTTGATAAACACAAAGGGTTTGTATTGGTTTCTACTTTGTGGGTATTGGTTGCGATGACGCTGTTCGTGAGTTATTTCTCGATTGTAGTATCGGATAGTCAAGAACAAGCTTTTGAGATGAAGTCTCGATTACAAGCGAGTCTAGATCAGCACTCAACGCTATCTACCCTATTGTATTTGATGTCAACTAGGTCCATGAGTTATGCGGGCATTAGAATGGAAAGGCAAAAAATGAAGACTAGCGCTGAACTTTTTTCCGGTCCTAATCCGTATTTACCGACTGGTAATGAGATAAAACTTGATGGCCGATGGTACCACGGTAGAGGGAAGAGCCTTTTTAGTATACAAGATGGAGGAAGCCTTATTAGTCTAAGAGGGAGAAACTTAGATCGTTTAAAAAAATATCTTGCGATGTCAGATGTTGATAACAGGGCGCAGGTAAAATTAATTGCAAGCTTGTTAGATTACGCTGACCGGGATGTTCAAAGAAGCCTTGATGGAGCAGAAAAGGCGCAATATAGAAATAAAGGTCTAATACCACCTACTAACCGTTTTTTGGTTAGTCCACGACAAATCTACAATGTCTTGAATTGGCGTGAACAGATGAACGAGGTGCAGCTCGAAAAACTATTTGAGCAAATTTCTATTTATACTGGGAATAATGAGAACTACAACTCTATGACTGCTGACGGCATGAAGACTATTAATGTTGAGGAAAGAGACATAGAAGAAATTATTGCTCACCGGCTAGAGGATACATTTGTCAGCGTATCTGAGATAAATCAGCTAACGGGAAGTCTGATACGAGACGACCCTTTTACGCAGGCCTTCTTCCCAAGTAATTATTTGCGCATTTCGATTGGGCAGTTAGGCCAAGAACAAGTAGAATGGATAGGCGTCTCATTGACACCGAAATCAAATATGGCGCCGTGGCAAATTGATTACCGTCTATATAAAAAGAATACAGCCTTAAGGTCTATGCATAGTAATGCAACAAGCACTATTAAAAATACAGAAACGCCTCTTCTCAACTAAGCATTATCATCAACTGAGAGATGAAGTAAAGGTTTTTGAGGTCACAGGCAGAACATGTCTTTGGGTGGTTTCTCGAGGTTGCTCGATATTTCGACGCGTTGATTTTAAGCATGTACCGCCAACGAAACGGCGGGCTGCTTTAGAACAAAAGCTTCCGCTTATCTCTCCATTTAAAAATCCAGGTTATTGGGTCGATTGGCAAAGTGGCTATGCGAATATTTGGCTTTGGGATGCTGAACAACAAAAAAAACTAATGGGTGACTTTTTTGAGCTTGAGTCTAGAGAAGTAGAGGCAATTCCTGAGAGTGCATTTGCAGAGAAAGAGACAGAGGGCGGAAGGTTATGGCAGGGTAGTGATGGCTATATTGGGCAGTATTGGTCTAATAACGAACTTTTAGGGGAAATGTGGTGTCAAAGTCCTCCGTCAGATGATGATTGGTATGTTTTTCTAAAGGGCTTGTCGGTGGCTAATGTACCGATCCCCCAATGTGAAACCCTTAAAGTTGTGGGGGGAATTCACTGGAAGAGCGCTCAACATGGTCAGCTTATTTCAGGTGCGAATGAAAAGATTGTAATGTGGATTGCAGTTGTGATTTTTGCACTAACTGTCAGTTATCAGTTCACAGGTGTAACCCGTTTGTTATGGCATAGTGCTGTCGTAAAGTCAGAAATAGAAAATTTGTCCCCGCAAGCCGAAAAAACGATTGTAGTGCGAGATCAATTTTATTCTCTTAGAAATCAAAACAGAGAATATGCATCAATTGCAGGTAGAACTCAGCTTGATCTGATGTCTGAGATTGGCGATATTTTGGTGAAATCTAAGGTTAAGATACTGGTTTGGATCTACGAAAGCCCAGAGCTAGAAATGATCATTGCTGATGCTTCACCAGAGTTAAGCAAATACGTAAAAGAGTTTGAGGCCTTAGGTTGGATGACAGACATCAGAATTGATCGTCGTCAAAATAAAAAGGAAATCACTATTCGAGCCAATGTGGTGTTAGGTCTATGAGCGAGCTATTGCACATTCTTGCCCAGTTTAGAGTCGAGATTGTTGCCAATCAAAGACTTCGTTGGGGGCTATTTTTGATTGCCGTAATAGCGGGTTTCTATTTCGTTTTAGTCGTTGACGATTATCGTGTGGAATTGAATGCAGAATTTGATAGTTTGAATATGCGCAATGATGAGTTACTTTCTTTAGAGTCAGAGTCTGTATGGCGTGAACGAATGATAATTGAAGAGAATGCGCTGAAAGAAATGGAGGTAGCAACTTGGCAGGCAGAAAGTGAATCACTTGTACGAGCTGAAATGCAATCTACAATATCTAGCTTTGCCCAGAAGGCAGGTCTGGAAAAATTTAACTTAAAGGTGGGGTCGTTCCAGCCTCATCCTGTCTTGTCAGATGTGAGCGTTGTTCGTTTTGAATTGGATGCAGCTTTTACAGATGATAGTATGCTTGATTTCGTGAGTGACCTTGAATCGAATACACCCATATTCAAAGTCTCAAGTATGACTGTAAGGTCTGGAACAAAAAGAAGTAGGCTTCAGATGATGATATTAGCCTACTATAACACTCGACCAGCTAATGGTGAGCTGCATGACTGAGGCGCTACATTGGTTTCTCAATATTGAAGTGAAGTGGCGACTAGCTGTCGCAATGGTATTTGTCGCCTTACTGAATCCTGTTTTTGATCCTTTGACTCAGGAATTGAGCGGTCCTCCAAATGCGGTCGAGCATCGTGTAATTCGAGCGACATTCGCGAGGAACTACGCTCCCGTGATAAAGCGATTGAGGGACCAATCGATTTGGATTGAAAAAAAGCAGATAGCGCCTGTGGTAGTTGAAACTACATTGAGTGCAGCAGACTTGGAAAATCTTGCGGCGCAAGCACGTGCAAGTCAAAATTGGATACTGATAGGTCTGATTCAAATTGGTGATGAAAGGCGTGCAGTTTTAAAACGAGGAAATGAATACTTTCACGATCTTAAGGAAGGTGATGAATTGCCTTCAGGTGAACGGATAGTCTCCATCAATCAGGATACAATCTTATTGGCGTTGTCAGATGGTAAAAGGCAACTTGTGTTATATCCAAAAGATTATTGAACTGATGATATTACAAATTATTATGTTGGGCTTATGAAATCAAATAGAATATGGAATAGAAATTTAATGGCTGGAGGTCTAACAATTCTACTATTGTCGTCCTGTACCACTTTGAATAATATTGAAAAAGGTTCCAGTGCGGTATTTGTAAAGCCGCCCCTGCTGAGGGAGACGACTGAGTCCAAGAATCAGTCGGAAACAACGATTATTGATGGCCAAGATGACTCAAAGCCAGAGTTAGTTGTGAGTGATACGCCTCAGGCTGTATTTGGAGATTCAACATCATCTGTATCGGATAACAGTCTAGGGTTAGCGGATGGCCCGCCAATCTCTGTTAGCTTCAATCAACTTCCTTTGCCCGCCTTTATTAATGAAGTTTTTGCTAAGCAACTAAATTTATCTTATGTCATAGACCCTGCCTTGAGCGCAACAAAGGACCTGGTTACTTTAAATTTAGCAAAACCACAGTCTCCTATTGATTTATATCGTACAGCTAAAATGGTGTTAGCCGATTATGGCATCAGTGTGCGTCAAGGAGGAATGGTGTTAAGGATCGTTGCCGATAAAGAAGCGTCGGGTACAACTGTCCCTCTGCTGATAAATGGAGCAACATTACCAGATGTTCCCCCTAGTCATAGACCAATCTTTGCCATTATACCTTTGTCAGTAGTGCGTAATACACAAGTGGCACAATGGCTGAGACAAATATTTAATGGAGTATCGGTTCAAACCTTTGAAGATCCCGACAGGAATGCCATTCTAGTAAAAGGTAAGTCTGCTATTGTTGCGCAGGTAGTCGATGCTATAAAAGTGCTAGATCAACCTTTGATGAAAGGTCGCTTCGCAAAATCACTGACACCTTCTTATATGAGTGTGGATAAGCTTGCGGATTCCATCGTTACAGTGTTACGTGCTGAGGGTTATGCAGCATCATTATCTCCGCCTATTGGTAGTATTCTGGTTATACCGTTAAAGAATGCCAACAGAATCGTAGTGTTTGCAGGAACGCGAGCGATCCTGGATCACGTCATTGACTGGGCAAGGGAGCTCGATCAAAGGCATCAAGAAGAGATTGCAGATGGCATCTTCAGCTATGAAGTTCAAAATGTTCAAGCCAGCCATATAGCTGATTTGCTACTGTTGTTGGAAGGAGGTAGTTCGCAGTCGTCGAGCGGTGAAAATCAACAGGCAGCACAAAGCGGAGGAAAGGTGACAGGCGGCTCATTGGTTGTAGATGAAAACCTGAATATTCTATATCTTAAAGGTAGTGGTAAAACATGGTTGGGTTTATTACCCTCCATTGAAAAAATGGATAAACCTGTTCCGTCAGTTTTGCTGGAAGTGGTAATTGCAGAGGTTTCATTGGATGATCAAGAAACTTCCGGTATCGAATGGTTGTTCAATAGTAAGGGGTTTGATAATTTAAGCTTAACTGGCAGTACTCAAAGCGGCCTAGATCTAGGCGGAAGCGGTCTAACGCTCACCTTTGATAGTGCGGGGGTAACTAGAGCAGCAATCAATGCATTCTATAGAGACACTAGGGCGGTAATAAAGTCGTCTCCAAAAATTCTTGTGAAGAGTGGTGAAGAAGCTACCATCGAAGTGGGCAATGAAATCCCGATTATCACGTCAAATTCTCAATCTATCAGCGGCGGCGACACGCCGGTTATTCAAACTATCCAATATAGAAAGACAGGCGTATTGTTGACGGTAAAGCCGATCGTACAAGCTAGCGGCCTGGTTGATATTGAGATTAGCCAAGAGCTAAGTGAGCAGCAAATAGCAAGCGCTGGCGCTGGCGGCTCTCCAATAATACTAACGAGAAAATTTCAAACAACCCTAACCCTGAGAGACGGAGGATCAGTTTTATTGGGGGGCTTGATTTCTTCCTCTCAAAGCGAAGGGGAATTTGGAATTCCCATTTTAGGTAAAGTGCCGCTACTGGGCAAACTTTTTCGAACTAACTCGGTCAATTCTGCGAGAACAGAATTGCTTGTACTAGTCATCCCTTATGTCATTAGAAATAATCAAGACGCGATCGATATAACAGAAGCTTTCCGTGAACGGCTGAGTATTGAGTAAACTATCGTGAATTTAACAAACTCAAACATTACGATTGAGATAGATTAGCGAGTTGAGCTGAAGTGCGCATACTCCATATCGGGAAGTATTATCAACCGTTCTCCGGCGGGATTGAAAATTTCATGAAAGCTTTGATGGAAGAGAGTGTATCTCAAGGCCATCAGGTGGCAGCTATTGTACATGACCATACGGGTGGAGAGTTATCCGATTTTGAAGTATGTAGTAATGTCGATATCTATCGCGCTAAGTCCTTAGGTCAATTTCTATATGCGCCCATAGCGCCATCCATTCCCTCATTGATTCGAAGAGTAATTCTTAGTTATCAGCCGGATATTTTGCATTTACACATGCCAAACTTAACGGTATTTTTTTTATTGCTAATGAGCGTGGCGAAAAAAATACCGTGGGTGGTTCATTGGCATTCTGATGTGGAGTTTAATAAAGATCAGTTTGTCCCTCGGCTAGCCTACACATTGTTCTACTCAAAGTTAGAGTCAAAGGTACTAAAAGCAGCGAAAAGAATAATTGTGACCTCGCCACCCTACTTAGAAACAAGTAAGGCACTTTTGCCCTTTGTTGAAAAATGTTCGGTGATACCGCTTGGATTGGCCCCGGATGAAAAGAAAGAAAACGGAGGTGAAAAACAAAAGGTTCCTGATGCTCACGATGCTGACAAAGTCGGCGTGATAAAGCTGTTAACTGTTGGGCGATTGTCTTACTACAAAGGCCACAAAACTTTATTGGCGGCATTGTCTCAAATATCGCAGGTAGCGAATCATTTTCAGCTAGATATAGTTGGTACGGGAGAATGTGAATCTTTACTATTAGCGCAAATAAAAGATTTGAGACTTGATAAATGTGTCCGCCTTAGAGGGTACATATCTGATGAGAAAATAGATCAATATTTTCATAACTGTGACATTTTTTGCCTCCCATCGATCAATCGATCCGAAGCTTTTGGACTTGTTCTGCTTGAAGCTTTTAGAGCAGGAAAGCCATGTCTTGTTAGTAATGTTACGGGTTCCGGTATGAATTGGGTTGTTGGAGATGGTGTAGAAGGCTGGCATTTTAAGCAAGAGAATGTTGAAAGCCTGATAGAAATGCTTAGCTATCTTGCCTCCCACCCGAAAACTATTTCTGAACTTGGTGATAATGCGCGTAAACGTTACAATATGGTTTTTAAAATTGACCAAATCTATAGGCTAATTGATCAAGAATATCTTTTAGTTCTGAATAGTACTCAGGAAATTGAAGCTTAAGTATGTCTCATCAATTGTTAATCGCTATTCCTGCGCATAATGAATCTGAGAGTGTCGCTCAAGTTGTCTCATCGCTAATTACTCAGCATTATGAGGTCTTAGTTGTAGATGACGCCAGCACTGATGATACTGCGAGAATTGCTCGAGAAAAGGGAGCCAAGGTCATGTCCCTAGTAAATAATCTAGGCGCGTGGGGTGCAACCCAGGCAGGCTTAAGATATGCAAATAGGAAATCGTATAGCTTAGTCTTAACTATGGACGCTGATGGGCAACATCTTCCTAATTCTATACCCGACTTTTTAGCAGAACATGGGGAAAGTAAACTTGATGTCTCCATTGGTGCCTACCCAGAAAGAGGAAGTAGCGCACGGAAAATTGCGTGGCATTTTTTTCGTCGGCTATCCCGGCTTACCATTGTTGATCTGACGTCTGGATTAAGAATTTATAATAGGCATGCAATTGAATTGTTAAGTTTGCCAGCAGCAAGTTTGATGGATTATCAAGATGTTGGCGTGTTAATTATGCTTAATAGATCTGGTCTTGCCCTTGGGGAAGTGCCAGTAAAAATGGAAAAGCGATCTGCCGGGAAGTCTCGAATTTTTGGTTCTTGGTGGAGCGTATTTTTCTATATGTTGCATACAACAATTTTGTGCTTAATCAAATTCAACTTTTCAAAAAAGAGGCAAAATGCCTATTAATCTCGTTACTGGCATTGCAGCAATTTTAGTTGTGATAACGATTACCTATCTGATTAGAAAAGATCACCTGCACGTTAAATATAGCGTTTGGTGGTTATTGTTAACTGCGCCTATTTTAGTATTAGGTGTGTTTCCAGAAGCAAATGATGTTGTAGGGGCCAAACTCGGCATTTCATATCCTCCTATATTACCTGTGATCGTTGCGATACTTCTCCTGTTGATTAGATCGTTAACCACAGATATAGAATTGTCAAAGAAAAGCGTGAGAATCAATAGACTCGTTCAGCGTATGGCGATACTTGAACAAGAATTGTCAGATCTCAAAATTTCCGGCCGGGATGAAAATACTTAAGGCAATTTTTGATATGAAACTGAAATGTTAAGATGGCTTAAGGCATTTGATTCTGATTTTACGAAAGTTGTACTTGTAATATTGGCAGGTATCGCTGCATATGCTCATACCCTAGATATACCCTTCTACTTAGATGATATTGCTTCAATTGTTGATAATCCAGCCATTGTAGAATCGTCTAACATTCGAGCTATTTGGGATTTTTCGCCTTTACGCTTTATTGGTTATTATAGTTTTGCGCTTAACTTTGCGGTTCATGGAAGTGATGTATTGGGTTATCACATTGTTAATATTTCGATTCACCTTCTAACTTCAGTTGTTATATATTTAATAGTCTCACGGTTTCTACAGCTACAAAATGTGGGAAAGGTTCCGAATCAAAGTGAATTAGCAATTGCAAAATATGTCCCTTTTGTCGTTGCCTTGTTTTTTGTATTGCATCCCCTAAACACTCAGGCGGTAAGCTATGTGGTACAGAGGTTGGCATCGATGTCGGCGCTATTTTATCTCTGTACTCTATATTTTTACCTTAGCGCAAGGATGTCTTCTCGGCTCAGTAATCAGTTAGTGTTGTATGCTCTGACGATACTATTAATGATCTTTGCCTGCCTAACAAAACAAAATGCCTTTACTTTGCCTCTCGCTATAATATTGATGGAAGCGTGCTTTTTTGCCAAGACTGGGAGCGAAGCTAAGCGCTTGCTAATTTACATTTCAAGTTTGTTTTTGTTGGCGCTTGGATTGTTAACAGTAATTCTCTGGATAGGTGTTGTAGATGTTGGAGACATTGATCGAAGCCTACGAGAGACTGATACGATTACAAGGAAAGACTATTTAACCGCTCAAATACTGGTTGTTTGGAAGTACATTGGGTTATTTTTTTGGCCTCATCCGTTAAATTTGGATTATGACAACAATGCAATCGCGACGACTTTTTCTGTGGCAACTGTTCTAGGCTTGTTAGGACATATTAGTTTAATTGGTTTTTCTATACTTCGATTGAGAAAATTGCCCTTGGTCGCGTTTGGAGTATTGTTTTATTACCTAACCTTAAGCGTGGAATCGAGTGTGATTCCTATTCGCGATCTTATGTTTGAGCATCGAACCTACCTGCCTAACTTTGGTCTATTGCTTGCCGTGATTTACCTTTTATTCTCATTGAAAGTGTTTTCATGTCGCTTCAGAATGATAGTTATTCTCTCTGTTACAATTATATTGGGGACCTTATCTTGGCAGCGTAACGACTTATGGCGACATCCAGTTGCCTTCTACGATGCGGCAATTAAGAATTCTCCTGGGCAATCCCGAAATTGGGTTGCACTTAGCCAAGTTTACTTTAAGTATAATGAAGATGAGAAAGCCTTAAGCTTACTCCGGAAAGAATTGAGACAGAACCAAATAGAGAATGACGGAGTGATTGATGAACCTTTGTATGTACTGGCTTTTTGGTCTCAGTTGTTAAGGGCGAATGGTCTGAATGAAAAGGCCAATCGTGTTGAAAGAACTTATGGCATCAATAAAGACAACAAAACGAGACAAAGAATGTTGCTTGAACGGGGAAACAATGAACTGCTTAAATCGCGCTATATGGAAGCTGCCAAGTTTTACCAAGAGATCCTTGTACTCAATCCAAATCATGAAAATGCACAGATCAATCTCGGTGTAGTAGCCATGATGGAAGGGAGGCTAGATGAAGCTGAATTGATATTTTTACGCTTTCCAAACAATAGTGTATCTAGATCGAACCTACCGCTCATTCTAGACCTACGAAGGGGTGATACAACAATTGGTTCCATGAAAAGGAAAGTGTTTGAAAAAACACAATAGGATACGCTAAACATTCATAGTAGATTTCATGACTAGTCGTTGCAGTTCTTGTTAGAATACCTTTCATTTGAACGTTGTAGTATTCTTCTGTTTAAGGCGAGGTTTCAAAGTAAATAATCCACGGTATAGCCTAAAAGAATGAATGAAACATCCAATAAATCCCTCCAAAGCATAGCCAACTTTTTCTTGATACTCAGCGTCTTACTGCTTTGTGTGATTGCTCTCTTGATATTCGACATCGTTCGGTCTTCCAGCGAAAATGATCTGCTAAAGGCGAACTTGTTAAATCAAAATGAGATACAAGAAGTACTGATGGCAGCACAACCAAGTGAGTTTGCTATTTACCCTCACATCACGAAAGAGATAGGTTTTGTATTGAACCCGTTTATGAAATTCGCAACGTGGAAAGCCGCCGAGGGAGATGAATATAGAATAAATAGCATTGGCCTTCGAGGGTCCGAAATACATCATAAAAATGAAGGTGTAAAGCGAATTTTGCTTGTTGGGGATTCGGTAATCTTTGGTTGGAAGCTCTTAGAAGAAGACAAAATATCGAGCCAGATGCAAGCAATAGCAAAAAGACGATTTCCCGATCAGAAAATCGAATTCGTAACCGTTGCATTACCGGGTTGGAACAAAATTGATGAGTATCACTTTCTGGCCTCACATTTGGAATTATTGGCGCCAGATGTAGTGATATGGAGTTTGTTAAGAAATGATGTCAATGACACTGGCTCTCCCATTCCGCCGGGGAATTTAGCTCTTTGGAACTCTGTCCAAAGAAAAGGGAATACTAATTTTAATACCAAGGCTGAATATCAAAAAGACCTTCCGATGCCTATCATTCGAAACCGCTGGGATACAAATCTAAACCTCATTAGCCATTTTGAAGAGAAATACCAAATCCCGGTTGTCTTGTTGTGGTGGTGGGGAGGGGAACAAAGAGCATTTTTTGATGACTTATTGAAAAGAAATCAATTTAAACTTCCGTTCACCGTCGTCCCATCCACATTTTTAGACGACAAAGCTTTCTGGTGTATTGCAGAAAATGATTGCCATCCCACAAAGAAAGCCACACATGTTGTGGCTATTGGATTGTGGGACAGTTTGGCTAGAAACAAACTGTTACCCCGATATACGGGTGACGATTTAGAGAAGCAGGTTGTTGAAAAGTTTCAAAAGCAAGAGTTAGCTATCACTGATGTCGATCAACAAAATCAGTTTTATGATAAATTAGTGGATCAGGTACCTGATCACTACGATATGAGTGATAAATCAACATACGCTAGTATCCTGTCTGGACTAAAGAAGGATCAAATGTTGCAAAATGGAGCCTTGTATCTCTCGGATAAGAATCTAAATGCCAAGAATGTAAGATTGGAAGTTGTACCCATAATATCCTCCATAAATTATAAACGAAATGTTGCAATAACTATTCGAAATCGTGCGGGAGCAGAGGTGAAAACCAGCCATGTTGTTGGGAAGACGCAACTGTCTTTGTTGTTGAAGCTACCCAGAAATAGTAAGTACCCTGTATATGAAATAGAATGGAATTTTGATTACAGTGATTGCACAGGTCCTGCTAATTGTGCCTCTGCAGTATTGAGTAAAGCGTATTTTGATTGAATTGCGTAATTCCCATACAAGCAGTCTAAAGACAAGTATTGTCCATGTCTGAATTTTCACCTACGCGGCTCATTGGGTTGGATATTGTAAGAGGCGGGGCAATGACTTCTGTCTTATTTGCCCACGCAAGATACTTAATGGATGTGCCCAATGACTTTTTGTTTCTCTCAATAACGGGCAAGTTTGGCGTAGAGCTTTTTTTTGTTTTAAGTGGATTTTTAATCGGGGCGATTCTCATACGCACCTGTGAAAGAGAGATTTCATTCCCTTCCTTATTTCGGTTTTGGATGAGACGTTGGTTTAGAACTCTACCAGCTTACTTTGCTGTCTTAATATTTGTTTGGATTGTGTTTAACGAAATCGATCTTTTGTATTTTGTCTTTTTGCAAGATTTAGTCATCGGTAATTGGAACATACTGCCTGTTAGTTGGACATTGGTTATTGAAGAGTGGTTCTATCTTTTATTTCCGCCGGTCTGCTTTTTATTGTTTCTGATTTCTGCGCGTTGGGGTTTTTTGATTGCGTCGCTGATGCTTCTACTTTCCTCGCTGCTGTTAAGTCTAGGAGATTACTCTGCCTGTGCGGTGGACGCGAAGCCATTACTTTGTTTTGAAAATGACATACGGAAATTCACCTTTAGGTTTACGAGCCTAGGTATGGGCGCAATGCTTGCCTATGCACATCGACATTGGGATCTACGAAAATCCTTGAGACCGTATTTATCCACACTAAAACTTGTGACATTGATCGTTAATGTCGTTGTGTTAGTATTTTGTGGTAACGTCATACTGAATTATCCGGGAGTTCTACCGCCGGCTTGGTCTTTTGCATTATTTTACCCTCTTATGGGTATTGCGTCTGTATTTTTAATCACGCTGATGTTTGTGTGGGAACCAGTTCCACCGAGAAAAGTCGCCACATTTTTTAGCTTTGCTAGTTTAACAAGTTACAGTTGCTATCTCTGGCACTTGATGTTGGTTGATCAGGCTAGGATCCACTTAACGAGTCTAAACCCTTACATTGCAGCCTTTATATTTATAGTTGTGAGTATCGCAGCGGGTGGTATTTCCTATGTTTTGATTGAGAAGCCTTTTTTGAAGTTTAGGGACAGAGTCTTTCGCTAGTGCCCACCCATAAATAGGGCTTTATCAAAAATTTCGGACTGTTATAAAAACGGCCCAGACCTTTAAGCGAAAGCAGCTTCATTGTAGGATAACTATCGCGGCGATCCCGTCGATTCCGACTTTTTAGGCGATTTGTACACGCCTCAATTTCTCCATGGTAGCGGAGTTCGTGTAAATCACACTCTCAGCCTAACAGAAATTGTCTAGCCAGATTGATGTCGGACCATACGCACTAAATTGTAGCTGATGACGGAACTTCATACAAAAGCTTTGAAGCTGTCATGGCTTTTCCAGGTGGCTTTGCTTACACCAAAGGCTCTTTTTAATTCGGATATATTCCCTTCAACACCAGCTCGAAAGTTTCGCAAATGCTCAAAGGTCTTTCTTTTTACGCCCATCGCCAGATACGATATGCCTATCCGTTTATGAAATACGACGTGTTGAATACCCAGCGTCCTGCCTTTCAAAACATTATCCTTGCTTGCACGGAGACAATCATTCAACATCTGACTATCACTCGGTGGCGCGATGTTACTCGCGACAACCGTGCTATCAATGCGTAATTGTTTCAATATTAGACACCGAAAAACACTTTCGACACTTAAACCAGATCGGCCTACCGGCTTAATTGATTTGACGACTAAATCATTTCTAATGATTGAGAGTATTTCTGGGTGTTTATCTAATATGAAAGAAAGCTGTTTTAGTCGTAAACCAATTTCGTGTTTTGTAAGCGCCAATTTCTCCGCGTACTATCCCTTTATATTTACCGGCCTGATAATAAACGCTCCAATCACAGGAGTTCATTATGAGTCGAGTCACTTCACAACAAAAGCAGGTCTGGTCAGAACACGTCAAAC
>JAESSY010000037.1 GCA_016763855.1 Pseudomonadales bacterium
GATACCCTATCAATCTTCGTTATCCACAGGACTACCGCGACTCACCAGAGCAGTTAGCATTGCTCCCCATTGTGACACCCTCAGGCCAAAGAATTGCGTTAGCAGATGTCGCGCGGATTTTTGTAGAAGATGGGCCACCGGGCATCAAAAGTGAAAATGCCCGGATCAACGGTTGGTCATTTATTGACATAGAAAATGTAGACGTCGGTACCTATGTAGCAGAAGCACAAAAGGTGGTAAATGAGAAAATCAAATTACCGCCTGGCTATTCGATTACATGGTCTGGTCAATACGAATACATGCTACGAGTGAAGGAAAAGCTATCTTATGTTATCCCAGTCACTTTGATTATCATCATCGTCTTACTCTTTGTTAACTTTAGAAATATTCCTGAAGTCCTCATCATAGTAGGCACCTTGCCTCTCGCGATGGTCGGAGGTATCTGGCTGATGTATTTACTTGATTACAATTTTTCTGTTGCTGTGGGTGTCGGTTTTATTGCCTTAGCCGGGCTTGCAGTGGAAACCGGTGTAATCATGTTGGTCTACCTCAACCATGCCTTCGATCGATTTAGAGATGAAATAAGTCAAAAGAAAAAAACCTACACCACATCAGATCTTGTTAATGCAATTAGAGATGGTGCAAGTATGCGAGTTCGTCCAGTGATGATGACTGCCTCCACGACAATCTTTGGTCTATTACCCATTCTTCTGGGTACCGGTACGGGGTCTGAAGTGATGGGGCGTATTGTTGCACCCATGGTAGGTGGAATGCTTTCAGCAGTCACACTGACCTTGTTAGTTATTCCTACGGTCTTCTTCCTATGGCGTCATCATCAATTAAAAAACGAGTTAGAGAGCTAAAGCAGAAAATTATGCGTTATTACAACAATCAAAAAGGAAATATCATGTTAAAAACAACATTTATAACAGCACTTTTTTTACTATGTTTCACATCAACTTCCGTGATGGCCAGCGGCACTCACGAACACGGCCATGGTGCTGAAGCTGAACCCAGCTCTGTCGGTGTTCCTGCGGATGCCGCGATGGCCAACAGAACTATCTATGTAAATGCTAAAGATACTATGCGTTTTGAATTTACGGAGTCACTAAATATTCAACCAGGAGAAATAATCACTTTCGTCATTACCAACCAAGGAATGATTAGCCACGAGTTTTCGATTGGTGATTCTGCAGAACAAAAAGAACATAGCATCATGATGCAGAAAATGCCTAATATGGTTCATGAAGACGGCAATACAGTAACAATAGCACCAGGGCAAACAAAAGAAATTACTTGGGAATTCTCTGAGAATGCTGAGGTGGTTTTCGCTTGTAACATCCCAGGGCATTTTGAAGCTGGCATGTTCACAAATGCCACAGTGGAAAGTTCAAGTGATCAGAAAGAAATCAAAGATATCATCACGGCTATTAAATATGGATGGGAAAATGGCGATGGCAAGCCCTTCAGGGAAAACTTCTTGGACTTTGAGGGCGCACGATATATCGAATCCGGCGGACAAAATGCGGGTCTGGATAGCCTAGTGAATCATCATGTTGAACCTGAGAAAGACGCATTGGATTATTTGAATCTAGATTTTTCTAATATCGAAATTAGCTTTGAAGATAGTTTTGCTTGGGTTGTTGCCGATATTACCGTCAAGGGAAAGGTTAAAAATAGTGAGCGGAAATTTGATAAAACAGGATACCAAACATTTCTATTGCGACATATTGATGGTTCATGGAAAGTGGTTCACACTCACTCTTCCTCACGAGATCGTCGACCAGATAGTCACAAACACTAAATTCAAACGATCACTAAATTGAAATAAGCAATACTATTTTTCACTGTTACGCAGGTCCTCTTGACCGGAATCAAAGTTAAAGAGGAGCCTGTAAGCTTAAAAGGTAGGCGATTCATCTTTGAAGCGGTAGTGATTTCTGATAGTCTACTCACCCTGAATTGAAGAACACACTATTTATTAATGCGGAAACGAATTTGATGGTTCGAAAATGCTGGTCGTACCTGCTAATAGCGATGATTGCAATGCAATCTGTTGGTGCTATAACAGCGACTGATGATCACCAAACTCATCAAGATGGTAATCAACATCTTGAGTTTGAGCATGAACATCAACCCAAAACCGTCAATGAAGCAGCGAATACGATTGAAGAGTTATATTCTTATCTCGACATAGAATTTGATTGTCATCATTGCTGCCATTGTCATAACTTTTCTCAATGTGCTGTCCTCTCTAAAAATGAGAGTTTAAATTTGGCTTTGCTTTATCTAACGAGTGAAGAATTTTACGCTCAATATATTTCCAGCCGGTACTCACCAGAACTACGCCCTCCCATAGTTTAGTTAAATCTCCCATTATATTTTTGTAGCCAAACACAACGTTTTGGCTTCAAGCTATTTGGCTTTTGAATTACTTTCGAGAGTTTGAAATTGACTAGGACAAGATCCTAGGTCACTTGCCTTTAGCTATCTTAATACCCGATATTTAACAAGGGAAATCTATGAACAAGTATCTATTTAGAAACTTCATTTTGGGGAGTTTGTTTGCCCTGAGTCTGTCAAGGGTTGCGTTTGCTGCGACACCGAATATAGAGTGGACGCATTGGTTTCAGAATCAAATCTACCAGAATCCTGAAATCATTGCGGCAAGAGAAACAATGAATGCCGCTTTTTCAACGGCAGAAGGACGGCAAAACCCGCTTTATAATCCAGAGCTTGAAACCGAGTTTGAGCGTGAAGGAGACGATGATAATTACAGCGTGGGCTTCAGTCAAACAATCGATTGGTGGGATAAACGTAGTGTTAGAACGCAACAAGCCGATTATAATCGCGTAGCAGCCCGTCAATCATTTAAGTTGATTTTTCAACAAAAAACAGCTGAGTCATTACTGGCATTAACTGAATGGCAAGCTGCGCGTCAACAATCGATATTGTCATTGCAGCAAGAAAACCAAATGGAAACCTTGATCGCTTTGATCACCGATCGCCAGCGTGCTGGAGATTTGAGCCAGGTGGACGCTGAGTTGGCGTTGCTCAGTTTTTCGAAAAATTTGAACAAAACAGCCAATGCACAGGTTCGATTAAGACAAAGCGAAGCGCGAGTGAACGAACTCCTACCTGACTGGTCTCTTAAACGAGCTGAAATACCTTCGGAACTTTGGTCTAACAATCCTCCCAGAAGCAAAGCAAAAATGATCGATGAACATCCTGCTGTGACTGCCGCAAAGGCTGAATGGGAGGTGTCCGTAAAGTCAGCGAAGTTGGTACAACTAGAATCAAAAGCTGAACCCACCTTCGGTATTAATGCTGGAAAAACAGGTGAAGAAAATATTGTTTCACTAACGTTTTCGATGCCGCTGAATGTTCGCAATAATTTTAGTGCCGAAGTCCGCGCAGCCAATCAAGAGGCTCTTTCTGCAGAAGCCAATTATCACGCAATTAGACGTAAACAAGAGTTTGCGATCGAATCCAGTCGAGCTACCTTAGATGAATTTCAGCAACGCTATAAACGACTGAATTCTCTACTAAAAGGGCGCGGTCAACGTAGTGAAAACTTATTAGAGAAGCAATGGTCGAGTGGTGACATGAGCACCACGGAATATTTGCTCGCTCTACAACAACGAGCAGAAGGTCTAGTGGCAGCGATTGAATTACAAACACAATTTCATTTAGCCCGCATTAACTGGTTATTTCAATCAGGACAGTTGGCTTTTATGTTAAAGAAATTATGAAGCAGTTATATCAAACAAGAGTACTAAGGGTCTGCCCAATATAAACAAAATGGAAAAATATCATGAATCAAAGATTACAAATACTTTTAATTGCCAGTCTGATTCTGACACTGCCAATTACCAGTCAGTCAGCTGAAAAAGATGAACACGCACATGAACATGAAATCAAAGAGCAAGTCGAACATGGCGAGCACGATGACGATGACGATGAAGGTGAGCACGATGATGAACAAGGTGAGCACGATGACGAAGGTGCTGGCATAAAACTGTCGAATAAACAGCTAAATTTAGCCGAAATAGAAACATCCGTTCTACAGTATCAGGTGATGACTTATAGCATTTATGCTCAAGGAGAAATAAAAGCGAATGACTATACCAGTTATTTAGTCTCACCTAGAGTGGACTCAGTGGTACTAAAACGCCATGTAGCCTTGGGAGATCATATTGAAATCAATC
>JAESSY010000038.1 GCA_016763855.1 Pseudomonadales bacterium
GATGACGATGGAATTAGTTTAGATCTTGATGACGATGATGAAATTTCCTTAGATCTTGAAGGTGAGGATGAAATCGCTCTGGATCTTGATGATGACGATGGAATTAGTTTAGATCTTGATGACGATGATGAAATTTCCTTAGATCTTGAAGGTGAGGATGAAATCGCTCTGGATCTTGATGATGACGATGAAATTAGTTTAGATCTTGATGACGGTGATGATGATCTCGGTCTGGATTTAGAAGGTGAAGATGAGATTTCTTTGGACGAAGATGATGATTTGTCCCTCGATTTAGATGAAGACGAAGACAATAAATTAGATTTAGCCAGAGCCTACATTGATATGGGTGATAGTGACGGTGCTAAATCAGTTTTGAAAGAGGTGCTGTCTGATGGTACTGAAGCTGAGGTTCTTGAGGCTAACGAGTTACTTAAGAAAATCGACTAGTCCTGCTTTTAAACCTTGAGAACCAATCAAGAAAACCACGCCATGAAAACTATTGCACTTGGAATAAGCTACATTGGTGCTGGTTTTCATGGTTGGCAATATCAGAATACTTCAACGCCTACAATTCAAGCAGAAATAGAAAGATCGCTAAGCGAAATTGCGGCTGAAACTATCAAAGTTACTTGTGCCGGTCGAACAGATTCAGGTGTACACGCCACAAAGCAAGTCGTCCATTTTCAGACTGCCGCATCACGCCCGTTAAAGGCCTGGGTCAAAGGTACCAATGCACTATTGCCCGATTCGATTTCAGTGGATTGGAGTCAGGAGGTAATAAGTGATTTTAGTGCTAGATTTTCTGCAAATGCCCGCCGATATTTCTACCTTATCTACAACAACGACATCCGTTCAGCACTTTTTTCTGAGAACCTGACTAGAGAGCACCGCAGGCTAGATGTATTGGCAATGCATAAGGCTGGAAGACATTTGTTGGGTGAAAATGACTTTACGTCCTTTAGGGGAGCTCAGTGTCAATCTAAAACTGCTATGCGAAATGTTCATCATCTAGATGTTAGAAGGGTAGGAGACTTGATACTTATTGATATTCAGGCCAATGCATTCCTGCTCCACATGGTCAGAAATATAGCAGGTGTTTTGATGGATATCGGTGCCGGTACACGTGATGCAGATTGGATGCGGGAGCTCTTGATGCTTAAAAATAGAAATATGGGGAGCATCACAGCGTCCCCAAAAGGCTTGTATCTAGTCGATGTCATTTACCCCGATCATCCTAAGCTACCTCAAGGGCCCAACTTACCCCATCTACTTTCAGGAATGTTAAATTGATCGACACTGAGAGTCTCTGCTACACTCTCGCTCCTTAAATTCAGCCCACTGAATTCACAGATTAGAGAGAGAGAATGCGTACCAGAGTAAAAATCTGTGGTATTACCAATATTGATGATGCTATCGCAGCGATTGATCTCGGTGCAGACGCATTGGGATTCAACCTGTACGAACCCAGTCCTCGTTATCTTCGTGCTAGTGGGATTAAGAAAATTGTCGATAGATTGCCGCCCTTCGTGACTTGTATTGGTCTATTTGTAAATGCGGATAAAGCGTCAGTTGAGGAATCAATCAGTCTTGGGAGTTTTGATCTCCTACAGTTTCATGGAGATGAGACGGACGATTTTTGTCGTCAGTTTTCTCGTCCCTTTATAAAGGCAATCAGAGTTAAAAGAATCACGGAAATTGATGAGATAGCAAAGGCATTTCCGTCCTGCAAGGCATTGCTTGTGGATGCGCTGGTGGATGGAAAATTTGGTGGTACAGGGGAAAGTTTAAATTGGGATGGAGCTCCCTTTGTTACTAAACCCATTATCTTAGCGGGAGGATTGACCCCTCTGAATGTCAGTCGTGCCATCCAAAAAGTGCAGCCCTTTAGCGTTGATGTCAGCAGTGGCGTAGAATGTGAGCCAGGTAGGAAAGACAAATATTTAATGCAATCCTTTATGAACGCAGTTAGATCTACGGATACAGAGATTAGTAATACAGAGGTAGTCAGTTGAAAACTTCAGGGGAAAATACAGAATTTCCGACCATGCCAAATCATCGAGGTCGCTTTGGCGACTATGGTGGTCGATATGTGTCAGAGGTATTAATTGCGGCGCTTGATCACTTAGATACAGAGTACGCTCGACTCAAAAATGATCCTAAGTTCATATCAGAGTTTGAGTCAGATTTGGTAAATTATGTTGGACGCCCATCACCATTATATTTTGCGGAACGTTTAACCCGGGAAATGGGAGGCGCTAAAATTCTGCTGAAACGTGAAGATCTCAATCACACGGGTGCTCACAAAATCAATAACTGCATCGGTCAGGCATTGCTTGCTAAACACATGGGTAAGCCTCGCGTCATCGCTGAAACAGGGGCAGGTCAACATGGCGTGGCAAGTGCAACAGTCGCAGCAAGGTTTGGACTGAAGTGCCAGGTCTATATGGGGAGTGAAGATATAGAGCGGCAGAGCCTCAATGTTTACAGAATGAAACTGTTAGGTGCGGATGTTATTCCCGTTACTAGTGGTTCGAAGACCTTGAAAGACGCCTTGAGTGAAGCAATGAGAGATTGGGTAACCAATGTTGATGATACGTATTACATTATCGGTACGGTGGCCGGTCCTCACCCTTATCCCATGTTGGTGAGGGACTTTTGCTTCATCTGCTGTTTGTTTTTCAGCCAGATCCTTTAATGTCGGCGCAGGCATTTCATCGCTATTGGCATAACCAACAGGGAGAAAACATAGCGTTAAAAAGAGAACTGCAGGAATTGATAATTTTTTCATGACATTTGTTTAATAGGTTAAAGGTATATGGCGCGTCGCCATCTTATCGTCTTCTGCTGCGTGCCGAGCGCCTATTAACAGACCCACACCGCCATCTGTGGCTCCTTGCTGCATACCGTCCATCCCTGGACATTCGTCGCACCGCCATCCTTGGCTCCTTGCGACATACCGCCCGTCCATGGGCATTCGCAGCACCGCCATCCCTGGCTCCTTGCTGCATACCGCCCATCCTTGGGCATAAAAAAGCAACAGAAACTGTTGCTTTATACTACAGACATAATCAGGTA